>NZ_JBHTBJ010000009.1:0-232993 GCF_042664765.1 Paractinoplanes rhizophilus | reverse complement strand
AGTCGATCAACTTCCAGCTCCGCAAAATCACCAAGAATCGCGGTCATTTCCCCGACAAGGACGCCGCGATGAAACTGCTCTATCTTGGACTGCGGAACATATCGACGCACCGCGGCGGTGATTCAGGGACCGGAACGCACGGTTGGAAGGTGGCATTGAACACTCTGGTTCGCCTCTTCCCAAACCGGCTGACCTTCTGATAGTATTCGCTTAAGCGGCACATCCTCCGATTTACACAAAAATCGTGACAGGCTCCGGCGTCCGGCATAGTCGCGAACCGGAAGTTGGTCGGCTTCACGCCGGTCACCGCGACCCCGGGCGACGGCTTCGGCCCGATCGACATGGCGGCCGCTCGCGCCGGTGCCGTACCGGCGCCACTCAACACACACCCGACAGCGGTGATGAACGCGACCAAGGCTCGCGTCCTGTCGAACGACACCCAGCGCCGACTGCCGGCCATGGCGAACCGCCACCTTTCCCCGCTTAAGCCAAGATCAAGACGCAGACTTTTACACACGCCGATCCGCTCTGGGCCCCTGCGCCTGATCACAATTCGACAACGCTCGATGGCACAGCGGCGCGAACCGTTACAACTCGCTCAACGCGGGGTTACGCCGACGTCGACCGCACCGTAGGGTCCACATCCCAGTTGCTGATCTTGGCGCGATGGAGTGGATACGTGAGTACGGGCAAACGCGGACACGCGACCTGGCAGCGGCGGCTGTCGACGTTATTGGCAGGCGGCGTCCTGGGCGCCGCGGCGATCGTGACGCCCGAAGCGGTGGCGGTCGCTGCGCCCGAAGCGACACCAGCGCTGGCGCCGGCCGCGGACGTCTCCGTGGAACAAGCGATCGCACAGGCCCATCGGACCGGCGCACCGGTCGAGGCAACGTCGGCGGCGTCCGCTACCACGACAGTGACCGCGAACCCCGACGGGACCGTCACCTTCCTCCAGTCGGCGTCCCCCAGCCGCAAGAAGGTCGACGGTCAGTGGCGCAACCTCGACGCCACCCTGATCCGCAACCCAGACGGCAGCCTGTCGCCCCGGTTGTCCGGCACGCCGCTGACCCTGTCAGGTGGAGGGTCCAGCCCGATGGCGGTACTCGGCGTGGCGGGACTGAACGCGGCTATCGGCGCGCCGATGACGCTGCCGGAGCCCACCGTGAGCGGCGCGACGGCAACGTACTCCGCAGTGCTGCCCGGTGTCGACCTGCAGGTGACCGCACACACCAGCGGCGGATTCTCCGAGGTGTTCGTCATCCAGGACGCGTCCGCCGCCGCCAACCCGGCCCTGGCAACCCTCGCCCTCCCCCTGTCCACCACCGGCCTGACGGTTGCCACCGACAACGCCGGCAACCTGACCGGCACGGACAATGCCGGGCGCATTGTGCTCACCGCCCCATCGCCCAGCATGTGGGATTCGGCCAACCCCTCCACAGCCAGCACCCTCGACGCGGCCGGGATCTCCCGCACCGCCGAGACCGGGCAAGCGGCGACCTCCACGGCTAAGGGCCCCGGCGCCACGGCACACCGGTCCAAAATGGGCACGGCTGTGCGCGGCGGCCGACTCGAACTGACCCCCAACAAGACGCTGCTGTCGGCCGCGACGACCCGCTTCCCGGTCTACATCGACCCCACGTTCGAATGGCAACCCGCCGCCGGCACCTTCAGCGGCTGGGCTACCATCAGCAAGAACTACCCTGACACCAACTACTGGAAGAGCACACCCGACCCGCACGGGCGTATGCAGGTCGGCTACTCCGGCTCCATCCTGTCTCGCACGCTGGTGAACTTCACCATCCCGACCTCCGTGCTGGCCGGCGCCACGCTCGATACCGCCAAACTCAACATGAAGGAAACCTGGGCCTACTCGTGCAGCGCACGCTCGGTGAACTTGTACGCGCCCACCGGCACCCTGAGCGCGTCGAACGCGACGTGGAACTATTGGGACGGCATCGCTCTGGGCTCGGCCGTCGACAGCCAGAACGTCGCCTACGGCTACGACTCGTCCTGCCCTGCCGACGCCATTCCGTTCGACGTGAAGAGCACGGTCCTGGCCGACGTCAACGCAGGAAAGAAGACTCAGACCTTCCTGCTGGCCGCCGCCGACCAGTCCGACAAGTATGCCTGGAAAGAATTCCTGGAAACCGGCCCCAGCCTCGAGATCAGGTACAACCACACAACGAACAAGCCTAGCGGCCTGCACACGTCGCCGAGCACCGCGTGCAACGGCAGCATCATCGGTGAAGGGTCGGTGACTCTGTACGCCACCGTGTCCGACCCCGACAAGGGCACCGTAGGCGCTGCCTTCAAGGTCTGGGTCACCAGCTCCGGTACGACGGTGACCACCACCGATCCGCAGCAGCTGTACTACACCAGCGGCAGCACCGCCGTCCTTCGGGTCCCAGTCGACAAACTGAACAGCTACACAGCCGCGGGGGGCGCCACCAAGTTCTCCTGGACCGTGCAGGCCACCGACTACAAAGCACCCAGCAGCTGGTCGACCACCTGCAGCTTCACCTACGACCGCACCAGACCGGGGCAACCGGAAATCGCGCCGGTGACTTCAGCAGCCATCGGGCAATCGCTCGACATTGCGATCAGCCCGCCCGCGACCGGCACTGTACCGACCAGCTATCTCTACCAGCTCAACGGCGGCCCGTACGGGACAGTGAACGCCACCGCTGGCGCCGCCACTGTCACCATCATCCCCACCCGATTCACCAATACCATCACCGTGACCAGCCGATCGGCCGGCGGCAACATCGGTGGTACCTCACCAATCACCTTCAACGCTGACCCGGCACAAACAGCCGATGACGCCGACCTCAACGGGGACGGAATCGCCGACCTAGTCACCGTCGGCGGCACCCGCGGTATCGCTGCCGGACTGTGGCTGGCCTCGGGCAAGAGCAACGGCAAACTGGGGCCCGCCGCCGCGAACATCGGCTCACACGGCAACGGCATTTTCGCCCCGGGCACCGTGGGCAGTCCGACTGACTTTACCGGCGCCCAGCCCATCACCGGCCACTTCGGCGGCCCCCTTCAAGACGTTCTCGTCTACTACCCGCCGGGTAGCGGACGCAACGAAGGCGGTGCCGTGATCCTGCGCGGCAACGGTGACGGCTCCACCATTCGGGCCGAACTCGACCCCAACTACACGAAGATTGACGACACTGCTCTCAAGGGCCTCGATTTCAACGACTTCCAAGAGGTTCTCAGCCCGATCCAGCTGGCTAACGCCGGGGCGCACACCAACAGCTATCCCGACCTGATCGGCATCGCCAGCAAGCCGGACAACACCTACTTCCTCGCCTACTACCCCAACAATGGCGTGAGCGGCGGCTACTCCGCGCAGCCGCTACCCACCAAGACCCCCGCCGGCGGCACCGACTGGAACACCTGGACGATCACCTCGGCGCAGACCGCCACCGGCACAGCTCTGTTCCTCTGGAAGGCATCCACCGGGCAGCTCTACCTGTGGAACAACGTCACCTTCAGCGCCGACACCGGAACCCTGGCCTACACCCAATACCAATTGTCCGTAAGCTTCAACACCGGCAAGAACCTCGCCCTGTACGCCGCCGACATCAACGACGACGACACCGCCGACCTGTGGACGGTCGGTGACGGGGCCGCCGCAACCGCCTGGCTCGTCAGCGGCCTCAACACGGGCACCGGCACCGTCGCCGCGCAGAGCGCCCAAAAGGTTCTCACCGGCACCCACGCGTGGATGCTCAACGACTACACCAGCCCTGACGCCACCAAACCGCTGACCGCATACAACAATCCGGCCAAGGACAGCATCGGCACCCTGCCCGCCACCGCGACAGCCGCCACTGGCGCCAACTGGCACGGCCAAGACCTGTTCGACCCCGACCTCGAGCTCACCGGCACCACCAGCCTGACCACCAGCACCCAGGCGATCGACACCACCACCGACTTCACCCTCGACTTCTGGGCCAAACCTGCCGCGACCGGCGGAACCGTGCTGTCGCAGGACGGCACCAACACCGCCGTCTTCCAGATCTACGCCGAACCCACCAGCCGCAGCTGGCGATTTGTCATGAGCAACGGCGACACCGTATCCCCGACCTGGACCTACGCCATCGCCCCGAACGGCAGCTTCACACCCGGCGTCTGGGCACACGTCACCGCGAGCTACACCAAAACCACCGGGGTGATGGACCTGCACGTCAACGGCAAAGACCTCGCCCGCGCCGTGCACCTGACACCCTGGATGGCCAGCGCCGCCAAGCCATTCCGGATCGGCGCCAACCGGATCAGCGCCACTGCCTTCGGCAGCTACTTCACCGGGCAGGTCGCCGAAGTGCAGACCTTCAACCAGGTCGTCATCCACGACGACGGGTACCAGCCCACCCGGGACTTCGACGGCGACGGCAAGAACGACATGATCGTCCGGCACACCGACGGCACCCTGCGTATGTACCGCGGTAACGGCGCCGGCGGGATCATCGGCGGCGACGGCAGCTACATCCGCATCGCCACCAGCTGGGGCAACATGAACGAAGTCTTCACTCCCGGCGACTTCGACGGCGACGGCAACAACGACATCATCGGCGTCTACTCCGACGGCGTCCTACGGCTCTACCCCGGCAACGGCGCCGGCGGCCTTATCGGCGGCTACAAAGTACTCGCCAACAGCTGGAGCAACATGCACGAACTGTTGTCCCCCGGCGACTACAACGGCGACGGCAAAGCCGACATCATCGGCCGCTACTCCGACGGCGTCCTACGCCTGTACCCCGGTGACGGTGCCGGAAGCCTCATCGGCAGCTACACCACCCTAGCGACGCAGTGGAACAGCATGCGCGAACTGTTCTCCCCCGGTGACTTCAACGGCGACGGCAAAGCCGACGTCATCGGCGTCTACTCTGACGGCGTTCTCCGCCTCTACCCGGGCAACGGCAACAGTCCGCTGGGCGGCTACACCGCCCTGGCCCCCCAATGGGGCAACATGAGCCTGCTGTTGTCCCCCGGCGACTTCAACGGCGACACCCACCCGGACATCGCCGGCCGCTACTCCGACAACGTCATGCGTCTATACCGAGGCAGCGGCGCCGGCACGATCATTCCCACGAACGCCAGCTGGACCTCATTGGGCACTGACTGGAGCAGAGTCGCCTGGGCATCCTGACTCGCTGAAGACCGCTACCACGCCCGCTGACCGCAACCGCCGGAGGCCCGGGGCATTTGCGCCGGGCCTCCGGCCTCACGCGAGCACACAATTACCGAACTCGGTACTGGAGGGCAGCCGCGCGAGTGGTTGCCGTCTCAAGCCATCAAGCCTCCCGGTGGCCGGCCTGCGAACGAAGCGCGGTTCAGCCGCAGGAGTCATCGGTTGAGGGGGCGAAGTTTCGCATCCTCGCACCCCGGTGGCGCGGATGGCCTACGGCGCCGCGATCCGACCGGCGTCATGGTCGGGATGACCAACTCCGCGGGACTGCCTTGGCACGCCGCCTTGCAGTGGCATGGGAACGAGAATCGCCGAACTGGTGTCATCGGTGGCGGCCGGCCTCGGGGTGAACGTGTGCAGCAGCATCGGTATCCCGTACACCACGACCAGCCACGCGGCCGTGTAGATCCGGTCGCCCTGAGTGATGTTGGGGTGGCCGAACTGGTTCGCCAGCCCGGCCGGCAGCGCGGCGAGCACCGCGAACGCCGCCGTGGTACGCAACCGCAGCACACCCCACACCCCCGCCGCCCACGCGACGACCTGGAACGGTTCCTGCAACTGCCCGGCAAGCCATTGCTGCCAAAACTCGCCGTTGACCGACAACCAGGTACCGACCGGTTCGGCCACATCCGGCTGCCGGAAGTGGTCGGTGAGCAGATCCTGGATGGTGTCCGCGCCGCCCGGCCAGCCGAGCCCGCGGGAGAGCAGGAACATGCCGGCCGCCGCGGCAAGCGCCACCGCGATCACCATGCCGGATCCGTCCGGCAACCGCTCACCGCGGCGCCGGGCGAACAGAAGAACAAGCCCGAGTACGCCGGCGAGCGCGACGGCGAACAACAGAAACTGCGAGTACTTGACGAACGTGCCCACTGCCAGGCCCGTGGCGAGCAGCGCCACTCCGCGCCCGCGGTTGCCGGTCAGCGCGTAGACCGCGCCCAGCAAGCAGGCCATCATCAGCGTGATGGTCATTCCTTCGGCCAGCGGTGCCATCATCCAGTTGCGCATCGGCAGGATGAGCAGGAGCACCTGTCCCAGCAGGGCCAGGGGGAGCGGCATGCCGAGCCGGCGCAGTAACAGGAAGGCCAGCACGCCGGCGAGCAGCGTCCAGGCGAGGGTGGTCGCCCACATCCCCGCCCGTGGCCCGGCCACGACCACGGCGGGCAGGTAGAACAACGAAACGGCCGGCCGGGACAGGAAGATGTCCTCGTAGCGGGTCGACGGGATCGACCTGTCGCGGGTGATCGCCGGGCCGTACCGGGTGCCGGGACCTTCCCCGTTCTGCGCGTGCAGCCGCTTGACGCAGCTGTCACCGGCGCGGTCCCGCTGGGCCGGATCGGAGCCGGCGACCTCGATCACCAGACTCGGCCGGCGGTATTGGCTGCAGAAGGCCTGGATGGCCTTCTCCCGGCCCTGCTCGCGGCTGTCGCCGAGAAGGCCGTACACCTGGGTGAGGTATTCGGTGGAGTCCGGGTAGAAATTCCCCGGCGCGTACGGCAGCTGCACCAGCGTGAACAGCGCAGCAACCACCACCACCCAGACCCAGGGCGCGGTCCGTGCCGCGTCTGGTGCTTGTTCCGTCGTCATCCGTCCCGCGCCACCCTCGGCCACGGGGCCGATCGATCAGTCTCTGTTCGGCCGGGAGCCTAACCCCAGGAGATCATTTCCGGCTACTCCACCGAACAACTCGAGCAGGTCACAAGACGGGCCTCGGGTCGCACACCTGCGGGTCGTGCCGCCGCCGGTCTGAGTTGGCGAAGGCAGTGAGTTGGCGAAGCTTCAGGAAGGCGCGCGCAGGCCGTCCAGCGCCAGCGCGAGCACCCGGTCGCGCTGCGCGTCGTCGACGAAGGCGCCCGACATCAGGCCCGACACCATCCGCAGCAGGTCGTCGAAGTTGGCGTCCGCGCGCACCACGCCGGCCGCCTGGGCCCGCGCGAACAGCGGCTCGCCCGCCGCGTACATCGTCTGGCGGCAGCGCGCGAACAGCTCCGACTCGCGGTTGAGCGCCTCGATGATGGCCCGCTTGGTGACCGCGTACTCCACGAACTGGTCGAGCCACGCCATCAGCGCCTCCCACGGCGGCCGCGAGGCGACCTCGGCGGCCACCGCGGCCAGCTGATCGATCTCGGAGACGTACACCGCCTCGAACAAATCCCGGCGCTTCGGAAAATTTCGGTACAGGGTGCCGATGCCCACGCCGGCCCGCCGAGCGATGTCCTCCAGTGAGGCGTTCGTCCCATCCGTTGCGAACGCCGTCCGGGCAGCGGCAATCAACGCGTCGTAGTTGCGCCGGGCATCCGCCCGCATCGGGCGCCGAGCATCGACCGCCGCCATGACGAGACTCACCTCATAAACCAGTTGCGAACCGGAGGCACCCCTCCACTAATGTGGAGGCATGCCTCGACTTTATCAGACCTTCGGCGTGCTCTCGGCCGCCGCGGCCGCGTTCGCGCTGATGCAGTCGCTGGTGACGCCGGTACTGCCGACCATCCAGCACGACCTGCACACCGACACCGGCACGGTCACCTGGGTGCTCACCGCCTGGCTGCTGGCCGCGTCGGTGGCCACCCCGCTGATGGGCCGCATCGCCGACATGATCGGCAAGGACCGCGCGCTGCTCGTCGCCCTCGGCGCGATCGCCCTCGGCTGCCTGCTCGCGGCGATCGCGCCCAGCATCGGGGTGCTCATCGTCGCCCGCGTCCTGCAGGGCCTCGGCGGCGCGATCTTCCCGGTCTCGTTCGGCATCATCCGCGACGAGTTCCCGCCGCACCGCGTCACCTCGGCGGTCGGCGTCATGGCCGCGGTCATCGCCTCCGGCAGCGGCCTCGGCATCGTGCTGGCCGGCCCGATCGTCGGCGCGCTCAACTGGCGCTGGCTGTTCTGGATCCCGATGATCGTCGTCACGCTGGTCGGCATCGTCGCCAAGTTCGTCGTCCCCGCCTCGCCGGTCGCAGCCCCGGCAAGGTCAACTGGCTGGCCGCGGTGCTGCTGTCCGGCTGGCTGGTCGCGCTGCTGCTGCCGCTGAGCAAGGGCACGACGTGGGGCTGGGGCTCCGGCCGTACGATCGGATTGCTGATTTTGGCAGTTGTCCTTTTCGCCGCCTGGTTCGTCGCGGAGCTCCGCTCCGCCAACCCGCTGATCGACATGCGCATGATGCGGCTGCCGGCGGTCTGGACCACCAACGTCGTCGCGCTGCTGTTCGGCGCCACCATGTTCGGCGTCTTCGCGTTCCTGCCGCAGCTCATGCAGGTGCCCAGCGCGACCGGCTACGGTTTCGGCGCGAGCGTCACCGAGGCCGGCCTGCTGATGCTGCCGATGATGGTCACGATGGCCGTCTTCGGCTCGCTCTCCGGCCCGCTCACCCGCTGGTTCCCCGGCAAGGTCCAGCTGATCGCCGGCGCCGCCCTGGCCGCCCTCTCCTGCTTCTCGCTGGCCACCGAGCACGGCTCGCGGCCGCTGGTCGCCCTGGCCGGCGGCGTCTTCGGCATCGGCCTGGGCCTGGTCTACTCCTCGATGATCAGCCTGATCGTCCAGAGTGTCCCGATGCACCAGACCGGCGTAGCCTCCGGCATGAACACCAACATCCGCACCATCGGCGCCTCCCTCGGCACCGCGGTCGTCAGCTCGATCGTCGCCGGCCACATCAGCACGACCGGCCTGCCCGCCGAGTCCGGCTACACCGAGTCGTTCCTGATCCTGGCGGTGATCGCGGTAGCGGCGATCGGCGTAGCCCTCCTCGTCCCGGCGGCCCGCCGCCGGCAAACCCCCGAGCGGGCCGAGGCACTGCCGGAACTCACGCCGGTCGAGGTCTAAACCCACATATCGTACGAGTCGAGCACCGTCCCACGCCGAGCGGCGACCGCCCCGCGGTCGCCGCCGCGCTGTAGTAGCAGGCCGGCCACGCTCACCCGGTCCGATTGAGCCGTGATCCGCTGCGCTCTTCTGGTTTCCAGGAGAATGCACTGGCGCGAATCTCGGAACAGCGATATCGGCCGCCTGTGGGCAGCCCCAGCGCGGCGGCGAGCCCCGGGCGAAGCGGCTCGTCCAGCTGGCCGGACAATCGCCGGTCGACGGTTCGGATCGAGCCCAACTGTTGAGCCGCTGCCCACCGGGACGCACGGCGTCGTCTTCGCCACGCACCCACAAATGGCCGAGCCTGTCCCGAAACCAGTTGCGGCATGTTCTCGCCTGGGCACGCCGGACCGGCGCTGCCGCGACAACCGCCTCTTCGGGCGCCGATTCGGATGCAGTGCCCCGGCCACCGGCTCCGATACCGTCCCCGGGTCGGTCTCCCGCCGCGCCCACCGCCGCGACCTGTTCCGCAACGGCGGTCTCCGGCACGACCTGCTCCGGCATTGTCTCCTCCGGCATGCTTGGCGGCGGCTCCGGCGGGACTGCCGGCCGGCTGGGTGCCTGCGCGGACGTTGCGGACGCGGACGCCGCCGCGCCGCCGTCGTGCCACCCGGCTCTCAATTCCTCGTCGCTCGGAATGTGGCCGTAAATGGAACGCAGCTTCCGCGCGTGGCGCTGTGTCATACCCCAAACGCGATGCCGCTGATGCTCCCGGCGAAATTCCTTGGCCTCGGCGGAATAGTTGCGGCGCTTCGTCGTGTCGCGCATCGTCGCCAATTGCGCGGTGGTGAACAACTGCAGCTGCCGCATAAACCATTTTCCCGCAGACCGACCCGGCCCAACCACTGTTCGATCATCCCGACGGGCAGCTAGTTTTCACGGAATCCGAAGGCACCGAGGCATCCAGCTGATTGGTGAACAAACAGACAGAAGCACGCCCGCTGGGCCAAGACCAACCCCAGGACGCTTAGCATCGCCGTGATGACCAATCCCGGAACACGACCCGACGCCCCCACCGACCGCGCTCGAACCGAGGAGGCCCTGCGGCTGCTGTCCGACGTACCGCTCGGACTCGACGTCGCCGTCAAGCGACTCGGCCGAGGCAGCGGCGTCTACGCCTGGTGGGCGACTCCTTCGATCTTTCCCGATTTCTCCGGTCCTCCGAACCGAGCCGACCCTTCGATGCGGCTGCTGTATCTCGGCCGGGCGACCAGCCTGCGAGGCCGGATCCTGCGCAACCATCTGCGGCGTTCGGGCAGCTCTACGCTACGACGTACGCTCGCCGGGCTTCTTGTCTCGGAGGGCTACTCAACGACTTGGACCGACCGTGTGGTCCTGATCCCGGCGGACGAGGCACGGCTGACCGCGTGGATGTCCGCGCATCTGCGGTTGACGTGGGCCGAGGACCCGGAGCCGGCAACCATCGAGGCCGAACTGGTCAGCCGCCTGCGCCCGCCACTGAACATATCGGGCGTCGACCCCAAACACGTTCAGGCGGCGGTAGTGGCCGCCAAAAACAGATACAACAACTCGGCCCGTCCGCCCGAGCCCTCGCCGGCGCCGTGACCCGGTTGCCCGACGCGTAGGGCATATACCGACGCGCGCTCACGGCCGCGATGATTGCGCGTTATCGAGCGCGGTTCCGGTCTGTCAGTGGGGCAGGCCGCGGTCTCGGAAGCTGTAGATGTTCGTGGCCGGCGCCAGTACCTGCTGTCCCGCCGCAGTGGCCACCAACTCGACGCTCGTAGCCGGCCCGTCGTCGGTCCACCAGTTCCGCTCGTCGTCCACGGCCGCCAACGCCGCCTGCAGCGGCTGAATGGTCAGGTCGACGGCGACCTCGACGAATCTCTTGCGTAGCAGCGAGTGCACCGCCTCCAGCAGACGTGGCACGTCGTCCGCCGGCGACTCGTGGTCGTAGTCGAGCCCCGGCCGCCACATGGCTAAAACGTCGAGGAGCATTGCGCTCTGCGCCGCCCCGATTTTGCCGCTGCCCGCTTGTCGGCCAGGTCACTCGTTGTCAAGCTCGCCGACCCCTTCCGGCTCGTCGAACGTGAGAACCAAGCGGCTGTGGTAGACGCCTCCGGAGGCACGTTTCAACCTCGGCGGACTGGCCGGCTCGACGTCCTCCGTCCAGACCTTCACCGCCCGGAAGCTGAACCCGTCCTGCTCGGCGGCCTCGGCCCGCAACCATACGTTCTGACCCGCTACGAGCTGCCGAAAACCGCCCATCGCGATCGCCGAGAAATGCACCCAGCAACCGCCTGGGACAGCCGGTCCGTCGATGACTCCCCAGCCCTCGTCCACGTGGAACTCACGCACAACACCGCTGTCGGCCATGTCGCCAGTCTGCACGAACATGTCCTCTCGCCGTTACAAGATCATGAGCGTTCTCATGTCGCCGATAATTGCGCGGCAAGGACTACCTGTAATCGCAGGGCCGTCGACCGGCCGGCGATTCAGAGGTTCGGCAGGTAGCGCGTGCGGCTACCGTACGTTCGATCCTCGAGTTCCACGAAGGCCAGGCCGGGGACCTCGGGTACGAGTTGCCCGTAAAGGTGTCGGGCGACCAGCTCGAAGGTCGGGCGGAACGGGAACCGGTCGGTCCACGACCCGTCGCTGAGCAGGTCTGCCCAGGCGGCCAGCCGGGCGGACAACGCATCAGTGTCGAAGAACCATCCGCGTTCGGTGAGGTTGCCGGTACATTTCGCCGGTGATGGCCGGCTCGCTTGACAACCCGATCGCGTTTCTCGATGTCGACGGCACGCTGCTCCCGTTCCGCGCCCGACCGACTGATCCTGCTCGACCGCAGACCAGCCGTGTCCTGCCCGCCGATGACGCACAAGGCAATCCGCTGCTGGAACGGCTCGACCCCGCGGACGGCCCCAAGCTTCTGGCCCTGGGATGCCAACTGGTCTGGGCTACGAGCTGGACGACCGACGCGAACGACCTCATCGCGCCCCGCCTCGGCCTGCCTCAGTTACCCGTCGTCGACTTCCCTGACAACGACGAACCCGCACCCGGTTCGCACTGGAAAACGGCATGCCTCGCCCGATGGGCAGTCGGCCGACCGTTCGTCTGGCTCGATGACGAAATCACCGACGCCGACCGCCGATGGATTCAAATCCATTATCCGGGAACGGCTCTGCTACAACGGGTGGATCCCTCCGTCGGCCTTGCAGATCGCGACTTCGACCACATCCGCGATTGGCTCGCCGAGCTTTAGAAACCTCATGATCGGTTCAACTATCATGCCGCAGACAAGTGCGCGGCGGCGTCCATTGACTCCCGCCGAGGTGGCCCAGGGCCGCCAGTTCCTGACGGCAACCGGGTTGACCCCGTATGCACTGGCTCGACGGGATCGGCCGGCCGTCCTGGTCGACGTGGTCGATGCGGGCGCGACCTTCACCGAGCTGTTCACGCTGATACGGGACTGGATCGAGCAGGAACGCGAGCCGTGGCCGGTCATCCGGCGCAAGCTGCGCTTCGTCGGCGTCACCAGCCGGCGCAAGGCCAGCCCGAACACCTACCGCTGGCAGCAGCACGCTGCCTGGACCCGGACGTTACCGGCCGCCGCGGTGATCAACGTGTCGCTGCCACCGTCGGTCAGGTCAGCCGGGCCACTATGCGGCCGGCCGAGTCGCGGCCCACCACCTCGGTGATGTCGGTCAGATTCATGCCGTCGCGGGCCGCGCCGCTGCGCGGGAGCCACACCGCATAGGCGCCGACCTTGCGTCCCCCGGTCGCGGGCAGCCGATGGACCTCCGCCGTCGCCGTCTCGCCGAACATCGTCACCGACACGCCGGCGATGGCGCCTCGGGCGGTGCCCACCAGGAGGATCCGCCGCGACTCCGGGTCCGGCGGGGCCAGGTACGGCAGCGGCTTGCCGGGCAACGCCGGGGCGCCGCTCTCTCGCAGCGCGAAAGGCGCCGGATCGCAGAAGACATTCGCATTCCCGCGGGCCCGCGCGGCCCGTACGCAGAAAGCCTCGCCGGCCAGCCAGGCCGAGGTCTCCCAGCCGGGCACCCCGGTATCGAGCACGACGGGCCGCCCCACATCTGGAGAGGGCGCGGGATCCGGGGGCGGCCGCTCGGCGGCGCAGCCCGCCAGCGCCGCCACCGTTGCGATCGACGCGATGCGCTTGCTGGCCGGGGACTCGACGGGCGTCCGAAGAGGTAGATCGAGTTGATGCGGCCCTCGGCGCTGCCGGTGAGCAGCGCCGAGGGCCAGGGTCGCACCAGCGGACGATCGGACGGACGTCAGGCGGCCGTGCAGGTCAGGGTGGGCGGCTGGTTGCTGCCGGTCCACGAGCCCAGCATGCCGAACGTGGTGCTCGCCGCGGCGGCGAGGGAGCCGTTGTAGCTCGCGTTGCGGGCGGTCACCGTCGCGCCGGAGGTGGAGATGACGGCGTTCCAGGCCTGGCTCACCTGCTGGCCATTGGCGAAGGTCATGGTGACGGTCCAGCTGGTGATCGGCCTCGCGCCGGCGGTCACCCGTACCTCGCCCTGGAACCCGCCGGTCCATTGACCCACCTGGCTGTAGGTCGCCGAGCAGGAGGCGGTGGCGGGTGGCGTCGTGGGCGGCGTGGTGGATGGCGTGGTGGGTGGCGTGGTCGGCGGCGTCGTGGGCGGGGTGGTCGGGGGTGTGGTGGGCGGCGTTGTCGTGCCGCCGCCCCACGCGGACGTGCCGTCGAGCCAGGCGGCGCGGCGCAGCATCCAGTCGCGCATCACCTGCACCTGGCCCGCCCACGTCGCGGACGTGTCGGTGATGAACGGGCCGATCATCCGGGTGCTCAGGTTGGGCCAGCGCTGGAAGTTGCGAGCGGCCGCGGCGGTCAGCGGGGCGGCGAGCGCGTCCACCCGGGAGTTCAGCGACGTGTTGGACAGCAGACCCTGGCGCAGCGTCTGCCAGCGGGTCTTGAGCTCCTGCTGGAACGCCGGGTCGGTGAGCAGGATCCGGAACCAGTCGGTGGCGTCCGGCGAGCGGGTCTGCTGGTACTGCCAGCCGGCGACCTGGTCGTTACCGAAGTACCCGCCAGTGCCGAAGCTCAGGTCGTAGTCCCACAGCGGGCCGGCCTCGATCGGGCCCTCCCGGTCCTTGTAGAAGTAGGTGCTGCGCAGGTACGAGTCCATCTCGCGGCTCAGCTCGTTCAGGATGATCAGGTCGATCCACGACTGCGTGTCGATCCAGCTGCGGTAGTTCGCGCCGAAGTCGGACCGGTGCAGCATGTCGTGGAACTGCTGGAGGTACTGGGTGAGCCAGGCCTTCTGCTCGGCGTTGAGCGGCGACGGGTCCGCGACCTCCAGGTAGTTCCAGCACGGCGAACCCGTACACGTCAGGGTCGGCTCCTCGGCGGCCATCCACTCGAACTTGAAGATGTAGCCGCCGGTGATCTTGGGCAGGGTGGTGTCGGCCTCTTTGAGCTGTTTGAGGTCGAGCCGGTTCTTGCTGTTCTTGATCGTCTCCTCGAGCATGTAGACGCCCTGGTAGTCGTTCGCGGCAACCGGGCCGGAGTCGGTGTTCAGGTACAGCTCGACGAACCGGTAGCGCGGCGTGGCCAGGCCCATCTCGCGGCCCAGGTCGAAGACGAGCGCCTCGCGGATCAGCGCCTTGTCGGTGAACGGCCCGCGCAGCACCCAATCGGAGTCGGCCGGCATGCCCAGCACCTCGAGGTCGCTGTCGTCGTCGGTGCTGTCGCGGAACTCGAGGCGGTAGGGCGCCTTGTCGAACATCGCCGACGACTGCCCGCGCAGGTGGATGCCCGCGCGGGTGGCCAGGGTGGGCGCCGCGGACACCGAGCGATCGAAGAGCATGGTGGCCGCGTCGACGTAGTCGCGTCCCGGCTTGCCCCGGCCGTAGTCGTCGATCAGCAGCACCGGCAGGTCGTGCTGAGCGTCGAAGTTGCGCGCCACGTAGAGCCCGGTCGCGCCGTCGCCGGAGGCCACGCCGTTGACGAACGCCTGGGCCCGCAGCTGCGTCGTCGAGGTCAGCGTCAGCGCCCGCCCGGGATAAACGGGCGACGCGGCGGTCGGCGCCGAGCCGTCCACTGTGTACCGGATCTCGGCGCCGGCCGTCGGGGTGCTCAGCGTCACCGACACCTGCCCCTGGAAGGTGCCGCTGGGCATCGAGAAGACGATGTCGCCGTCCGCCGCCGCGGCCGGGCCGGCCACCAGGGTCAGGAGCAGACAGGGTACGGCGAGGAGCGCGAGCGCACGCCTAACCATGGGCCAGTTCCTCTCTCGCAACGGTGAAGTGCCGCCGGAGCACCCGCCGCCAGGGCGCGGCCGGGAGGTCGGCGCGCAGGGCGGCCAGACCGACGGCGTACTTGGAGATGGCGATCGGGCGGTGGCCGCGCTGCCACAGCCGCCGGTCGGCGGAGGACACCGCCGCGCCGGTCTTGGTCTCGACAATGCTCATGCCGGGCAGCCGCAGTTGCGGCTCGTCGTCGGTCGTCCGCCAACGCAGCTCGGTGTCGATGGTGACCCGGCTGTCGCCCTCCGGCAGCAGCAGCGTGAACCGCTGGTAGGCGGTCCGCAGCGTGGCGCGCAGGCTCGCCGGGCAGGCGGCCATCCGGTGCCGCGCGAAGACCTCGCCGACGAAGACGTGGTCGATCGTCTCCGGCGAGGAGTGCGGCACCCGGTACTTGACCGTCGTGCCGCGCGGCCCCGGCACCTTGACCTCGAGCCAGCAGGACCCGGAGTCGACATACGTACGCGTACGGATCTTGAACCGGCGCCGCCGCCGGTAGGCCGCGCCCAGGTAGCTCGCCAATTCGGGCGTGTCGAAGTACAGCGACTCGTACGTGAACTGCCGCCGCCCGTCGATCTCCAGCACCCGGGCCGTCGGCGCCAGACCCGCCAGCAGCGCCTCCGCCTCGGCCTCGGGCATCAGGTACTTGCGGTCGACCCGGCTGCACAGCGCGGCCCGCTCCTCGAGCTCGGCCAGGCTCACCACGGGCAGGGCGGCCAGCTGCGCGTTCATCGCGGGTATCCCGCCGGGCTGACCGGCGCCGCGGACCGCACGCCCACGGTGTAGCGGACGTCCACCACCGTCGAGTCGTTGATCAGGTCGATGCGCTGGGCCTGTGCCGCGTGCACCCGCCCGCCGAGCAGCTCCTCCAGCCGCCGGACGAGCTCGTCGCGGTCGGTGATCGCGGCGTCCAGCACGACGATCTGGTGCTCGTGCCGGCGGAGCACGCGCCGGCCGTCGACCACCGCCATGACCAGCAGGATCAGGCCCATCAGCGCCAGGTTGCGCCAGATCGACGAGGTCTCCAGCGCGCCGAGCAACCCGAGCGCCAGCGCCGAGAAGAAGTACGAGACCTCGTGCTGGTCGAGCTCGGTCGAGCGCAGCCGGATGATCGACAGCACCCCGAACAGCGCCAGCCCGATGCCCAGCCCGCCCGCGCCGGGCTGCCCGGCCTGCAGCGCGTCGGCCACCGCCAGCACCCCGACGTTGACGCCGAAGTACGCGACCACCAGGTCGCGCCGGCGGTGGCGCGGCAGATAGAGCCCGACGACGAGCACCGTGACGGCCACCATCTCGGCGCCCAGCAGGGCGAGCTCCTCCATGCCCCATCCCCCTTCGCAACTTCCGGAAAGCTATCGGAAATTGATACGGAGATTACGAGCATAGTTCGATCGAAGTCAATGTCTTGTTCACCTGATGAACCGGTTCAGATGAGATCTACCCCGACCTGCGGGTTAAGCAGCCGATCAGGCGGAACCGAAAGTTTCGGTACGCAGGTGACCCACGATCGTCCCGAAGTTGGCGATCAGCGAGAGGTGCCCCTCGCCCGGCACCAGGTGCACGTCGGCCGATGGCAGGTGCGCCGCCAGCCAGCGCCCGTGCGCGAACGGCACCATCCGGTCCTGGTCGCCCTGCCACAGCGACACCGGCGCCCGGACGTCGGCCGGAGAGAACCCCCAGTCCCGCGCGAAGGCCAGGTCGTCCTCGCGCCAGCCGGCGATCCCGGTCGAGACGGCCGCCCGGAAGGACGCCGCGAGGTACTCGGCGAGCCCGCCGTCGACCAGGGCCCGCTTGTCGACCTCGGAGATCAGGTCGCCGAGCGCCTCGATCATGTCGGCGGCCGCCACCGACTTCAGCGGGGCCGCGGCCGCGGCCAGGAACGCGTCGAGGGACTCCGGGCCGGCCACCGCGGCGGAGAACTCCGCCACGTTCTCCTCGCCCATGCCGTCGAGCCAGTCGAGACCCTCCGCGTCGTACGGCGCCACCGCGGCGATGGTGGCCGCGGCCCGGCAGCGCGTGGGCAGCAGCGCGGCGCAGGCGAGCGCGTGCGGGCCGCCGCCGGACCAGCCGACGGTGACGAAGGTCGGCGCCCCGAGGGCGTCCAGCAGGGCCGCGGTGTCGGCGGCCACGTCGGCGACCCGGCGGCCCGGGTGCGGGGTGGAGGTGGCGTATCCGGGCCGGCTGGCCTGGACCACGCGGAAGCCGCCGGCCAGGGCGGCGTCGAAGACCGGGGCGTAGCGGACCGTGCCGGACGGGGTGCCGTGGTGCAGGACCAGCGGGATCGCCGACGACGGCCCCTCGACCAGGTATTCGAGGGTGCGGCCGTCGGGAAGGGAGAGATGCTGCATGCCGGAACGGTACCGGCGGAAGGGCCCGCGGGGGACGACGTTGCGCGGGCCCTTCCGGTTACCTCGGGAGCGGGCTTGAATGACGAAGTTGCATGGGGTTTTCCGCCGCGGGTCAGCTTAATTGCGGATGATGGTGAACGTGCTCGTCTGGTTCTCGATGTCCCGGTAGTTGTTGCTGAACTGCAGGTTGGTGAACGTCGCCGAGCCGACGGCCGGGCCCTGCCCCGCCTCGGGCATCGGGTTGGCCCAGATGCCGAAGCCGGACTTGGCGTCGTACTGATCGCCGGAGCGGACGGCGCCGCTGATCGTGACGTTGGTGAACGTGGTGTCCTTGATCGGGTACTGCGGCGAGGTGGGCGACGTGTAGTTGGTCTGGAACATGATCCCGGAGTAGGTCGGGTCGACGATGTCGACGTTGCTGACCCGGATGCCCTGGAAGACCTTCGACGCGCTGAAGACCCAGATCGCCGGGAAGGTCTGCGCACCCCAGAAGTGGCCGCCGGCCCGGACGATCGAGATGTTGTCGAACACCGTCGGCGGGCTGGCGCCGAAGCCGTTCATCGGATATCCGAAGTCCAGGCTGCTGATCGTGATGCCCGAGTAGACCAGCGTGTCGGCGATGTAGATGTTTTTGAACGTGTTGGCATAGCCGCCGTAGACGGCGACGCCGGCCGCCCGCCAGGTCAGGATCGATGTGAGGTTGGAGTAGGTGTTGTTGATCTCGTCGGCGCCGCCCGCGTCGATCGCCGAGAACAGCGCGAAGCTGTCGTCGCCGGTGGCCCGGGCCTCGTTGTTGTCGACCAGGTTGCCGGTGCTGCCGTTGGTCATGTTGATGCCGTCGGCGAACGTGTTCCGGATGCGCGAGTTCTTGATCACCATGTTGTCGGTGTTCGCGCCCCAGTACAGGCAGACCACGTGCTCGGCCCAGATGTTGTCGATGGTGATGCCGCTGACGTTGGCGAAGTCGAAGACCTTGCCGGGGCCGTCGATGCGGATCGTGTAGTTGCCGAAGTATGCGAAGTTCTTGAACGTGGAGCCGTTCGCGCCGGCGTCGGCCCGGAAGCCGGCGTCGGTCTCGGTCTGGGTGGATGGGGTGAAGAAGCGGGTGTACCACGGGCCCGCGCCGGTCACCACGATCGGCCGGCCGTACACCTGCAGCTTGCTGGAGACCTGGTAGTCGCCGGCCGGCAGGTAGACGCCGAGCTTGGTGGTGTCCTGCCGGGCCGTGTCCAGCGCGTTCTGCACCGACTGCTGGTCGAAGCCGGTCGGCACGACGTACTTCGACGGATCGGGGCTGGCCAGCGCCGCGACCTGCTCCAGGTTGACGAAGTCGATCGCGATGGTGCCCGGGTTACCGGAATCCTTCTGCAGGCGCAGCGTGCTGCCGGCCGGGAACGACCCGGTCAGCAGGGTGTTCGCCTCGTCGTAGATGTGCCGCGGGCCGGAGCCCGAGTTCTGCGGCGCGGTCTCGTTGCCGTACAGCCACGCGTACTTGGAGGTGAGCGGCAGCGTCTTGACGAGGTTGCCGTTCACGTACACGTTGACCGAGCTGGTGGTGCCGTCCGGGATAGAGAACCGGGCGACGATCGTGTTGGTGGCCGCGCGGGTGGTCCACTGCACGTACGCGCCGGTCTGGTTGAGCGTGACGGCCTTGCGCCCGGACGCCTCGCCGGCCAGGTCGCCGACCGTCCGGTTGGGACCGACGATCGCCGCACCGCCGCCGAGCGAGCCGTCCTCCGCCTCATACATGTCGTAAGGCATATTGGCCCCACGACCGACGAAGAACGGTTTGTCCGACGTGTTGTTCGCCTGCTTCACGGCCAGCTCGTTGGCGTCGACCGCGACAACGGTACGAACCGTATATTTCCCATTTGCGGCGGTCCACGTACCCAGTGACAGCGCCGGCGATGAGGCGCCGGCCGCCAAAACCCCGGTGTATGAGCCGGTCAGGGTCTTGATCACCGAAGACCCGCTCAAAACCGACAAAGTTACACCGTGCGCGCCGGAAGCCGACGCCGCCGAGCCCTGGTTCTTGATGGTCACCGAGAAGGTGACCGTGTTGCCGGCCGACGGGTTGCCCGGCGACCAGGAGACCACCGAGGCGACCAGGTCCGAGCTGGAGACCGGGGTGACGATCAAGGACGAGGACGACGTGTACGAATTGTTCGCCTCGTTCAGCTCGACGACGGTGTTCGACTCGTCGACCTTGGCGGTCAGCGCGTAGGTGCCGGCGTCCCGGGCGCCGATGTTCACCGAGACGGTGGCCGAGGCTCCGGCCGCCAGCGCCGCCACGGACGCGGTGCCGACCTTGGTCGTACCCAAATAGAAGTTGACGTTGGTTGCGCCCGACGCTGCCGTGCCGCCGTTGCGAATCGTGGCCGAGAGCGTCACCGCGTCGGTCTCGACCGGCGCGGCCGGGGTGGACGTGATGCCGGTGACGGTGAGGTCCGGGTTGGGCGCGGCGACGCCGATCACCTGCAGCTCGGCGACCTGACCGCTGGGCGCGCCGGTGTTCGCGGTGAAGGAGAGCCGCAGGTCCGCGGCGGTCCCGCTGACCGGGATGGTCACCGTGTTGCCCGAGGCCGGATTGAACGTGTACGAGGCCGAGCCGACCAGCGTCGTGAACGCGCTCGAGCTCTGCTCCCGGCCGAGGATCGAGAACGTCTGCTGCCGGGTGCCCCACGCGCCGTCCGGGTTCAGCTTGACCACGACCTGCTGCAGCGACGCGTTCGCGCCCAGCCGCACGGTCAGGGTCGACGGGTATCCGCTGCCCTCCCAGTACGTGGCGGTGTTGTTGTCGTTGGCGTTGGCGGGCACGAACGTGTACGTGTACCCGGACGCCTCGATCGGCCGGTTCAGCGCCAGGTTGGTCCCGGTAACGCCGCTGCCGGCCCGGGTGACCGTGTTGCTGGGCGCCGACGCGTTGCCGGCCGCGTCCTTGGCGGTGACGTAGTAGGCGACGGTCGCGGTGTCCGGCTGGTTGTCGGTGTAGGTCAGCACGCCCGCGCCGACGCTGGTGCGCAGCATCCCGTTGGCGAACACGTCGTAGCCGGTGACCCCGACGTTGTCGGTCGCGGCCGACCAGGTGAGCCGGATCTGCCCGCTCGCCGGCTGGGTGTAGGCGAGGTTGCCGGGCGCGCTGGGCGCCTGCGTGTCGCCGGTGGCGGGGCCGTAGACCTCCAGCTCGGACAGCTGGCCGGCGGGCCAGCCGGTGTTGCCGGTGAAGGTCAGCCGCACGAAGTGCGCGGTGGCCGCGGTGAAGTCGATGGTGACGGCGTTGCCGGTGGCGGGATTGAACGTGTAGCCCGCCGACGGCTTGATGGTGCTGAACGACGAGCCGTCGCCGGAGACCGAGACGGACAGGGTCTGGGTTCGGGTGGCCCAGGCCGTGGCCGGTGGCAGCTTGAGGACGACCTGGTTGACCGGCACGGCGGACCCGAGGTCGACCTGCAACCATTGCGGGAAGGCGTTGTTGCGGCTCTCCCAGTAGGTGTTCGGGTTGCCGTCGCCGGCGTTGCCGGCCGGATAGACGTCGGTGTAGCTGCTGGCGGCGAAGGCCTTGCCGACGGCGAGGTTGGGGCCGGCGGCGAGGGCGGGGGTGGGTGCGACGAGGACGGCGGCCACGACTCCCGCCGCGGCAGCCGCGGCGAGCAGTCGTCTTCTGAGTCGAGGCATGGCGGGGAGCGAGCCTTTCTTCCGTGAAAGCCCCCGGGGAAGGTGCTTTCCTCCTGTTAGCCCTTCATGCGCAGCCAGACGGCGGTGTCCGGGGGGAGGCGGTCACCGTCGAGCGGGCCGCTGGCGAGCAGGCAGGTCTCGTGGTCCGGCAGCGGGACGGGGCCGCCGGACATGTTGACGACGCAGGCGAAGTCCGCGCCGCGGGTGAAGGCCAAGACCTGGGGATGCAGGTCGAGCCAGGTCATCTCGGGGTGGCGAGGACCGGGGCGCCGCCGGATCGCCTCCCGGTACAGCTCGAGCATCGAGCTGGGGTCGCCGGTCTGCGCCTGGACGGTGCGGTCCTTCCACTCGGCGGGCTGGGGCAGCCACGGTTTTCCGGTGCTGAAGCCGAACGGGGGCTCGTCGCCGCTCCACGGCAGCGGCACCCGGCAGCCGTCCCGGCTGTGCCCCCGCCGCTCCCACATCGGGTCCTGGTACTGATCGGGCGGGATGTTCTCGTTCTCCCAGAGGCCGAGCTCCTCGCCCTGGTAGATGTAGGTGGCCCCGGGCAGCGACAGGGACAGCAGCGCCGCGGCCCGGGCGCGGCGGGTGCCGAGCTCGAGGTCGACCGGGGTGCCGTCGAGGTTGTTGTCGAAGCTGAACGTGGTGTCGGCGCGGCCGTACCGGGTGACGTGCCGGGTGACGTCGTGGTTGGAGAGCACCCAGGTGGCCGGGGCGCCGATCGCGGCGTGCGCCCCGACGGTGACGTCGATGCACTCCCGCATCAGGGCGGCGTCCCAGGCGCAGCCGAGGAAGAGGAAGTTGAAGGCCTGATGCAGCTCGTCCGGCCGCAGATAGTTGGCGAACCGCTCGACCTCGGGCATCCAGACCTCGCCGATCAGGGCCCGATCTCCCGGGTACGAGTCGGCGACCCGTCGCCAGGCCCGGTAGACGTCGTGCACCTCGTCCAGGTCGTGGAACGGATGCGGCTGCCCCTCGACGACCGGCGGCAGCGAGCGGTCCTTGAAGAGCAGCGCCGCGGAATCGATGCGAATCCCGTCCACCCCGCGGTCGAACCAGAAGCGCAGAATGCTCTCGAACTCGGCGCGGACGTCGGGGTGATCCCAATTGAGGTCCGGTTGCTCGGGCGTGAACAAATGCAAATACCAAAGGCCATCCGGCGTACGGGTCCAGGTGGTGCCGCCGAACTCCCCTCGCCAGTCCGTCGGCATCTCGTCGCCGTTCTCGCCGCGGCCCGGGCGGAACCAGAAGTAGTCGCGTTCGGGTGCGGCCGGGTCGGCCAGGGCCGCCCGGAACCACGGGTGCGCGCTGCTGATGTGGTTCGGGACGATGTCGACGATCATCCGGATGCCGGCCGCGTGCGCCTCCTCGATCAGCGCCTCGGCCTTGGCGAGCGAGCCGAAGGCCGGGTCGATGTCGCGGAAGTCGGCCACGTCGTAGCCGGCGTCGGCCATCGGCGACGGGTACCAGGGGCTCATCCAGATCGCGTCGATGCCGAGGTCGCGCAGGTGCCCCAGGCGGGCGCGGATGCCGTCGATGTCCCCGACGCCGTCGCCGTCCGCGTCGGCGAAGCTGCGCGGGTACACCTGGTAGATAACCGCGCTCTTCCACCACGGACTACTGTCTGTTGTGGACACAGGCACCAACTTTCTGCATGGTCGACCAAGCCCGGGGTCGCCGGACCAGAGATGTGCGGATGTGCGCGTCAGCCCTTGAGGCTGCCGGCGGTGAGGCCCGACATGATGTTGCGCTGGAAGATCAGGAAGATGATCACGGTCGGGATCGCGGCGATGACCGAGGCGGCGACGACCACGTTCATCGGGGTGCCGCCGGAGAAGGCGTAGATGCCGACGCTGAGCGTGCGCGTCTCCGGCGACGGCATGACCAGCTTCGGCCAGAGGAAGTCTTTCCAGACGTAGGTGACCGCGAAGATCGAGACCACCCCGAGGATCGGCCGCGACATCGGCAGGATCACCGACCACAGCGTGCGCAGCGGGGACGCGCCGTCCACCATGGCCGCGGCGATCAGATCCTCGGGGATCGAGTCGAAGAACCGCTTCAGCAGGAAGATGTTGAACGCGTTGGCGACCAGCGGCAGCCAGATCGCCCAGGGCGAGTCGAGCAGGCTCGCGTGCACGAACGGCAGGTCGATCGCGGTCACGTACTGCGGGACGATCACCACCATCGCCGGGATCATCAGCGTCGCCAGCATCAGCGCGAGGACGACGTTGCCGAAGATCGGGCGGAGCTTGGAGAGCGCGTACGCCGCCGCGGTGTCGAACACCAGCTGGAAGAAGACCGCGCCGATCGCGTAGTAGAACGTGTTGAACATCAGCTTCGCGAGGTTGAGGTTGTTCCACGCGTTCGCGTAATTCGCCGTCTGCGGGTCCTCGGGCCACAGCGTGGGTGGGGTCTGCGCGATCTCCTGGCCGCTCTTGAGCGCGCCGGTGACCATCCAGTACAGCGGCCCGATGAAGGCCAGGGTGAAGACGACGATGACGGCGACGAGAATCGTCCAGTAGAGGAACTTGCCTCGCCCGCGCCGGAGCTGGGCCTGCGAGATGAGGGTCCGTGACATCTCAGTCCTGCTTCGTGGTCAGCCGCACGTACACGGCGGAGAAGGCGGCCAGCACCAGCAGCATGATCACGCCGAGCGCCGCCGCGCCGTTCAGGTCGTTCTGGAAGAAGCCGTGCTGGTAGATGAGGTACGCCACCGAGGTCGCCGAGTCCTGGGTGCCGGCCCCGTTGGCCAGGATCAGCGGCTCGATGAAGACCTGCATGGTGGCAACGATCTGCAGCATCGCCAGCAACGCGAGGATCAGCCGGGTCTGCGGGATCGTCACGTTCCAGATCCGGCGCAGCAGGCCGGCGCCGTCCAGCTCGGCCGCCTCGTACAGCTCGCCCGGGATGTTCTGCAGGGCGGCCAGGTAGATCAGCACCGCGGCGCCCATGTTCATCCAGGTCGACGCGATCACCATGGCCGGCATGGTGGCGGTCGGCGACTGCATCCACTCCGACGTGGGCAGGTGGAGGAACTTGAGGATCGCGTTGAACAGGCCGGCGTCGCTCGGGTCGTACGCGTAGTACTTGAACAGGAACAGCGCCGAGGCCGGCGGCAGCATCACCGGCAGGTACACCAGGATGCGCAGGTAGCCCTTGCCGTGCCGGAGCTCGTTGAGCAGGATCGCCACCACGAACGGGACGGCGTAGCCGAGGATGAGCGCGAGGAACGTGAAATAGAACGTGTTCTTCCAGGCGGTCCAGAAGCTCGGGTCCTGTACGATCCGCACGAAGTTGTCGAAGCCCACCCAGGTGGTCTCGCCGCGCCTGGTGTGCTGGAAGCTCATCACGATGCCGCGGATCATCGGGAACCATTGGAACAGGGCGAAGCAGAAGATCGCCCCGATCAGGAACGCGTAGCCGGTCAGGTTGTCCCGCAGCCTGCGGCCGCGGCGCGTCCGCGCGGTCTTCGGTCCCGCGTAGACCCGCGGCCGCCGGCCGGTCTCCGGGGCGCTGATCATCGTCGCCAAGGGAACTCCCGCTTTCCGCAAGGGGGTGGGGGGGCTCGCGCCCCCGCATCTCATCCGATCAGCCGTTCGAGGCCAGGAGCTGGTTGGTCTTGGTCTCGGCCGTCTTCAGCAGCTCGTCGACGCTGGCGTTGGGGTTGGTCAGCACCCCGGACATCGCGCTGTCGAGCACCGCGTAGATCGCCTGGGCGTTGGCCGGCTCACCCTTGATCGGCACCGGAGTGGCCTCGAAGAGCGCGAAGTTCTCGCTCGGCACGTTCTGGTTGGCCTTGCGGGCGTCGAGCTCCTGCTTCTGCGCGTCGCTGCCGTTGGCGAACAGCAGCGGCTGGGGCAGGCCCACCGGCTGGTTCTGCGGCTTGGCCCGGGCGTAGTCGAACTGGCCCTTGCCCGGGGTCAGCTTCTCGAAGGCGATCCACTTGAGACCGGCCTTGACCTGCTCGGGGGTGAGGTCCTTGCGGAAGAAGTAGCCCTCGCCGCCGCCCAGCGTGCCCTTGGCCGCGCCGTCCTGGCCGGGCATCGGGGCCATCGCCCACTCGTCGTACTTGCCCTGGAACTGCTGGACGATCGCGGTGGTGGCGTCGGGCGCGCCGACGAACATGCCGACCTTGCCGGCGGCGGCGTTGGTCAGCAGGTCGGCCCACTGCAAGAGCTGGCGGCTGCCCATGCTGTTGTCGCCGTACCGCATGTCCTTGAGGTTCTGCAGGACCTGCTTGCCCTGCGCGTTGTTGAAGTCGGCCTTCTTGTTGTCGGCGGTGAGGATCTGGCCGCCCTGCGAGTACAGCTCGGCGGTGAAGTGCCAGCCGCCGGTGTTGCCCGCGCTGTATTCCGAGTACCCCGCGATGCCGCCGCCGAGGGCGGAGATCTTCTTGGCCGCGGCGCGGACCTCGGGCCAGGTCTTGGGCGGATTGGCGATGTCCAGCCCGGCCTTGGTGAACAGGGTCTTGTTGTAGAGCAGGCCCATCGAGTAGTTCTTCGTCGGGATGGCGTAGATCTTGCCGTTGTCGGTGAAGACCTCCTTGAGCGCCGGGTCGATGCTGTCCCAGGTCGGGATGTTGTCCTTGGTCGCGTACTGGGTGATGTCCATCGCCTGGCCGGAGTCCAGCACCTGCTGGAGGTCGGTCATGTACCCGTAGAAGACGTCGGTCATCGTGCCGCCGGTGAGGCGGGCCGTGAAGTCCGGCGGGTTGTTGCACTGCTGGCCGACGCTGACGCTCTTGATCGTGACGTCGGGGTTCTGCTTCTCGAACTCGGCGACGTCCGCGTTCCAGTTCGCCAGCAGGTCCTTCTGGGAGCCGTCGGGCTGGCAGTCGACCGTGATGACGGTCTTGCCGGCCGCGTCCTTGCCCGAGTCGTCACTGCCCTTGGTGGAACACGCCGCGATGCTGAATCCCAGGCCGGCCGCGAGGGCGATCGCCGCGGCCCTCTTGTACTGCGGTACGGACATCGGTCCATCCCTTCGGGAACGAAAAGTATCGGAGAACTGCGCTGAGCTGCGGTGTCGTCGCTGCGCGAGGCCCGGTGTGACGGGGGTCTCGTCGCCGTGTTTCGTGGAGGTGACGATACAAAGTCAAACGGCTCGCCGCAAGAAGGCGACTGCATGAAGAAAAAACGCGACGCGCGGGTAAAAACCCGGGAACGACGAAGGGCGGGCCGACGGCCCGCCCTTCGTTAAGGAATATTGCCTGGTCAGCCCGCCGGGGCCGGCGCGGTCGACCCGCGCACCACCAGTTCCGGCTCGAACAGCAACTCGTCGGCGGCCACCCCGCTGCCCTCGATCTGGTTGACGAGCAGGTCCACGGCCGCCTGGCCCATCATCTCGATGGGCTGCCGCACCGTGGTCAGCGGCGGGTCGGTGCAGGTCATCAGCGCGGAGTCGTCAAAGCCGACGACCGAGATGTCCCGCGGCACGTCGAGGCCGAGACGGCGGGCGGCGCGGATCGAGCCGAGCGCGAGCACGTCGGAGGCGCAGATCATGCCGGTCACGCCGCGCTCGATCAGGCGGGCCGCGGCCAGCCGGGCGCTCTCCATCGAGAAGTTGGTGCGCTCGACGTGCCAGTCGCCGGCCGCGATCTTTTCCAGGCCGGCCAGCTTGCGGCGCGACGGCACGTGGTCCTCGGGGCCCATCACCATGCCGATGCGCTGGTGGCCCAGCGACTTGAGATGGCCGTACGCCTGCTCGACGGCCACCGCGTCGTCGGTCGAGATGTGCGGGAAGCCCAGGTCGTCGACGCCGGCGTTGACCATCACGACCGGCATGCGGCGGTCGGTCAGCGCGCGGTAGTGGCTGTGCTCGGCGCCGGCCAGCGCGTACGACCCGCCGGCGAAGACCACCCCGGAGACCTGATGGTCGAGCAGCATCTCGATGTAGTCGCGCTCGGGGACGCCACCGATCGTGCGGGCCGCCAGCAGCGGGGTGAAGCCGCGCTGCGCCAGCGAGGCGGTCACCACCTCGGCCAGCGCCGGGAAGATCGGGTTTTGCAGCTCGGGCAGCACCAGGCCGACCAGCCGGCCGCGCTCGCCGCGCAGCTTGGTGGGCCGCTCGTACCCCAGGACATCGAGCGCGGTGAGCACGGACGCGCGGGTCGCCTCGGAGACGCCGCTGCGCCCGTTGAGCACCCGGCTGACCGTGGCCTCGCTGACGCCGGCCTTCTTGGCCACCTCGGCCAGACGTTTGGTCACGGCGGAATCCTACGTCAGCTCCTTGCAAATTTCGAACCTCTACTTGCAGCGGAACCCGTACCCGACGGCTGTCCTTGCAGATCACGTCAAAAGAGCGAGCCGGGACGTTACCGGACGGCCCCGGCGCGAAGCTGGGAGAATCCGGACATGGCCCGGAAGACGAAGACCATCACCGCCTGCCCGTGCGGCCGCGGTTTCCCGTACGCGGAATGCTGCGCCCCCGCGCACCGGGGGCACGCGCCGGCCACCGCCGAGGCGCTGATGCGGTCGCGGTACTCGGCGTTCGCGCTGGACGACGACGAGTACGTGCTGCGCTCCTGGCACCCCGACACCCGGCCGGCCACGATCGAGAACGACCCGCATCTGCGCTGGGTGGGTCTCGACATCCTGGAGTCCACCGGCGGCGGCATGTTCGACGCCGAGGGCGTGGTCGAGTTCCGGGCGCACTACCGCGACCACGGCAAGCCGGGCGACATGGTCGAGCGCAGTCGCTTCGTCCGCCACGACGGCCAGTGGGTGTACTGGGGCCCGATCCTCGCCGACGGCTCGCTCGCCACCATCTGACCGCCCCGTTCGCCGTTGCCGGGCCGGCATGGCAAGTGTCTTCGACGGTTCGGTCCGACCCGGCCGGAGCTTCGGCGTAACCCTTCGGATCGACCCCGTCACTCGGTGCGGACCGCCCGGCATATGCTGCGGGATTCGGGCGACCGTTCGTCGAGCGAGGTTGATGTGACCCGGACCGGAAACCTACCGGCGGAATTGTCGAGCTTTGTGAACCGGGGCAATGAGCGCGCCGCGCTGAAGCGGCTGCTCACCGCGTCCCGGCTGGTCACCGTCACCGGGGTCGCGGGCGTCGGCAAGACGCGTACGGTGCTGCGGGTCGCCGCCGAGGTGCAGCGGGCCTTCCCCGACGGGGTCTGGCTCGCCGACCTGGCCCCGCTCCCCCAGGCCGATCTGGTCGCCGAGGCCGTCGCGCTGGCGGTCGGGCTGCGCGACCAGTCGACCCGGCCGCAGGCCGACACCCTGGCGGAATACCTGGCGAACCAACACCTGCTGCTGGTGCTGGACAACTGCGAGCACCTCGCCGAGTCGTGCGCGCGCCTGGTCGACTCGCTGCTGCGCGCGGCGCCGGCCCTGCGGGTGCTGGTGACCAGCCGGCAGCCGCTCGTGGTGCAGGGCGAGCACGTCTTCCCGCTGCTGCCGCTGCCGCCGGCCGGCGCCGCGGTCACCCTGTTCACCGAGCGGGCCCGCGCCGCCTCGCCGACCTTCGCGCTGACCGACGACAACCGGGACGAGGTGGCCCGGCTCTGCCGCGGCCTCGACGGCATCCCGCTCGCCATCGAGCTCGCGGCGGTGCGGGCCCGGGCGCTGCCCGTACGGCAGATCGCCGAGCTCCTCGAGGGCCGGATGGCCGACCGGTTCGCGCTGCTCAGCGGCGGCGTGGTGGCCGGCCGGCACGAGTCGCTGCGCACCGCGATCGACTGGAGCCACGGCCTGTGCACCGCGGCCGAGAGCCTGCTCTGGGCCCGCGTCTCGGTCTTCGCCGGCGACTTCGACCTGGCCGCCGTGCGGGAGGTGTGCGACGGCGACCTCGAGGTGCTGGCCGCTCTGGTCGACAAGTCGATCCTGCTCGGCGACGGCGGCCGGTACCGGCTGCTGGACACCATCCGCGAATACGGGCTCGAGCTGCTGCGCGCGACCGGCGAGGAAGAGCTGTTCCGCGGCCGGCACCGCGACTTCTACCTGCGGCTCGCCCGGCAGTTCGACGCCGAGTGGTGCGGCCCCGGCCAGGTCGACTGGTACCGCCGGCTGAGCCGGGAACACGCGAACCTGCGAGCGGCGCTCGACTTCCACCTCACCGACGCGACCGGCCTCGAACTGGCCGGGTCGCTGTTGTTCTTCTGGATCGCCTGTGGGCACGCGCGGGAGGGCCGGCACTACCTCGACCGGATGCTCGCGGTCGAGCATCCGGTGAGTCCGGCGCTGGCCCGGGCGTTGTTCGTGAGCGCGTGGGTCGCCACGATGCAGGGCGACATGCCGACCGTCGCGGAGCGGATCGAACAATGCCGGCCGCACGCGGACACCGCCATCGCCGGCTGGCTCGGGTACCTCGCGAGCATCTGCGCCCTCTTCGAGGGCGACACCGGCCGAGCCCTGGCGATCGCCGAGGAGGCGGCCCGGCTGCACCGCTCCGGCGGCGACCCGGGCACCGGCCTGCTCGTGGCGTTGGCCGGGCAAGGCATCGCGCTCGCCTTCGCCGGCCAGTTCGACCGCGAGATCGCCGTCACCGAACAGGTCCGGACGCTGTCCGGCCGGTACCGCGAGCGGTGGATGCGCTCGTACGCCGACTACCTGCGCGCGCTCGCCGAGATGGGCCGCGGCGACCCCGTCGCCGCGGTCAGCTACGGCCGGGACGCGCTGCGCTTCAAGCGGCAGCTCGGCGACAGCTCGGGCTGCGCCATGGCGATCGACGTGCTGGCCACCGCGGCCGCCGCGCTGGGCGACGCCCTGCGGGCGGCCCGCCTGCTCGGCGTCGCCCACCGGATGTGGGAGGCCGTGGGCAAGCCGCAACTCGGCGCCCCCGACCTGGTCGCCACCCGGGTCGCGGTCGAGAAGCAGGCCCGGGCGACGGCCGGCGACGACGGCTTCGACGCCGCCTACGCCGAGGGGCTCGGGCTCGAGCCGGAGGCGGGGATCGACTACGCGCTCGGCGAGCCACCGCGGGCCGGCGCGGCGCCCAGCACATCGGGGGCGGCCGGCTGGGCGCCGCTGACCCGGCGCGAGCGCGAGGTCGCCGCGCTCGTGGCCGAGGGCCTGACCAATCAGCAGATCGCCGACCGGCTGGTGATCGGGCGGCGCACCGCGAACACGCACGTCGAGCACATCCTCACCAAGCTCGACTTCACGTCCCGCGCCCAGATCGCCGCATGGGCCGCGCATCAGGGCGCTGCGTGACCGGCTCCCTCCGCTCGGGGCGGCGGGTGGAAACCACGAACAGCTCGTCCAGGCCGAGCACGTCGAGGATCCAGCGGGTGGTCTGCGGCGCCTGGCTGATGGTCAGCGCGCAGTCCGCCGCGGCCGCGTCGAAGTGCAGGTCGTAGAGGACCCGCACGCCCGACACGTCGATGAAGTCGAGCCGGTTGAGGTCGAGCCGGATCATGCTGGGCCGCTCCAGCACGAGCGTCTCGCGCACCCGCCGCGCCAGATCGTCCGCCGTGTAGATGTCGAGCTCTCCCGACACCGTCAGGCGCACCGCGCCCGGCCCGGCCGGTTCCGACTCCACGCGCAAGGGTCGCACCCCACTCATCCGCGCTCCCAGCTCCGACAACTTGTCTGAAGGCATCGTCGCGAACGAGCCGCCCCAGGCGAATCGGTCAGATGACCGATTCGCGGGGCGAAACGCGCTCCGCCGCGGCCCGGTCGCGGTTCAGGCGTGCGAGCGGATCCAGCCGGTGCAGGTCTTGTCCACCTTGGCGAACCCGATCCCGTACGCGTCGTGGGCCGCGACATCGTAGGTCTCGCTGTGAACCAGCACCTCGCGCACGAAGCGGAACATCTTGTCCCGGCCGTAGACCGTCGCCATGCAGTCCACCGCGAAATGGCTCAGCCCGTAGTAGGCGTCGCCGGCCCGCACCGAGGCGTTGGCCCCCGGGTCCTTCGGGATCATCGTGGCCGGCCGCTTGCGGGCGATCTGCCAGCGCACGCTGGACCGGCGCATGCTCCCCGCCGCCGGCCGGGGCGACCAGCCGATGTACTCGGCGACGCCTTCGGCCAGCCACTTGTCGCGCGCACGGCTGCCCTGGGCGCCGTACAGGGTGATGACGTGGCCGAACTCGTGCTGCAGCGTCACTTGCGTCTCGGTGACGGTGTGCAACGACCGCACCCGGAGCACGACGTCGAAGCCGTACTGGTTGATCGGCACCGACATGCCGACCACCCATTTGGTGTCGTCCCCGCCGTACCACCGGTGCCACTGTTTCTCGCCGGCCAGGAAGACGCGGAAGCGTTTCTGCTCGGCGTGCAGCGTGGCGGCGAAGGGGTCGTTGGTGGCGGCCGCCTTCTCGGCCAGCGGCAGCACCTGGGCCAGGTATTTCGTCTCGCTGGGCTCGGCCGCGACGGTGACCCGCGAGCCTTGCGACACCACCAACGTGCCGTCTTCCCAGGGCGCCGGGTCGAACTCCTCCGGAGCCGGATCGGCGGCGACGCCGACGATCAGCCAGTGGCCGCCGATCTCCTTCATGGTCAGCGCCTGCCGGACGCGCGGCGGATCGACGCCGCCGCCGCCGCAGGTGTCCGTGCCGTAGCAGTAGTACATGTCGACCGGAATGACCAGCGCGGACGGGTCCTTCCGGTCCGCCTTGCCGATGCTCGGCGTGTATTCGACCTGGGTGCTGCCGAGCGCGCGCAGGGTCCGGAAGACGTTGCGGTAGCGCGCTTGCAGCTTCGGCTGACCGGGGTCGACCGCGGCCATCCACTTGGCCTCGTTTCCCTCCGCCACCGCGCCGGCCTGCCACTGCAGGGCCCAGGCGGCCTGGTCCCCCGGGGCGGTGGCGGTCGGCTGCGGCGGGTAGAGCGGACCGCCGGGAACGGGGGTGGGCGCGGACGCGGAAGCGAGCGGGTGGGCGGAGGGCGGCGCGGCCGACACGGCCGCGCGCCCGGTGAAGATCCGCGGCAGGGCCACCGCCGCCACGGCGCCGATCAGCACGAGTACGGCGACGCCCGCGACCGCCCGGCGTCGCCGGCGCCGAGGTACGGGCTCCGCCTCTGCCGGTGCCGGCAGAGGCGGAAACTCCGGTGACTCCGGAACGGACCCGTTCTCGTCCTCAGGCATGGCGTCCCCGTTTCCCGCGCCGTCGATCATGGCGCACGGACGATACACGCGCATCGCATCGAGCGGATAGGACGGTCAGGCGGTTGCCTTCGCGGCCTTCTCGACGACCCGGGTCACCGCCTTGGGGTCGGAGATCAGGCCGAGGTGGCCGGCATTGAAGTAGGAGATGTCGGAGCCCGCGCGCCGGGCCATCGTGCGCTCGACCGAGGGCGGGATGATCAGGTCCTTGGTGCCGATCAGGTACCAGGAGCGGATGGTCTTCCAGGCCGGGACGCCGGACGGCTCGCCCAGGGCGCCGATGGTGGCCGGGCGCTGGGTGGCGGCCAGGATGCGCGCGTCGCGGGCCGGGAGGCCGTTGGCGAACGAGGTCAGGAACGTCGGGGTCTTCAGGTAGAGATCGGTCGCCGGCGTGGGCGGCAGGGTCGGCGGGATCAGCGTGAAGACGGTGGTGGGGTCGGGCACGGAGAGCGCGGAGTCGGGGCCGGCCAGCGTGGTGGCGTCCTCGCCCTGGTCGGGGGCGAACGCGTCGATGTAGACCAGGGCCCGGACGTTGTGCAGGCCGGTCGCGGCGTTGGTGATGACCGCGCCGCCGTACGAGTGTCCAACCAGGACTATCGGGCCGGGGATGGTCTGCAGGTAGGCGCGGACGTTGGCTGCGTCGCCGGAGAGCGAGCGCAGCTCGTTGGGGATGGCGGCCACCGGGTAGCCGTCGTCCTGCAGCCTTCGCACCACGCCGTTCCAGCCGGAGGAGTCGGCCCAGGCGCCGTGCACCAGCACGACGGTGGGTTTCGCGCCGTGCGAACCGGAGGCGAAGGCCGGCATCCGGACGGCGGCGAAGGCGGTGAGCAGGACGGCGGCGAGCGCGCCCACGGTCAGGCGGCGCTTGAAGGATCGGGACATGGGTGTGGCTCCTTCTCGGTGAGATGGTCGTTCGAGAAGCAGGACCGGCGACCGTACGTGGATGTGACGTCACCCACGAATTCCCGTGCCAAGCTGGATTCCCAGCAGAATGACGCCGTGGGCCCGTGATCGACCGAACAGGAGTGACGGGTGACAACGAGCCAGGGGGATCTGGACGATGCCGTAGCGATCTTCACGAGCGTGCGACCGCGCCTGTTCGGGATCGCCTACCGCATGTTGAGCAGCGCCGCCGAGGCCGAGGACCTGCTGCAGGAGGTCTGGGTGCGGTGGCAGACGACGGACCGGTCGGTGGTGGTCAATCCGGGCGCGTTCCTGGCCACCGCGACGACCCGGATGGCGATCAACGCGCTGCGGTCGGCGCGGGTGCGGCGCGAGTCGTACGTCGGGCCGTGGCTGCCCGAGCCGGTGGACACCAGCGCCGACCCGTACCTGGGCGCCGAGCGCGGGGAGGCGCTCGAGTTCGCCACGCTGATGCTGATGGAGAAGCTCAGCGCGAACGAGCGGGCGGCCTACGTGCTCCGGGAGGCCTTCGATTACCCGTACGATCAAATCGCCCAGATCTTGAATTCCACCGAGCCCGCGGTGCGGCAATTGGTCTCCCGCGCCCGCCGGCACGTCACCGAGGAGCGGCACGCTCCGGTGGCGGCGGACGCCCAGCGCGAATTGCTGGACGCCTTCATCGCGGCGGCCCGCACCGGCCAGGTGTCCGCGCTCGAGCAGTTGTTCGCGACCGGGGTGACCAGCTTCTCCGACGGCAACGGGCGGGTCCGCGTCGCGCGCACGCCGATCGTCGGGACCGAGCGGGTGACGAAGTTCCTGGCCGCGATCTCCACCTGGTTCTGGGCGGACGTCGACCTGCGGTTCGTGAGCGTCAACGGGCAGACGTCCGTCGTCGTCCACCACGGCGGGGCCGTGCGATGCGTGTTCACGATCGGCGCTTCGGCCGGGGGGATCGACCACGTTCTGTGGATGTTCAACCCCGACAAGATTGGGGCAATATCGTCACGTGCCGCATGACGATCTCGTACGCAGGTTCGCGGAGGCCTGCCGTGTCGGTGACACCGAGGGCCTGCGCGCCATCCTCGATCCCGACGCCTCCGCCGTCTGCGACAGCGGCGGGACGCTCCCGGCGCTGGGCCCGATCCGCGGCGCCGACGACGTGGCCAGCCTCGCGATGGCGCTGCTGGGCGGGCGGCCCGGCACCGAGCTGACCACCGAGGCGGTCAACGGCCGGGCCGGGCTGGCGCTGCGCCGCACCGGGCAGGCGCTCGCGGTGACCGCGCTCGACACGTCCAGCGCGGGCGTCATCGCCCTCTGGATCATCGTGAACCCGGAGAAGCTGCGGTCATGGCAGCCGTGATCGGCACGTCGAGCCGCTCGGCGAGCTCTGCGAACGAGATGCCGAACGTCTCCCGCACCACCACCGCGTCCGGGTTGATCAGGAAGGTCGCCAGGTCGGTGTAGATCCGGTTCACGCAGCCCACGCCGGTCAGCGGGTAGGTGCACTCCGGGACCAGCTTCGGCGTGCCGTCCTTGGCGAACAGCGTCATCATCACGAAGATGCGCCGGGCGCCGATCGCGAGATCCATCGCCCCGCCCACGGCCGGGATGGCGTCGGGCGCGCCCGTGTGCCAGTTGGCCAGGTCGCCCCGCGCCGAGACCTGGAACGCCCCGAGCACGCACACGTCGAGGTGGCCGCCGCGCATCATCGCGAACGAGTCGGCGTGGTGGAAGTACGCCGAACCCGGCAGCTCGGTCACCGGGATCTTCCCCGCGTTGATCAGGTCGGGGTCGATGTCGTCGCCGGTGGCGGCCGGACCCATGTTGAGCATGCCGTTCTCGGTGTGCAGCACCACGCCCGAGTCGGCCGGCAGGTGGTCGGCCACCAGCGTCGGCTGGCCGATCCCGAGGTTCACGTACGCGCCGCGCGGAATGTCCCGGGCGATCCGCGCCGCGATTTGATTCTTGTCGAGGCTCATGCCCGTACCACCCGGTCCACGTAGATGCTGGGAGTCACGACCGCCTCCGGGTCGAGCGCGCCGGTCTCGACGATCTCGCTCACCTGGGCCACCACGAGCCCGGCCGCGGTCGCCATCACCGGCCCGAAGTTCCGCGCGGTCTTGCGGTAGACGAGGTTGCCCATCCGGTCCGAGCGGTACGCCCCGATCAGCGCCACGTCCCCGCGGATCGGATACTCCAGGACGTAGGTGCGCCCGTCGATCTCGCGGGTCTCCTTGCCCTCGGTCAGCGGGGTGCCCACGCCGGTCGGCGAGAAGAACGCCCCGATGCCCGCGCCCGCCGCGCGCATCCGCTCGGCCAGGTTGCCCTGCGGCACCACCTCGAGCTCGATCTTGCCGGCCCGGTAGAGCCCGTCGAAGACCCACGAGTCGGTCTGCCGCGGGAACGAGCAGATCACCTTGCGGACGCGTCCCTTGGCCAGCAGCGCCGCGAGGCCGGTGTCCCCGTTGCCGGCGTTGTTGGAGACCACGGTGAGATCCTTCGCGCCCTGCTCGATCAGCGCGTCCACGAGCCGCACCGGCATGCCGGCCATCCCGAAGCCGCCGACCAGCACGGTCGACCCGTCCTCGACCCCGGCGACCGCCTCGGCCGCGGTCTCGCAGATCCGCGCGGTCATGCCACGTTCTCCAGCACCACGGCCAGCGCCTGGCCCACGCCGATGCAGATCGCCGCGACTCCCCACCGCTCGCCCGAAGCACGCAGCCGCTCCGCGAGCGTGCCGAGGATCCGGCCGCCCGACGCGCCCAGCGGATGCCCGATCGCGATCGCGCCGCCCTTGGCGTTGACGATCGCCGGGTCGATGCCCCAGGCGTCCACGCAGGCGACCGACTGCACCGCGAACGCCTCGTTCAGCTCGACCGCGGCGACCTCGGCCCAGGTGATGCCGGCCCGCTTCAGCGCCCGGTCGGCCGCCTCGACCGGCGCGTACCCGAACATCGGCGGCTTGACTGCCGACACCCCGCGCCCGGCGATCCGCGCGACCGGCGCGCTGCCGATCCGCTGCGCGGCGTCCGCCGAGCCGAGCAGCACCGCGGACGCGCCGTCGTTCAGCGGCGAGGCGTTGCCCGCCGTGATCGTGCCGGTCGGGCGGAACGACGGCTTCAGCCCGGCCAGCTTCGCCGGCGTGGACCCCGGCCGGATCCCCTCGTCCCGGGCCAGGTCGACGCCCGGCACCGGCACCACCAGCGGGTCGTAGAAGCCGGCCGTCCAGGCCGCGTCGGCCAGGTTGTGCGAGCGGGCCGCGAACTCGTCCTGCCGCTCCCGGGAGATCCCGAACTTCTCGCCGAGCAGCTCGTTGGCCTCGCCCAGCGAGACCGTCCACTCCTTCGGCATGTTCTCGTTGACCAGCCGCCAGCCCAGCGTGGTCGACACCGCCGTGACATTTCCGGCCGGGAAGGCGCGCGACGGCTTCGGCAGCACCCACGGCGCCCGCGTCATCGACTCGACGCCGCCGGTCAGCACCACCTCGGCGTCGCCGGTCTCGATCGCCCGCGACCCGATCATCGCCGCGTCGAGCGAAGAGCCGCAGAGCCGGTTCACCGTCGTGGCCGGCACCTCCACCGGCAGCCCCGCCAGCAGCACGGCCATGCGCCCGACGTTCCGGTTGTCCTCGCCGGCCTGGTTGGCGCACCCCCACACCACGTCGCCGATCGCCGCCGGATCCAGCCCCGGCGTCTTGCCGAGCGCTCCCCGGATGGCGATCGCGGCCAGGTCGTCGGGACGCACTTCGGCGAGGGCGCCCCCGAACCGGCCGAACGGCGTGCGGACGGCGGCGTAGAGAAAGGCGGAGTTCACGACTCCCAACCTACGACCCGCGCCCCGATGATCAAACAGATCGCCAACGCCTACAGATTGTAGGTATCGGCGGATCGCCGAACGAGGGCCGCACCCCGGCGGTACGCAGCGATTTGTACCGATCTACGTGCAGGGTTTTCCCTACGGTTCCCCTTCGGCTCTTGTCCATCGTGGTGGGTGGTGACGAGGATGCGCGGGCGCGAGCGGTCATCGGACCGTAGCGCACCGTAGCGAAGGAGGGGCAATGGGGCCTCGTCTCGTCGCCGTGGCCGCCACGGCGATCGCGTTGCTTGTCTCGCCGGTCGCGGCGTCGGCGTCCGCGCCGGGGAACGGCGGCCGGCCGATGCCGTATCGGCATCTCAAGGACCTCGCGGCCGAGCGGGCCTCGCAGGTCGGCACGCTGGCGGCCGAAGAGGACGAGGGCGAGGACCCGGACGAGATCGCCGAGCAGGCCGAGCAGTGGGCGGAGGCCCGCTCGGCCCCGGGCATCGTCGCGCCCGGGGCCTACTCGGCGGCCTGGCGGCAACAGCAGAGCCTGCCGCACTCGCCGGGGCGCTGGACGCCGCTGACGAACCTGCCGTACAACTCCGACGACCCGCGCTATCGGGACATCGAGAGCAACTCCTCGGGCGGGGCCGGGCTGGTGACCGGCCGGGTCACCGGGCTGGCCGCCGACAACGACGGGTACGTCTACGCCGGCGCGGCCAACGGCGGGGTGTGGCGCTCCGCCCGCGGCGGCGGCCACTGGCAGCCGATCTCGGACCGGCTGCCGTCACCGTCCACCGGCGACCTGCGGCTGGACCCGCGCGGGCGGCTCTGGTACGCGACCGGCGAGGCCAACACCAGCGCCACCTCGTTCGTCGGGACCGGCGTGTACGTGCTGGCCCACCCGCGCGGCGGCACGTTCGGGCCGGGCGACCGGGTCGGCGGCACCGAGCTGGAGAGCACGATCATCCGGAAGCTCCGCTTCATCGGGGACACGGTGTGGGCGGCCACCAACCATGGCGCGTACACGCATTCGCTGCGCAACCTGCACGGACCGTGGAAGCTCGAGTTCGCCCCGAATCCGGACTTCCTGCCCGGCGGCGCGAGCGCGGCCGATCCCGACGCGCCGTACAAGAACATCGTCAACGACTTCGCGGCCGACAAGGCCGGCCGGTCGGGCCACACCCGGGTAATCATCGCGGCCGGGTGGCGCAGCGGCGACACGTACAACGGCTTCTATGTCCAAAATGCCGGGAGCTGGCAGCGGACGACGCTGCCCGGCCTCCCCTCGGGCCCGGGCGACGTCGGCCTGGTGACGTTCGCGGCGGCGGCCGACGGGTCCCGGTACTACGCGATCGAGCAGTCGCCGACCCAGCTGGCCACCAACCCGGACAGCGCCCTGCAGGGCATCTACGCCTCCCGCTCGGGCTCGCCGTTCGGGCCGTGGACGCTCGGCGCCGACTACCGGGAGCTGGCCGAATCCGGCTCCGCGCTGACCGATCCGGGCTACATGCCGGGCATCCAGGCCTGGTACAACCAGTTCCTGCAGGTCGACCCGGGCAATCGCGACCACGTCTGGGCCGGCCTCGAGGAGGTCTTCGAGTCGACCGACGGCGCGGCCAGCTGGACCACGCCCGGGCCGTACTGGAACTTCGGCTTCCCCTGCTGGAGCATCGACCCCGCGAAGCAGACCGGCGACTGCCATCAGACCGTGCACCCCGACCAGCACTCGGTGGCTGTCGGCCGCGACCACGGCCGGCCCTACCTGGTGGTCGGCGACGACGGCGGGATGTACCGGCGGCCGGTCCGCGGGCACGCCGACGCCGACGGGCACGCCACCGACTGGACCTCGCTGAACGACGGCACCATCGACGTGCTGCAGTACTACTCGGTGGACGCCGGCCGGGACCGGCACGGCCTCGCGATCTCCGGTGGCCTGCAGGACAACGGCCAGTCGATCCGGCGGCCCGGCGACCGCACGATGGGCTCCAACTTCGGCGGGGACGGCGGCGACACCATCGTCGACCCGGCCAACGGGTGCAACATCGCCCAGGAGTACGTCTACCTGGACATCTGGGTGACCAACAACTGCGCGGTCAACGACGGCTCGTGGGTCGAAGACCCGGCCCTGGCCACCAGCTACGAGGTGGCGCCGCCGGACGCCGAGACCGGCGCGGCGCGGTTCATCGCCCCGATCAACCAGGACCCGGCGAACAGCCGCACCTGGGTGTCGGGCGGCCAGCACGTCTGGCTCAACACGGCCGGCTATGCGATCCGCGACGGCGAGCAGTGGGTCAACCTCGCCGACCTGGGCGAGGGCCATGTGGCCACGGCCGTGGCGACGTCCGGCGGTTACGTGTACGCCGGCTGGTGCGGCCCCTGCAACAACCAGGGCTTCGCCCGGGGCATCGCGGTCGGCCGCACCGACGGCACCGGCTGGCACCAGCTGACGCTGCCGGTCGACGGCGACGTGCCGAACCGGTACGTCTCCGGCTTCGACATCGACCGGGCCGACCCGCGGCACGTGCTGGTCGCGATCAACGGCTTCTCCCGGAAGTGGACCGAGGGTCCGGGCGCGGGCGTCGGCCACCTCTTCGAGTCCCGCGACGCCGGCGAGCATTGGACGGATATTTCCGGCAACCTGCCGGACGTCCCGGCCAACTCGGTCAAGCTGCTGCACGGCGGCGCGATCGCGCTCGGCACCGACACCGGCGTCTTCTATCGCCCGGCGCACAGCACGAAGTGGCAGGTGCTCGGCAAGGGTCTGCCGACCACCACGACGCTCCAGCTCAGGACCGACCCCAACGGCCGGCTGATGGCCGCCACCCACGGCCGCGGCCTCTGGGCCCTCCGGTAGCGCGCTTTGCTCTGCTCACTGTGGGGAAGCGCGGACTGCCGAGCCGCGCTTCCTGCGAGTGAGCAGAGCAAAGGGGCCGAAAGTCAGGATGCCTTCCAGACGTCCTGGTTCGCCTCGTACATCTCGCGGAGGATCGCCGGCACGTCGTACGTGAGCTTCCACTCGGGGTAGTGCTGCTCGAAGCGTGACGTGCTGGAGATCCACCACTGATGGTCGCCGACCCGGTTCTGCTCGACGTAGTCGGTGCGGGCCTCCAGGCCGGTGATCTCCGACGCGATCTGGAACGCCTCGAGGTGACTGCAGTTCGAGAAGCGTCCGCCACCCATGTTGTAGACCTCGGCGACGCGCGGCGCCTTGTGGAACGCCTCGAACGCCGACACCAGGTCGTGCGAGTGGATGGCGTCGCGCACCATTTTGCCCTTGTAGCCGTAGATGTGGTAAACGCGCTGTTCCATCACGCAGCGCATCACGTACGCCAGGAAGCCGTGCAGCTCGGCGGCCGAGTGACCGGGCCCGGTGAGTGTGCCGCCGCGGAACACCGCGGTGGGCATGTCGAAGTAGCGACCGTACTCCTGGACCATCACGTCGGCGGCGACCTTCGACGCGCCGAAGACCGAGTGCAGGCACTGGTCGATCGACATCGTCTCGTCGATGCCGCCGTACCATTTGTGGTCTTCGGGCAGCTCGTATCGGGTCTCGCCCTCGATCAGCGGCAGCGAGTTCGGCAGGTCGCCGTACACCTTGTTGGTCGAGGTGAAGATGAACGGCGCGGCGGGCGCGTGCTGCCGGACCGCCTCGAGCATGTTGAGCGTGCCGACCGCGTTCACGTCGAAGTCGGTGAACGGCTCGCGGGCCGCCCAGTCGTGCGACGGCTGCGCGGCGCAGTGGATGACCAGGCCCACGTTCCTGCCCAGCGCGGCGAACAGCTTGAGCAGGGCGTCGCGGTCGCGGATGTCGATGTCGTGGTGCGTGTACCGCTCTCCGACCTCCTTCGTCAGGCGGTCCAGGTTCCACTTGGTGGACCCGTCCTTGCCGAAGAAGTAGCCGCGCATGTCGTTGTCGATCCCGACGACGTCCATGCCGAGGCCGGCGAAGTGCCGGACCGACTCGGAGCCGATCAGGCCGGCCGAACCGGTGACGACGGCCACACTGCTCATCAAAACCTCCGCGTATTCGGAACGGCCCGAGGCTACAGGGTGTGTGCATCCGGCCCGAAATGGGCACGACATGAATTCGGCACAAGCGATGGCGAGGGTAGGGCGGCCATCCCTGGACGAAGGTGGTCGCGCATGACGGAATCCCTCCCCACCGTGGCAGAAGAAAAGACCGTGGCGGAAGAAAAACCGGCAAAGCCGCTGGACCTCTCGCTCGGCGTCGAGGAAGAGCTGCATGTCGTCGACCTGGCCACCCGCGAGCTGGTGCCGCGTGCCCCGGAGATCCTGGCCGGCCTGGACGGCGACCGCTACTCGGCGGAGCTGCACCGCTCGGTGGTGGAGACGAACACCCCGGTGGCCGCGACGCTGGACGCGCTGCGCGACGGCATCGTGAGGCTGCGGCGCGACGCGATCCGGACGGCCGAGCGGCACGGCCTGGGTCTGGTCGCCGCCGGCACCGTGCCGCTGGTCGACCTGGAGTCGCTGCCGGTGACGCCGACCTCGCGCTACCGGCGGATGCTCGACGACTACCAGCTGCTCGCCCGGGAGCAGCTGATCTGCGGCGCGCAGGTGCACGTCGGCGTGCCGGACCGGGACGAAGCGGTCGCGGTGACCCAGCGTGTCGCGCCGGCGCTGCCGGTCCTGCTCGCGCTGTCGGCCAGCTCGCCGTACTGGATGGGCGAGGACTCCGGCTACGCGAGCGTCCGGTCGCTGGTGTGGATGCGCTGGCCGACCGCGGGCGACCCGGGCGAGCTGCGGTCGGCGGCCGAGCACGACGACCTGGTGGCCGACCTGATCGCCTCGGGCACGATCACTGACCCCAAGATGGTCTATTTCGACGTCCGCCCCTCGGCCCACGTGCCGACGGTCGAGCTGCGGGTGACCGACTCGTGCCCGGACGTGGACACGGTCGTGCTGCTGGCCGGCCTGTTCCGGGCGCTGGTGCTGCGGGCGCGGCAGGAACACCGGGCCGGCTACCCCATCACCCACGTGCGGCCGCCGCTGCACCGGGCGGCGATGTGGCGGGCCGCGCGCTCGGGCCTGGAGGGCGATCTGCTGGATCTGCCGCGGTCGCCGGCGCCGGTCCCGGCCGCGGCGGCGGTCGAGCGGCTGATCGCCGACCTGCGGCCGCAACTGGCCGAGCTGGGCGACTGGGAGCAGGTCTTCGACCTGTCGGTGCGGGCGCTCAGCCGCGGCAGCTCGGCGTCCCGCCAGCGCCGGGCGGTGTCGCGGCGCGGGCGCATCTCCGACGTGGTCGACCTGATCGTGGAGGACACGCGCGGCGGGGCGACGGGCATCGGGCTGGCCGGCCCGGGCGACACCGTCCCGGCGGGCCTCTTCCCGTACGCCGGCAGCGGCGACGAGGCGTTTTCCGGCGGGGACATCGCGCCCGCGTACGCCGGAATTGTCAATGTCCTGGGCGCCCTCGGATCGGCCGGCCTGCGCCGTCGCGAGGACGCCCGGGACGACGAGCAGCGCGCGCGGGGCATTACGTTCAGCGTGGCCGGCGAGGCCGCCACCAGGCTCTTCCCGTTCGATCTGGTGCCGCGCATCGTGCCCGCCGAGGACTGGGGGCGGCTGGGCGCGGGGCTGATCCAGCGGGTCCGGGCCCTGGACCGGTTCGTCAGTGACGTGTACGGCGACCGCACCGTCGTCCGGGACGGGGTCGTCCCCGAGTGGGTGATCGACGGATCGCCGGAGCTGCGGCCCAGCGGCGCGCTGGTCGGCCACGACGGCGTGCGCGCCCAGGTGGCCGGCGTCGACCTGGTGCGCGACGTCGACGGCGCCTGGTGCGTGCTCGAGGACAACCTCCGGGTGCCGTCCGGGATCGGCTACGCGATGCAGAACCGCCGCCTCACCGTCAGTGTGCTTCCCGAGCTGCCGATTCCCGACGGCCTGCTCTCGGTCGAGCCGACCCCGTCGCTGCTGCTGCGGGCGCTGCGCGAGGCGGCCCGCCCGGCGGCCGGCGACGATCCGCGGGTGGTGGTGCTCAGCCAGGGCCCGGAGGACGCGGCCTGGTTCGAGCACCGGATGCTCGCCGAGGAGATGGGCGTGCCGGTGGTCCGCTCGACCGAGCTGTTCGTCGAAGACACCCGCGTGTACCGGATGCGCGACGGTAAACGCTCCCCGGTCGACGTCATCTACCTGCGGATGGGCGAGGACGACGTGATGCACGCGCCCGGCGCGGACGGCATGCCGCTCGGGCCGAGCCTGGTGGCCGCGCTGCACGCGGACACCGTCACGCTGGCCAACGCCCTGGGCAACGGGATCGGCGACGACAAGGCCGTCTACGCGTACGTGCCGCGGCTGATCGAGTACTACCTGGGTGAGAAGCCGCTGCTGGCGGACGTGCCCACCTACCTGTGCGGGATCGCCGAGCAGCGCGCGGAGGTCCTGCGGCGGCTGGACGAGCTGGTCTGCAAGCCGGTCGACGGGTACGGCGGCGACCGCATCGTGATCGGCCCGCACGCGTCGCCCGAGGACCTCTCGGCGGTGCGCCGGCAGATCCTCGCGGCGCCGCGCCGGTGGGTGGCGCAGGAGGTCGTGCGGCTGTCCACGCATCCGGTCTTCGACGGCCACCAGCTCTCCCCGCGGCACGTGGACCTGCGTGCCTTCGTCTTCACCGGGCAGACGTCGTCGGTGGTGGCGCCGGCCGCGCTGACCCGGGTCGCCCCGGCCGGGAGCATGATCGTCAACTCCTCCCGGGGCGGCGGTTCCAAGGACACCTGGTTGCTGTCTTGAGGAGGTCGCATGTGTGGCATCGCCGGTGAGATCCGGTTCGACGGCGGCCCGCCGGACGGCGAGGCGGTCCGGCGGATGCTGCCGCGCCTGGAGTCACGCGGGCCGGACGGCGAGGGCTACTTCGAGCGCGGGCCGGTCGCGTTCGGTCATCGCCGCCTGAGCATCATCGACCTCTCCGACACCGGCCGGCAGCCGATGACCGACCCTCAGCTCGGGCTCACCCTCGTCTTCAACGGCTGCATCTACAACTACCAAGAACTTCGGCAAGAGCTTTCCGCGTACGGATACCGCTTCTTCTCCACGTCGGACAGTGAGGTGATCATCAAGGCCTATCACCGCTGGGGTGCCGACTGCGTGCGCCGGTTCCTGGGGATGTTCGCGTTCGCCGTGCTGTCGCACGAGACGGGCGAGGTGGTGCTGGCGCGGGACCGGCTCGGCATCAAGCCGCTCTACGTCGCCTCGGCGCCCGGCCGGATGCGCTTCGCGTCGACCGTGCCGGCGCTGCTCGCGGCCGGGGACGTGGACACCTCGATCGACCGGGTCGCGCTGGAGCACTACATGACGTTCCACTCGGTGGTGCCGGCGCCGCGGACGATCCTGAACGGCGTGCGGAAGCTGCCGCCCGCCACGGTCCGCACCATCCGCCCCGACGGGAGCTTCACCGACTCCGTCTACTGGGCGGCGTCCTTCACCCGGCACCTCGACGTGGACGACTGGCCGGCGCTGATCCACGAGAAGCTGCTGACCGCGGTCGAGCGCCGGATGGTCGCCGACGTGCCGGTCGGGGTGCTGCTCTCCGGCGGGATCGACTCCAGCTACATCGTGGCGCTGCTCGCCTCGCGGGGGCAGCGCGGGCTTACCACGTTCAGCATCGGGTTCGAGGCGGCCGGCGGGGAGAGCGGGGACGAGTTCGCCTACTCCGACCTGGTGGCCAAGCAGTTCGACACCGACCATCACCAGATCCGGATCGGGCGCGACCGGTTCCTGCCCGCGGTCGAGAGCACGGTGGCGGCCATGAGCGAGCCGATGGTCAGCCACGACTGCATCGCGTTCCACCTGCTCAGCGAGGACGTGGCACAGCACGTCAAGGTGGTGCAGTCGGGCCAGGGCGCGGACGAGATCCTGGCCGGCTACAGCTGGTACCCGCCACTGGCCGGCGTGCCCCGGGAACGCGCCGTCGAGGCGTACGCGAAGGAGTTCTTCGATCGGCCCAAGCGTGACCTCGCCGCCCAGCTCAACCCCGGCTGGCTGGCCGACCGGGACGAGAGCCTCGCGTTCGTGACCGAGAGCTTCGCCCGGCCCGGGGCGGCGACGGCGGTGGACGCGGCGCTGCGCCTGGACTCCGAGGTGATGCTCGTCGACGACCCGGTCAAGCGGGTCGACAACATGACGATGGCGTGGGGCCTGGAGGCCCGCGTCCCGTTCCTCGACCACGAGCTGGTCGAGGTGGCCGCGGCCTGCCCGCCCGAGCTGAAGCTCGCCCACGGCGGCAAGGGCGTGCTGAAGCAGGCGGCCCGCGGCGTCGTGCCGGACGAGGTGATCGACCGGACCAAGGGCTATTTCCCGGTGCCCGGGATCCGCCATCTCGAGGGACCGATGCTCGACCGGGTGCGCGACGCGCTGCTGGCGCCGGCGGCCCGCTCCCGCGGACTGTTCCGGCCCGAGTACGTCGACCGGCTGCTGGCCGACCCGAACACCCCGCGCACGACGCTCGGCGCCAACCAGCTATGGCAGCTCGCCCTGCTGGAGATGTGGCTGCAGAAAAACGGGATCAGTTGATCGGCAGCTGGTCGCCCGCGCTGTCGCCGGACGGCCGCCGATGCGCCTACATCTCCGACCGTGGCGGGCGGCCGCAGGTGTGGGTGCAGCCGGTGGACGGCCCGCGCGCGGTGCTGGTGGCGACGGGCGAGTCGCCGGTCGCGGCGGTGCGCTGGTCGAGCCGGGGCGACTGGCTGGCCTGCCAGGTGGCGCCGGGCGGCGCGCCCCGGCACGAGGTGTGGCTGGTGCGGCCGGACGGCTCCGGGCTGCGCCAGGTGGCCGGCTTCGGCGCGGACACCGCCGAGAACATGCGCTGGCTGCCCGGCCGCCCGCTGCTGGCGGTGACCGAGAACCTCACGACCGGCGTGCTGATCGACCCGGACGCCGCGGCCCGCACGGTCGTGGCCACCGGCCCGCTGACCGCCCTGCTGGACGTGTCGCCGGGCGGGCAGCGGGCGCTGCTGCGGATCGGGCCGCGCGGCGAGCGCCGGATCGTCGTGCGCGACCTGGCGACCGGGGCCGGCTCGCGGGTCGCGGTCGGCTCGCGGGTCGCGGCCGGCTCGCGGGTCGCAGCCGGTACCGATGCGGTGGTGGCGCCCGGCGAGCAGGCGGTGTTCGCCCCGGACGGCCGGGCGGTGTATGCCCGCTCGGAGGCCGGCGAGTTCCCGGCGCTGATCCGGGCCGGCCTCGCCGCCAGGGCGGAGCCGGTTGCCGACGCCGAGCCGCTGGCCGGGGCCGAGCCGCTGGCCCGGGCCGACGATGCCGAGGTCGAGGCGTTCGCGTTGCGTGCGGACGGCACGGCGGTCGCGGCGCTCTGGAACGTCCGCGGCGGCGAGTCCGAGGTCGAGCTCGTCGACCTTTGCGGCGGCGACCTTTGCGGCGGCGGGCTTGGTGACGGCGGGCTTTGCGGCGGCGGGCTTGGTGACGGCGGGCTTGGTGACGGCGGGCTTGGTGACGGCGGGCTTGGTGACGGCGGGCGCCGGCGGTTGCCGCTGCCGGGGATCGTCGTGGCCGGGCTGGACTGGAGCTTCGACGGATCGGCGCTGGCCTTCACCGCCGAGGGGCCCGGCCGGCCGCGCGGGGTGTGGGTGCACACCGAGCCGCACGGCGTCCGGCCCGTCTCGGCGACCCCGCCCGCCGCCGGGGCGGTCCGCCCCACGCTCGAGACCTTCGCCGCCCACGATGGACTCCCGCTCAGCGGATGGCTCTATCGGCCGCCGGGCGCCGGGCCGCACCCGACGGCGATCTGGCTGCACGGCGGGCCGGAGGCGCAGGAGCGGCCCGGGCACGAGCCGCTGTTCGAGGCGCTGACCGAGCGGGGGATCGCGGTTTTCGCGCCCAACGTGCGTGGGTCGTCGGGCTTCGGGCGGAGTTTCGTCAACGCCGACAACGGGTCGAAGCGGTATGCGGCCATCGAGGACGTGCGCACCTGCGTCCGTCACCTGGCGGACGCGGGCATCGCCGCGAAATCGCGGGTCGCCTGCGCGGGCCGGTCCTACGGCGGCTACCTCACGCTCGCCGCCCTGACCAGGTTTCCGGATCTGTTCGCGGCCGGCCTCAGCGTCTGCGGCATGTCCGACTTCGCGACGTTCTACCGGGACACCGAGCCGTGGATCGCGGCCGCCGCGATCTCGAAGTACGGCGACCCGGTCCGCGACCGGGACCTGCTCGCCGACCTCTCGCCGATCAACCACCTCGACCGGCTGCGCGCGCCCCTGATGATCGTCCACGGCGAGAACGACACCAACGTCCCGGTCGTCGAGGCCGAGCAACTCGTTGCCGCCCTGGCCGAGCGCGGTCACCCGCACCGCTACCTGCACTTCCCCGGCGAGGGCCACGAACTGCTGCACCGCGCGAACCGCGCCACCTTCCTGCGCGAGACGTCAAACTGGCTGGCGGCGCGCCTTGCGGACCGAACCTGACCGCAATTACTCGTAACGTCCGGGGCATGACCACGACGCTCAGCCGGCGCGCGCTCAACCGGGCCACTCTCGCCCGGCAGTTCCTCCTTGAGCGCCGGGCGATCGGCGCCCTCGAGGCGATCGAGCACCTGGGCGGCATGCAGTCCCAGGCCCCGCTCGCGCCCTATGTCGGCCTCTGGTCGCGCCTGACCGGCTTCGCGCCCGCCGAGCTCTCGGCGCTGACCGAGAGCCGGCAGGTCGTCCGGGCCCACCTGATGCGCACGACAGTCCACCTGGTGAGCGCGCGCGACTGCCGGAACTGGTACGCGCACTTCCACCGCCGGAAGGCCGCCGCGTTCGGCCCGCACCTGCGCGGCCTTTCCGCGAGCCTGGACGAGGTGCGCGCCGAGGCGACCCGCCTGCTCGACGAGCGCCCCCGCACCCGCGCCGAACTCGGCCGGCTGCTCGCCGAGCGCTGGCCCGGCGACGATCCGAGCGCGTTGTCGTTCGCCGCCGCGCAGCAGGTCGCCATCTGCCAGGTGCCGCCGCGCGGCGTCTGGGGGCGCACCGGCCCGGCCGCGTGGACGACCATCGAGACCTGGCTGGGCGAGCCGCTGCACACCACCCCGCTCGACGATCTCGTGCTGCGCGGCCTCGGCGCCTTCGGCCCGGCGAGCGTCGCCGACCTGCAGGTGTGGTCGGGCCTCACCCGCCTGTCCGAGGTGGTCGCCCGGCTTCCACTGCGAAAGTTCAAGACCGAGACCGACCAGATCGTGTACGACCTGCCGGCCGCACCCCGGCCCGGCGAGGACGTCCCCGCTCCGCCGCGCCTGCTGCCCGAGTACGACAACCTGCTGCTCTCCCATCAGGACCGCAGCCGCGTCAACCCGGCGAACCGCCGGGTCCCCCTCCCGCCCGGCAACGGCGCGACGACCGGCACCTTCCTGGTCGACGGCGTTTGGGAGGGCACGTGGCAACTCCGCGACGGAAAACTCCGGCTTCACCCGTACGCGAAAATCGACCTCGACCCCCTCCTGCCGGAAGCGGAATCGCTGTGCGCGTGGCTGGCGCCGGGCGCGGACGTGGAGGTGGTCATGCCCTGACCCCGCCGTGCCGTGTTCCGCTCGATCGCCGGACCCACCATGCTGGGACGATGACGGAGACGATCGGCAAAGTGTTCGGCGACATCACCGTCTCGGCCGACGGGTATTCGGCCGGGCTCGACCAGACCGAGGAACGCCCGTTCGGCGCCGACGGCGGCGACGGCACGGGCAGCAAGCTGCACGCGTGGATGTTCGACCACGCCGACGAGAACCGCGCCGAGATCGATCTGATTCTCGACGCCGGCGCCTTCATCATGGGCCGCAACATGTTCGGCCCGGTGCGCGGCGAATGGGACCGCCCGTGGAACGGCTGGTGGGGCGAGGACCCGCCGTTCCACGCCCCGGCCTTCGTCCTCACCCACCATGCCCGCGACCCGGAGCAGATGAAGGGCGGCACCACCTACCACTTCGTCACCGACGGCATCGAGGCGGCCCTGGCCGAGGCGCGCGCGGCTGCCGGCGCCCGCGACGTGGCGATCCTGGGCGGCGCCACCACCCTCAACCAGTACCTGGCCGCCGGCCTGGTCGACGAGTTGCGCCTGCACATCGCGCCGTTCACGCTGGGCGCCGGCACCCGGGTGCTGGCGGGCGTCCCGCCTTTGCAGCTCGAGCAGGTCAGCTCGCGAGCGGCGACCGCGATCACCCACCTGACCTACCGCGTGCGGTGAGCGTCCGCTCGGGGGCGTAGCGGGTCAGCCGATGGGCCGGCCGGAGATCAACGCTCGGCCACCGCGACGCGGCTGTTCTTGAGGGTGGACCGCTGGCTCAGGCGCACGCCGAGGCCGGTCGCGACGGTCAGCAGGTCGTTGTCCGCGCGGACGGCGAAGCCGTGCAGGGCCAGCAGGCGGGACATCGCGGCCGGCGACCAGGCCGAGCGCCACGGCTCGCCGGCCCACGGGCCGGTCGTGCGGAACACGGCCGACATGGTCTTGCGGATCAGGTCGCTCACCAGCGACGGGGACTGGTAGTTGACGATCAGGCGGCTGCCGGCGGCCGAGCGGGCCGCCACCGCCGCGACCGTGGCGGTGACCTCGGGCCGGGTCAGGTACGGCACCACGCCCTCCCACACCCAGACCGTGGGGGCGTCGGCGCGGTGGCCGGCCGACTCGAGGGCGTCGGTGAGCACGTCGCGGGCGAAGTCGACCGGCACGAAGACCGGCGGGGCGCCGTCGAGGCTCTCGGCGCGATCGCGCTTGTCCTGCTGGGAGGCGGGATGGTCGACCTCGAAGAAGGTGGCGCCGGACAGCGGTAGGCGCCACGCCCGGCCGTCCAGGCCCGCGCCGAGGATCACCACCTGCTCGGTCGGGGCCGCGCGCACGGCGTCGTCGATCGCGACCGTGCGGGGCACCATGATCTCGGCGGAGGCCCGGATCATCTCGTACCCCAGGCGCGGCTTCGTTCCGGCCGGGGGCTGCCCCCGGCGTACCAGATGGACCTGGGCCTGCTCCTCCGCCCGCAGCAACGGCATCGCCGTCGGATCCGCGAAGCGGTCCGGCGCCAGGCGGCCATGGGCCGCGGCCCGGCCCTGGCAGACGATCACGGCGGTACGGCTGGCGGCACGCTCGGTCACCACCCGCGAAACCCTACTCCCCACCGGCCGCCGCCGCCCGGCCCCGTGGGCAGCCCGGCGAATCCGGGCCCCACCAGCCGCAAGGGCCGCGCGACAGTGACCGGCGGCACGTGTGGCCTTGGCCGCGATGCGTTGTCGCGGCCGGGACCGCGGGCAAGGCTTGATCGCGTACGTGTGTCAGCAGCGATCGGAAGGCGAGCCATGCCCCTGCGACCCGGCCGGCGGGCCTGGGCGGTATGGGCCGTCGGGCTCGCCGCCTACATCGTCGCGGTGCTGCACCGCACGTCGCTCGGCGTCGCCGGGCTGGACGCGCAGGACCGTTTCCACGTCGGCGCGGGCGCCCTCGCCTCGTTCGCGGTGCTGCAGTTGCTCGTGTACGCCGGCCTGCAGGTGCCGGTCGGGCTGCTGCTGGACCGCTTCGGCTCGTTGCGGCTGGTCGTCTCGGGCGCCCTGATCATGGCGGCCGGGCAGGGGCTGATGGCCACCGCGCACGGCATCGAGGGCGCGGTGATCGCCCGGGTGCTGGTGGGCGCGGGCGACGCGATGACCTTCATCAGCGTGCTGCGCCTGGTCCCGCACTGGTTCCCGGCCCGGCGCGTCCCGATCGTCACCCAACTGACCGGGCTGGTCGGGCAGGCGGGGCAGGTGCTCTCGGCCGTACCCCTGGCCGCCCTGCTGGCCGGGCCCGGCTGGACCACCGCGTTCGTCGGCGCCGCCGGCGCCGGGGTGTTCGTCGCGATGGTGGCGCTGGCCGCCCTGCGGGACACGCCCGAGCGTAAGGTCTCCAGCGGCGCCTCCGTCACGCTGCGCCAGGTCGGCACCGACCTGGCCGGCGCGTGGCGGCACCCGGGCACCCGGCTCGGGCTGTGGTCGCACTTCACCACCCAGTTCACCGGCACGGTGTTCGCTCTGATGTGGGGCTTCCCGTTCCTGATCGCGGGCGAGGGCCTCGACCGGCAGACCGCGAGCACGCTGCTCACCCTGTTCGTGCTGGTCGGCATGGCGGCCGGCCCGGTGATCGGGGTGCTGGTGCAGCGGCATCCGCTGCGCCGCTCGTGGCTGGTGCTCGGGATCATCGCGGTGAACGCGGGCGCGTGGACGCTGGTGCTGGCCTGGCCGGGGCGCGCGCCGCTGCCGGTGCTGGTGCTGCTGGTGCTGGCGCTGGGCACCGGCGGGCCCGGCTCGATGATCGGCTTCGACTACGCGCGGACGTTCAACCCGCCGAACCGGCTGGGCACCGCGACCGGCGTCGTGAACGTCGGCGGCTTCGTCGCGTCGCTGGTGACCATCGAGCTGATCGGGCTGATCCTGGACGCCCGGACCGGCGGCCACCACGCCTACGGCATCGCCGACTTCAAGATCGCTATGAGCGTGCAATATCTCATCTTCGCCGTCGGGCTCGTCGCGATCCTGCGAAGCCGCAGGCTGGCCCGGCGGCACCTGGCCGCGGAGGGGATCGTGGTGCGCCCGCTGCGCGAGGTGTTCGCCGAGCGGCGGGGTTTAGCAATGAGCCGGGCGGCAAAGGCGAAGAGCTGACGACCGGCGGAAGCAGACAAGCAGGAGCAGAGGAGGACATGACCGAGCGCGCACCGGACCGGATCTGGTCCGGCATCGACATCCCGAAAACCCTTGCCGGCGTGCTGGCCGCGCTGTCCGCGGCCGTGATCGGGTCGTTTCTCGGCGTCGCGGGAACGCTCGCCGGGGCGGCGATCGCGAGCCTGATCGGATCCGTCGGCACCGAGGTGTACCAGCGCTCGATTCACAAGGGCGCGCGAAAGCTGCAGGGCACGTTCACGGCGGCGCCGGCCGCGGTGGGTACGCCTCCGGTGGCGGCGGGCGGCGACCCGGCGGTACCGCCGCCGGCGATGGACGCGGCCTCGGCGCGGAAGATCCGGTGGAAGCGCGTCGCGCTGGTTGCCGGGTCACTGTTCGTGCTGGCGATGGGTACGCTGACGGCGGCCGAACTGATCTCGGGCCGCTCGATTGAGGCCGCCACCCGGGGCGGGGACGCCGGCCGCTCGACGATCTCCACCGTCTTCGGCGACCACAGCGCCCGGTCCGGCCGATCCGAGAAGTCGACGCCCGCGCCCGCGGAGTCGGCGGATCCCGGCGAGCAGGCGACACCCGGTGCGACGCCGACGGAGCAGGCGCCGCCGACCGGCACGGCGTCCCAGCCGGCCGACGCGCCGACCACCGCACCGCCCACTCCGGCGCCGGCCGGGAACACCGAGACCGGCGGGACCGACCCCGGATCGGGCACCGGCGACGGGAGCGGCAGTGGTAGCGACAGTGGCAGTGGCGGCGGCTCCGGCGACGGGAGCGGCGCGGGCAATGGCAGTGGCACTGGCACCGGCACCGGCGCCGACAGCGGCAGCGGCGGCGCCGGTCTCGCGACGCAGACCGGGAGTGACGCGAACCGGGAGTGACGCGGGCCGGGAGTGACGCGGCCCCGGAATGACGCGGCCCCGGAATGACGCGACCGGCAATATCGGCGCGGAACGGCCGTAGGCGCGGATACTCAGAACCCGGATCGACGGGACGGAGCACCAGCATGGACGCCAAGGACATCCTGACCGACGCCTTCGGGCGCATTCCCGACCTCGTGCACCAGGCCGTGCACGGCCTCACCCGCGAGCAGCTGCGCTGGGCGCCCGCCCCCGGTGCCAACTCGATCGGCTGGCTGGTCTGGCACCTCACCCGGGTGCAGGACGACCACGTTGCCGACGTGATCGGCACCGAGCAGATCTACGTCACCGGCGACTGGGCCGCACGCTTCGGCCTCAAGCCCGACCCGTCGGACACCGGCTACGGCCACTCGCCCCGGCAGGTCTCGGTCGTCGCCCCGGAGAGCGCGCAGGCCCTCGAGGACTACTACCGCGCGGTGCACGAGCGCACGCTGGCCTTCGTCGCTGGCCTGACCGACGACGACCTGGACCGGGTGGTCGACACCGCCTGGGATCCGCCGGTGACGCTCGGCGTCCGGCTGGTCAGCGTCGCCGACGACGACGCGCAGCACGCCGGCCAGGCGGCGTACGTGCGGGGCCTGCTCTGACCGATTCCTTCCGGCGGTGGCGCGGGTCTGTACGGGCATGAATGCTCAACTCGTGGACACGGACATATTCGAGCGGGAGCGGCGCGGGCTGCTCGCGCACGCGTACCGGATGCTGGGGGCCTGGGACGAGGCCGAGGACGTGGTGCAGGAGACCTACCTGCGGGCGGTGCGCGGATGGCCCGGCTTCGGGCAGCGGTCGTCGGTGCGCACCTGGCTCTACCGGATCGCCACCAACGCCTGCCTGACCGCGCTGGACGGGCGGGGGCGGCGGGCGCTGCCCTCCGGGAGTGTCGGCGCCGACGGCTGGATCGGCACGTTCGCCGCCGACCCGGCCGACTCGGTCACCGACCTGGAGACCGTGCGGCTCGCCTTCGTCGCCGGCCTGCAATACCTCCCACCGCGGCAGCGGGCCGTGCTGCTGCTGCGTGAGGTGCTCGCCTTCTCGGCCGCCGAGACCGGGGAGATCCTCGAGCTGTCGGTGCCGGCCGTGAAGAGCGCGCTCCAGCGGGCCCGGCAGCGGCTCGGCGAGGTGGCCCCCCGGCGCGACGACGTGCTGGAGCCGGACGATCCGCGCGCCCGGGAGCTGCTTGACCGCTACATGGCGGCGTGGGAGGCGGCCGATCCCATCGCGTTCCGCGAGGTGCTGCGCGAGGACGCCGCGATCGAGCAGATCGGCTCGACGACGTGCGCGTCGGGGCGGGAGAGCTGCCTGGCGTTCGCCACGCCGTCGATGGGCGCGCCCGGCGACTGGCAGATGACCCCGGCGATCGTGAACGGCCAACCGGCCGCGCTCGCGCGGTGGCACGGCAGCACGTACGGCACCGCGGTGCTGACCGTGACCCCGCGCGGCATTCTCACCATCACCCTCTTTCCTGAGTAAGGATCGCCCTTTCCTGAGTAAGGATCGCCAGCCGGCTTTTCTAAGTGAGGGCCGCCAGCCGGGCCAAGGCCGACCTGCACATCCCGATCCCCGACGAGGGCAGCTATCCGGCCGACCTGCGGGCCTTCCTCGCGGCGGCGTTCGCGCTGGGCAGCAAGCCGCGGGTGATCGAGACGCTGCGGGCGCTGATGGCCGAGGCCCAGATCAACCCGGCGTTCGGCGAGCGGTTCCGCACCGGCTTCCTGCAACGGCGGCGCGATGCTCTCGCCGTACTCGTCGACCGGGCCCGGACCCGCGGTGACCTGCCACCCACCCCGCGGGCCGGCACCATCGCCGGCATCGTGTTCGGGGTGATCTGGTGCCGCGTGCTGGCCACCCGCGAGCCGGTCGACGACTCGCTGGTCGACGAGCTGGTCAGCGTGCTGGGGGCAGGCGATACACCGACACGTGCGAGCGCGAGTCGGCGGTGAACGGCGCGCCCGACCAGTCGGCGTCCCGGGACTCCAGCTCGAACCCGGCGAGCTGGGCCATCAGGTCGAGCTCGGCCGGCCAGATGTAGCGGTGCGGGGTGCGGCCGACTTGGGCCGCGCGGCCGTGGTCGGGGTCGAAGGTGAAGTGGTGCGACACGACGTGCTGGTGGAGCGTGTCGTAGGTGTCGACGCCGAGATATCCGGGCTCGCTGGTGAACACCGTGGCCGGCGTGCCCGGTGGGAGCCGGCGCAGCTCGGGCACCCACAGCTCGATCACGAAGCGGCCGCCGGGCTCGAGGTGGCGGGCCGCGTTGCGGAAGCACTCCACCTGCTCGCGCTGGGTGAGCAGGTTGGCGATCGTGTTGAAGACCAGGTAGACCAGCGTGAAGCCAGCTTCGACGAAGGTGGTGGCCATGTCGCCGGCGACCACCGGGATGTCCGCGTTCTTCGTGCGCAGCTGGTCGATCATCGGCTGGGACAGCTCGATGCCGGTGACCGGCACGCCGCGCTCGTGCAGCGGGATCGCGACGCGGCCGGTGCCGATCGCGAGTTCCAGCGCCGCTCCCCCGCCGGCCAGCGTGGCGAGCCTGTCGACGGCCGGACCGAGCACCTCGGGCGCGAACATGCCAGTGCCGGGGGTGTCGTAGTGCTGGGCGGCGTGGGCGTCCCAGATCTCGTCCTGTCGCACGCCGCCTACGATCTCCGCCCCGCGGCCGCGTTGTCGAGCGATTAACGTCGCACCCATGGAAAGGACCTTGCGCACCGAGCGGCTCGTGCTTCGCCCGGTACGCGACGAGGACGTCGACCGGATCATGGAGTACCGCACCCGGCCGGAGGTCACCCGCTGGCTGCTGCGCAAAGACGCCGACGCCGAGTTCCTGCGGCAATGGTGGCGCAGCGTGGCGGACGACCCGGACAACCACAGCATGGCGGTGACCCTGGACGGCCTGGTGATCGGGACCGTCTCGCTCGAGGTGCACGACGGCATGGGTCAGCCCGGCATGCCGCCGCGCACCGAGGCGGAGATCGGCTACATCTTCGACCCGGCCCACGGCGGGCGCGGCTACGCGACCGAGGCGGTGCTCGCGATGATCGCGCACGCGTTCGACCGGCTGGGGGTCCGGCGGCTCACGGCCGGCTGTTACGCGGACAACCACGCCTCGGTGCGGATCCTCGAGAAGGTCGGCATGCGCCGCGAGCAGCACGGCGTCGAGGACTCCTGGCACGACGAGCTGGGCTGGGTGGACGGCTACACGTACGGCCTGCTGGCCGCGGAATGGCGCGAGGCGACCTCCTCGGGACGGGTCCTCCGGTAACGGCGCTTTGCTCTGCTCACTCGTAGGAAGCGGCGCGTTCCCCGTCGGAAGCGGCGCGGCTGGGCAGCAGCCTGCGCTTCCCCAGAGTGAGCAGAGCAAAGCGGAAGCGGCGCGGCTGGGCAGCAGCCTGCGCTTCCCCAGAGTGAGCAGAGCAAAGCGGTGCCAGCGGGGCCGGGGCGGCGACGCCCCGACGCGGTAGCCCACCGTGAGGGCGGATTGAGGCCGGCAGGGACGGTGGGTCGTCAGCGCGTTGGGACCGGTCGCACCTCGGCGAGCCGCTTGATCGAGTACTCGTCGTCCCAGCAGACCGCGGCCTCCCACGCGGCCGAGGCCTGCGCGGCGATGTCGTACGCCTGGTCGTCGAGGCCGGCGGCGTTGTCCGGCAGCACCAGGTCGAGGTCGGGCACGTCGACGTGCGACTCGTCCCAGTCGATCAGCGCGACCCGATCGGCGGTCACCCGGACATTGCCGACATTGGGGTCGCCGTGCACCACGCAGGTGGGCCGGCCGGCGAGCCGGGCCCAGGCCGCCCGGCATCGGGCGACGCCCTCCGCGGGCATCGCGCGCAGGTCAACCTTGGTCCCGGTGTCGGCGTGCAGCAGGTCGGCCGACGAGCGCCAGCCCGGCCGCTGCGGCCAGCCCCGGGTCAGCCGATGCAGCTCACGTAGCGTGCCGGCCACCCGGCGCCAGTCGGCCGGGGTCTCCGGCGGGCGGCCCTCCACGTAGGTCATCACCATCAGGCCGTCGGCGAACAGCCGGCCGTCGGTGGCCGGGATCGGCACCGGCACGGTCAGGCCGGCGCGGTCGAGGTGCCGCAGGAGGCCGGTTTCCCAGGCCAGGTCGGCGTCGCTGCGGGTGCCGAGGCGTGCGACCGCGAGATTTCCGCCGACACGTACGCTCCACACGTCGTTGGCAACCCCGCCGGCGAGCCGTTCGAGCCGTGTGGCGTCGGCGCCCCACTGCCGCAGCGCCGCCCACCCGGGCTGCCGCATCAGGCGAACCGCACGGTGGCCAGGAAGGTGCCGACCAGCAGGCCCATCCCGTTGGTCGCCCAGTGCAGCGCGGCTGCGGCGAGGATGCTCCCGCTGCGCCGGCGCAGCTCGCACAGGAGCAGCCCGGCCAGCGCGGTGAACGCGACGACGCCGGCCACGGTGAGGACCCGGCCGGCCAGGTCGGTGCCGAGCACCGCGCCGACCGCCTGGTTGGCGCCGTTGAGGCGGAGCGACGGCAGGATGTGCCAGAGGCCGAAGAGGACCGATGAGGTGATGCTCGCCCAGGCGGCGCCGCGGTGCCGGCGCACCAGGCCGAGCAGCACTCCGCGGAAGGCCACCTCCTCGAGCAGCACGGTGCCCAGCGGCACCACGATGAACGCGGTCATCAGCGCGGCGCCCAGGTGCAGGTGATAGCGGACGTCGTGGAACGCGGGCCGGGTCCAGGGCAGCGCCGCCCCGGCGCCGTAGACGACGGCGACCGCGAGGACGGCGCCGACGGCGTACTTGAGGCCGGGAAGCAGGGTGCGTTTGGACATGCCGAGGTCGTGCCAGCTGAGGCCGGCGCGCCGGCCGAGCAGCACCAGGCCCAGGGCGACCAGGGGGCCGACGACGAGGCCGGTGTGGTGCGGACCGTACTTGTCGGCGACGTTGACCGCGGCCAGGACCACGAGCACGGCGCCGAAGAGGAGGACCAGACGGCGGCGGGAGGGACGGGGATTACGGAGTGTCATCGCGGACGAAGGGTACCCGCGGACGACGCCGGCCAACCAACTCAGCGGCGCCGATATCCCACGACCGAGGTCGCGAGCAGCGCCAGCCCGATCGCGAGCGTGCCCACGCCCACCCACACCGGCGTCGCCTGGGTGACGACCGAACCGTTCACCCGCAGCGCGACGGCCTGTCCGGGAACGACATTGCCGCTCAGATCGATCGGCGCGGTGTGCGGGCCGCTCGCATCGTCCCAGGCGACGTCGCAGGTCTGGATCGTGCGCGACGTGGTTTCGGTGCGGTCCACCCGGGTCGTGCAGGCGCCGACGACGCCGTCGGCCCGATCCCAGCCCTGACTGGCCAGCAGCACGCCGCCGACGATCAGGAAGATCAGCCCGATCCCGCCGGCGATGAACGGGCCGAAGCGGCGAAAGGCCGGCGGTACCGTGCTTGACATGCGCACACGTTAACCGCCGGCCCGGGCCTTGTGGATCATCCAAATAGCCGGTGGATCATCCCATCAGGCAGAGGCGGGCTCGGTGATCGGGAGCCGCACCTTGAACTTGGTGTCGCCCGGCTCGGAGTCGAGCACGATGTCGCCGCCGTGGCCGTTGACCACAATGCGGTAGGAGATGTCGAGGCCGAGCCCGGTGCCCTCGCCGACCGGCTTGGTGGTGAAGAACGGCTCGAACACCCGCTTCTTCAGCTCGTCGGGCACGCCCGGGCCGGTGTCCCCGATCGAGACCACCACGTGGTCGCCCTCGCGGTAGGTGCGCAGCGTCAGCGTGCCGACGCCGTTCATGGCCTGCACCGCGTTGTCGATCAGGTTGGTCCACACCTGGTTGAGCTCGGCCGGGTGGGCCGGGATCTGCGGCAGCGTACGGTCGAAGTCCTTCACCACCCTGATGCCCGTGCCGATCTTGTGGTTGAGCATGACCAGGGTCGACTTCAGGCCCCCGTGTACGTCGATCCACTGGTGCGCGGCCCGGTCCATCTGCGAGTACTGCTTGGCCGCGTTGACCAGGTTCGACACCCGGCCGGTGGCGTCCTCGATGTCGCTCATCAGCTGCTCGGTCTCCAGCGCGTACCCGAGCCAGTGGATCGCCTGGTCGAGCAGGTCGGGCGACCCGACCCGGGTCTCGATCTCGTTGAGGCAGTCGATGTCGATCCCGCCCTGGGCGAAGACCGCCGCGAGGTCCCAGCCGCCGGTGACGTTGCGCTCCTCCATCCACTCGCCCAGCTCGTCCTCGCGGTCGGCGGTCTCCATGGCCGTCAGCGCCGGCGCCTTGGCGGCCCGCTCGATGACGTCCTCCTGGAGGTCCACCAGCGCGATCAGCCGGTCGGTGGGCACCTTGCCGGCGGCGAGCATGCCGAGCTTGTGCCGCATGCCGGCGACCCGCTGGCGCAGCGCGGCGGCGGCCCGGGACGCGGCCGCGGCCGGATTGTTCAGCTCGTGCATGAGGCCGGCCGACAGGGCGCCGAGCGCGGTGAGCCGCTGCCGCTCGCTGATCGCCGCGGCCGTGGTCCGCATGCCCAGAGTCAGCCCCTCGAGCAGGTGGATCGCCATCGGGAACCACTCGCGCATCATGTGGCCGAAGTCGGCGGCCGACATCACGAAGAAGTCGGAGTCGTCGAGCGCCCGCATGGTCGCCATGTACTTGCGCGGGATGCCGTCGTCGCGCAGGTACGACTGGGTCGCGCCCATGTAGACGCCGCGCTGCTCGGTGCGGGTGGTCTCGACGTCGTCCTGGCCGACTCGCCGGGTCAGCGCGATGGTGCCGCTGAGCAGCACGAAGAACTGGTCGGCCGGATCGCCCTCGCGGATCACGACGCCGCCGGCCGGCATGTGCATCGTGCAGCCGTGCGCGGCGATCCAGGCGAGCTGATCGTCGGTCAGCTTCTCGAACAGGAACAGGGTGCGCAGTTCCGCGGGCGTGAGGGCACCGGGCTCACACGGGACGAGGGTGAGCGATTCTTCGGACATTACTGCGCCTCCAGGTAACGATGGACCAGCGTGACGGCCATCGCGCCCTCGCCGACCGCCGAGGCCACCCGCTTGACCGAGTTGGCCCGGACGTCGCCGGCGGCGAAGATGCCGGGAACACTGCACTCCAGGTAGAACGGATCGCGGTCCCGATCCCATCCCTTCGGACGGGATCCGTTCGCCAGCAGATCGGGGCCGGTGAAGACGAAGCCCCGCTCGTCGCGGGCCACCGTCTCGCCGAGCCAGTCGGTGCGCGGCTCGGCGCCGATGAAGATGAACAGCGCCCCGCACTCGACGGTGGTCTCGAGGCTGCCCTTGTTCTCGCAGATGGTGATCGCCTGCAGGTGGCCGTCGCCGTGCGCGCTGAGCACCTCGCAGCGGGTCCGGACCTCGATGTTCCCCGTCTGGTTGAGCTGCTGGATCAGGTAGTACGACATGCTGGCCTCGAGCGAGTCGCCGCGGACCAGCAGCGTCACCTTCTTGGCGTACCGGGAGAAGAACAGCGCCGCCTGGCCGGCCGAGTTGGCGCCGCCGACGATGAAGACGTCGGCGCCCGCGCAGGCCGGGCCCTCGGTGGAGGCCGAGCCGTAGTAGACGCCGGAGCCGGTGAGCCGGGCGATGCCGTCGGCCTGCAGCGGGCGGTAGGCGACGCCGGTGGCCAGCACCACCGAGTGCGCCGAGATCTCGCCGCCGTCGGCGAAGGTCAGGGTCCGGGCCGAGCCGTCCAGCCGCAGGCCGGTGACCTCGCGGGTGTTGAGCACCTCGGCCTCGAACTTGCCGGCCTGCCGGCGCGCCCGGTCGGTCAACTGCGCGCCGGAGATGCCGTCGGGGAAGCCCAGGTAGTTTTCGATCCGGGAGCTCTGCCCGGCCTGGCCGCCGACCGCGGTGCGCTCGACCAGGAGCGTCTTGAGCCCCTCGGACGCGCCGTAGACGGCCGCGCCGAGCCCGGCCGGCCCGCCGCCCACGATGATCAGGTCGTAGAAGTCGCGCCCGGGCGTGGTGGACAGCCCCGCCGCCTCGGCCACCTCGGCGGTGGTCGGCTGGGCCATCGCCCGCCCGTCGGCGGTGACCACCAGCGGCACCGACTCGGGGCCGACCGAGGCGGCCTCGAGCAGCCGGCGGCCCTCCGGCTCGTCGGCGGCCAGCCAGCGGTACGGCACCAGGTTGCGGGCCAGGAAGTCGCGGATCTGGTACGACGGCTCGGACCAGCGGTGCCCGACCACCCGGATGTCCTCGATCTCGCGGTCGCCGGTGGCCTGCCACGCGTCGAGCAGCGCGTCGAGCACCGGGTACAGCTTCTCCTCCGGCGGGTCCCAGGGCTTGAGCAGGTAGTGATCGACGTCGACCACGTTGATCGCCTGGATCGCCGCGTCGGTGTCCGCGTACGCGGTCAGCAGCGCCCGGCGGGCGTTGGGGAACAGGTCCATCGCCTGCTCCAGGAACTCGATGCCGTTCATCTGCGGCATCCGGTAGTCGGCGAGCATGACGGCGACGCGGCCGCCCCGCAGCTTGATCTCCCGCAGGGCGTCCAGGGCCTCGGCCGCCGAGGAGGCGCGCAGGATGCGGTACTCCTCGCCGTACTTGCGCCGCAGGTCGCGGGCGATCGCCCGGGAGACCGAGGGGTCGTCGTCGACGGTCAGGATGGCGGGATGGCCCATGTGTCAAACCCCATCTGATAGCAGGTCGGAGTATTCCGGGTGGCGGTCCAGGTAGCCGCGGACGAACGGGCAGGTGGCGACGACCGGGGTGGCGCGGGAGCGGGCGTCCTCGAGCGCCGCGGAGGCGAGCCGGCCGGCCAGGCCCTGGCCCGAGAACGACTGCTCGATCTCGGTGTGCATCAGCTCGACCCGGCCGCCGTGCCGGCGGTAGTGCAGCACCCCGGCGACCTCGCCGCCGAGCAGGATCTCGTAGCGCTGCCGCTCGAACGCGTCGACCACCACGGCGCTGTCCGCCGGGTCGCGCACGCTCACCTGGGCGCTGCCCTCGACCCGAAGCTTGCGCCGGGCGCGCTCGTAGAACGAGGTGGAGCCGAGCCGGACCACCTGCGCGGCGGCCGGCACCGGCTCGATCCGCAGCTTGTCGTCGGCGTCGACGTACCCCTCGATGATGCCGTCCACCTCGATGGCGAGGCGGCCGCTGGTGGGCAGCACGTCCAGCTCGAGCCGCTCGTCCAGCGCGAGCATGAGCGAGCGGTTGAACGACGAGTGCGCGGCCGCGGCGCTGACGATCAGGGCCTCGACGTTCGGCGAGACGATCGGGCCGCCGGCCGAGAACGAGTACGCCGTCGAGCCGGTGGGCGTGGCGACGATCACCGCGTCGGCCGCGTAGTTCACGAAGTTCTTGCCCTCGACCGCGATGCCGACCGCGGCGAGGCCGTCGCCGGGCACCCGCACCAGCGCGATGTCGTTGAAGGCCGACACGTCGCGGCCGTCGGGCAGCACCGTGCGCACCGCCGTGCGCGACTCGATCGTGAACTTGTGCTCGTCGATCGCCGAGAGCGCGGCGGCCAGATCGGGCAGGTCGACCTCGGCCAGGAAACCGAGCCGCCCCACGTTGACCCCGAGCACCGGCGTCTTGCGCCCCTCGACCAGCCGCATCGTGCGCAGCATCGTGCCGTCGCCGCCGAGGCTGACCAGCAGGCCGGCCCGCTCGACCATCTCCTCGGGGGTGACCGCCACGGCGTCGCAGTCGATCCGGCTGATCTCGTCGTGCAGGCCGAGGACGGTCACGCCCCGCCGGGTGGCCCACGCGACGATCGCGTCGATCGCCGAGCCGCAGTCCCGCCGCGGGTGCAGCACCAGCCCGACAACTTTGATCATGCCCATTGGCCCCGTTTACCCCATCGCTCGTGGCATCGAAAGAACCAGCCTCCCACGCGCGCCCCCGCGGCGGCGAGGGCACGCGATCCAGCACACGCCGGTAACTCCGGGGAAGGTTTCGCGCAGGTTTCGCGACGGCGTCGGGGCATCGCGGGTAATCCGCCCCGGGCGAACGGGCAATCGCACCTTAAAGGAACTGTAAAGACCTGTCGGTCGTACCGCCGCGCTTCCCAGGATGGCGGTCATCCCCGTTTCCCCCTTTCCCGGAGGCAGCCCGGCGATGCGCCGTAACCGAACTCTTCTGCTCACCGTCGTGGCCGCGGTAGCGGCCGCCGCGACGATCTGGATCGCCCTGCCGGCCTCGGCCGCGGCGCCGACCGCATCCGTGCGGACGGTGTCCGACTGGGGCAGCGGCTGGCAGGACGAGGTGACCGTCAGCAACACCGGGGCGGCCGCCATGGCCTCGTGGAAGGTGGAGTTCGATCTTCCGGCGGGGGCCACCGTCGGCAGCTTCTGGGAAGCGGACATGACGCTGTCCGGGCAACACGTCACGTTCGCCAACCGCGGGTGGAACGGATCGGTGGCCGTCGGGGCCTCGGCGACCTTCGGGTTCGTCGGCTCCGGCGGCCGGCCGGTCAACTGCCGGATCAACGGCCTGCCCTGCGACGGGGTCGTCGCGACCGGCACGCCCGGCACACCTGCCACGGCTGCGCCCACCACGGTCAGGCCGACCACCGCCGCGCCGGCCACCGCGCCCACGAAGGCGCCCACCAGCACAGCGCCCGCCCCGTCGGAGACCACGAAAGCCGGCGTCCCGCCCGCCTCGGACCTGCTGCCGGTCACGGTGACCAACAAGACCGGGCGCAACGAGACCGTCTTCCTCTACGTGCTCGGCGTCAACCTGAAGACCGGCAAGCTCGGCCACGTCGACGCGGCCGGCGCGTTCACGGCCTGGACCGGCGGCGGCGCGGTGCCCGTCCCGGCCCCGGACGTGTCGATCCCGCTGACCGGCGCCTCGACGACGATCAAGATCCCACGCGGCCTCTCCGGCCGGCTGTACATGTCGTTCGGGCAGAAGCTGGACTTCCGGCTCACCACCGACGGCCTCGTGCAGCCCGCGCCGTGGGCCGGCGGCGATCCCAACCGCGACATCCTCTTCGACTGGAGCGAGTTCACCCTCGACGCCGGCGGCCTGTTCCTGAACAGCTCGCAGGTCGACATGTTCGCGGTGCCGCACGTCGTCAGCGTCACCGGCGGCTCGGGCACGGTCATCTCGACCGGCGAGCTCAAGTCCGGCGGCCGGCAGCGGGTGATCGACGCGATCAAGGCCGCGCCCGACTTCGCCAGGAGCGTGGTCACCGCGTCCGACGGCACGGTGCTGCGGGTCCTCGCGCCCGGGAAGGCCGCGGAGGCCGGCCTGATGAGCCCGGATTACCTCGACCCGCTCATTTCGAGCGCCTGGAACGCGTACGCGAAACGGAATTTGACCGTTGTGCCCTTCAGCGACCAGCCGGGCACCAGATTCACCGGGCGGACCAGTGGCGATGTCCTGAGCTTCACCGACACCACCAGCAAGGTGGTCGCCTCGTTCACCAAGCCCTCGACCACGAATGTGTGGGGTTGCGACGGCGCGCTGGCCGCCCCGAACGACCGGGTGGTCGGGCCGATCGCCCGCACCCTCTGCGCGGCGCTGCAGCGGGGCACGCTCGGCACGATCGACACCCAGCCGGGCGGGACGGCGGCCGACTTCTACCGGGGCGACCCCGCCAACCTGTACGCCAAGGTCATCCACGAGAACATGGCGGACGGCAAGGCGTACGCGTTCGCCTTCGACGATGTCCTGAACCAGGAGTCGCTCGTCCACGACGGCGACCCGCGCCTCGCGGCGATCACCATGACGCCGTTCTGATCAGCCTTTTTTGGGGGTACTTCGGCCCGGGCGGTAGCGCTACCGCCCGGGCCTGGGTAATGATTGCACTGTGCAATGAAAACTTCTCCGCTGGAGGAATCATGAGCACCGTGCGCCCCGAAATTGCCTGCATAGACGAAACCTGCACGTCGCTGAACGTGCACGAGCGCGCTCTCGACATCGCGGTCCCGCACTACGACTGGATCAGCATGCCGATCATCGCCGTCGTCGACGGCCTGATCCACATCAACCCCGACGACGAGCCGCAGCCCGGCCAAGACGCCAAGCACTGACGTGCGCACCCTTACCGCGCCGACCGCCCCGCGCGGCCTGCGGCGGTCCCTCCTTCGCCTGCCTCTGGTCGCCTACCGCTACGGCCTGGGCTTCGCCTTCGGCCGGCGCCTCGTCCTGGTCGAGCACACCGGTCGCCGCAGCGGCCGCCTCTTCCAGGTGGTCCTCGAGGTCGTGGCGCACTCCCCCAGCGGCGCCGTGACGGTCGCGGCCGGCTACGGCCCGCGGTCCGACTGGTACCGCAACCTGCTCGCCCACCCGGACACCACGATCACCGTCGGCCGCGACGGCCGGCGCGCGATCGCCCAGCCCCTGACCACCGACGAGGGCGCCGAGGTCATGCTGGCCTACGCCCGCCGCCACCGCCGCGCCGCGCGCGTCCTGGCCCGGCACATGGGCTACGAGATCGACGGCAGCGACGCCGACCTGGCCGCCCTGGGGCGAGCCATCCCGTTCGTCCGCTTGGAGCTGGCTTCGGGCGATTACCTTCCCGAACCGCGGCGCATGCTGCCGGGCACCAAACTCCGCCGCCCCGCCGCCTGACGCCCCACCGGGCGGCGGGTCGCCGCCGGGCTGAAGACGATCGTCGACGCCGTTCTGGTCGCGCCCCGCGGCTGATGTCTCCGCCGCCGGCGGCGGCCGCGCCTGGCCAGGTGGGGGCCGGGATCATTCGATAGAGTTCGCGGTCCACCACCGAAGGACGACGGGACCGCCATGAAGGAAACGGGGGCACCGGCCGACAAAACGGCGCAACCCGCACAGCCCGAGCCCGCGCCGGAGCCGACGAAAGCCGAGCCCACGAAGGCCGAGCCGACGAAAGCCGAGCCCACGAAAGCCGAGCCGGCCCAATCCGAGCCGGCCCAATCCGAGCCGATCCAGCCCGAGCCGGCGGAGTCCGCGCCCCGGTGGCGTCCGCCGCGCTGGATGGTCGGCGTGGCGGCCGCGGTCGCCGTGTTGGTGCTGCTCGGAGTGGCCCTCGCCGCCCTCGGGACCGGCGGCGGACCGGACAAATCGGCAACCGGCACCGCGAGCGGCGCCACGCCCTCGGCCCCGACCCCGTCGGCGCCGGCGGGCGCCGGGGCCACGCCGCCCACCGGGCCGCAAGCCGGCGCCCACCCGGTCCGCGCCGGCGACGATCTCGCGCGGGTCTGCGACGGGTGGTACTACCCGCAGTCGCCGAAGTTCGCCGGCAAGGCGCCCCACCAGATCTCGGTCGGGGTGGTCGACTCGATGCTGGCGCCGCGGCGGCACATGCTCAGCGCGGTGCGGGTGCCCGACCAGAACGAGTCGATCTGGCGAGCCTGGACGCCGGACCACCCGGCCAAGTCGCAGCTCGTCGCCTGCCTCGACCTGACCAGGCCCGCCAAGCAGCTCCGGACGTGCAAGTACAAGGACCAGACGCCGGCCACCGTCGCGCTGGTCCAGGGCGTCTACCGGCTGCGGCTGTACGAGACCGCCACCGGCCGCAAACTGCTCGACAAGCCGGTCACCGGCGCGGACGGCGACTGCCCGAGCGTGGTCTTCGTGGCGGCGGGCGAGAGCCTGTACAGCGAGGTGACCGACACCCAGCTCTACCGGCTACTGCGCCCGTTCGTCATGCAAAAACGCAAATGAATTTCCGGCATTTGGCGGGGATGTGAGCACACTTACCATTCCGGGCCGCGCGGAAGAATGCGCGGCGCGGGTCACTTGTCGCTGGTGTGGAGAAACGCCGCCTGCCCCTCGTACTCGTGCTCGGTTTTCTGACGGCCCTCGGGCCGCTGACCATCGACATGTACCTTCCGTCCCTGCCGAAAATCACCGCCGACCTGCACGCGTCGGCCGCGTCGGTGCAGCTCACGCTCACCGGCACGCTGATCGGGCTGGGGCTCGGGCAGCTCATCGTCGGCCCGTTCGCCGACGCGCTGGGTAGGCGACTGCCGCTACTGACCGGCATCGGGGTGCACGTGCTCGCGTCCGTCCTGTGCGTGATCGCGCCGAACCTGGCGATCCTCGGCACGCTGCGCGTGCTGCAGGGCCTGGGCGCGGCGGCGGCCTCGGTGGTGGCGCTGGCGATCGTTCGCGATCTCTACAGCGGGCTCGCGGCGGCCCAGCTGCTGTCGCGGTTGATGCTGGTGGTGGGGGTGGCGCCGATCCTCGCGCCGACCGTGGGCGGCCTGGTGCTGCGCTGGTCGTCGTGGCACGGCGTGTTCGTGGTGCTCACCGTCGTGGGCGCGGCGATCATGGCGGCGGCCGCGTTGATCCTGCCCGAGACGCTGCCGCCGGCGGCCCGCCGGCGCGGCGGGGTGGTGGGCACGCTGCGTGACTACCGCCGGCTTTTCACCGATCGCGTGTACGTCGGGTTGATCCTCGTCGCCGGGCTGGCCATGGCCGCGCTTTTCGCCTATGTGAGCGGTTCCTCCTTCGTTTTCCAGGACGAGTACGGGATGTCCGAGCAGCAGTTCGCGTTCGTCTTCGCGGGCGGCGCGATCGGCCTGATCGGAGCGACGCAGCTGAATGTGCGGCTGCTGCGCCGGTGGACGCCGCAGCAGATCCTCGGCGGCGCGCTGCTGGCCGGCCTGGGCGGCGGCCTGGTCCTGCTGACGCTGGCCACGACCGGCCGGTTCGGGCTGGCCGGGATCCTGGTGCCGCTCTGGTTCGTGCTGGCCATGGTCGGCCTCGCCATGCCGAACGCGCCGGCCATCGCGCTGTCGCGGCACGGCGAGACGGCCGGCACCGCGGCGGCGTTGCTGGGCGCGGTGCAGTTCGGCGTGGGCGCGCTGGCCGCGCCGCTGGTCGGGATGCTCGGCGTCGGCGCGGTCGCGATGGCGACCGTGGTTTTCGGCGGCATGGCGGCGGCCTCGGCGGTGCTGTGGCTGGTCGTGCGGCCGGGTCGGCTCCCGGTCGAGCAGCCGATCGAGCCGGCGGTCGCGGTCGCGCACTGATCGCCTCGACCGCAACCGGGGACGGGCTGTTCGTCGAGCCGGCCGGCTCCGCACCGTCGCGGAGCACACGCTCGGGTTCCGGCCTCTACAGTCTGATGGTGCGCAGTCCTACCCAGCATGATCTGTCCACGACGGACATCGCCTCGATCGTCGAGAGCGCGCTCGGCGTGGGCCTGTCCGGCGCCCGGGAGCTGTCCGGTGGCACCTTCGCCGCCGTGTGGCGGGCCGATCTGACCGACGGGCGCGAGGTGGTGGTCAAGGTGGGTCCGCCGGCGGCGGCTCGCCTGCTCCGGTACGAGCAGGGCCTGATCCCCGCCGAGGCCGAGTACTTCGAGATGATCTCGGCCCGGACGCCCGGCGTCCCGGTCCCCTCCGTCCTGGCCGTCTCGCCCGATCCGGCCTGGATCATCACGACGCTGCTGCCCGGAACGCCGCTCGCCGCCCGGGACTCGCCCAAGGCCCGCGAGCAGCTGGGCGCGTGCGTCGCCCGGATCCACGGCATCACCGGCCCGCGTTTCGGCTACACCGGCGACCGCGCCGCGGGCGACGACTGGCCGACGGCCTTCGAGGCCATCGTCGACGCGCTGCGAGCCGATGCCGCCGACTGGAACGTCCCGTTGCCGCCGCTGGACGGCGTGGTCGCCCGCTATCGCGACGTGCTGGCCGCCGTGACCCGCCCCGCCCTGCTGCACTTCGACCTGTGGGACGGCAATGTCCTGGCCGGCCCGGACGGTTCCTTGACCGGCCTGGTGGACGGCGAGCGCTACCTCTACGGCGACCCGCTGCTCGACTTCGTCTCGCCCGCCCTCCTGCGGCGCATCGAGGACATACCCGGCCATCCGTTCGTGGCGGGCTACCGACCGGCGCCGTTCGACGAGCCGGCCCGGATCCGGCTGGCGCTGTACCGCATCCACCTCTACGTGCTGATGATCGCCGAGGGCCCGAGCCGGGGCATCCCGATCGCCGACGGCCGCCACGACCACCTGACCGGGCTGCTCACCCAGGAGCTTGCCGACCTGCCCTGATGCGCACGACCGGCGCTCAGCAGGGCGGGCGCTCAGCAGGGCGGGCGCTCAGCAGGGCGGGCGCTCAGCAGGGCGGGCGGCGCACGGCCAGCGCGAGGAAGTGATCATCCGCGTCCTCGTACCGCGACAGCTCCCACCCCGCCGCGGCCAGCGACGGCCGCAGGTTGTTCTCGTTCAGCGGCTCGTCCGGCCGCAGGGTGCGCCCGTGCCGCGCCGCCAGCGCGACCCGCCCGGTGGGGTGGAAGATCATCAGCCGTCCGCCCGGGCGGGTCACCCGGGCCAGCTCGGCCAGGCCCGCCGCCGGGTCGGGCAGGTGCTGCACCAGGCCGGCCGCGAAGACCAGGCCGGCCACCGCGTCCGGCAGCGGCAGGCGGCGGGCGTCCGCGAGCACCAGGCGCGCGCACTCGCCCCGGCCGGCCTCCCGGGCCGCCGCCAGCATCGCCGGCGTCACGTCGAAGCCGAGCACCCGTCCGGCCGGCCCGACCGCGGCGGCCAGGGCGGGAAGGGCCCGGCCGGTGCCGCAGCCGACGTCGAGGACAAGGTCACCGGGGCGCGTCACGGCCGTTTCGACGGCTTTCGCGTACGCCGGCATGTCGTCGCCGAAACGGGTGTCCCAATCCGCGGCGCGGGCGCCGAAGAACGCCCTGCTCTCGGTGAGATACCACCGCTCGGGGTCGGCCAGCCGCGGGTGCACGTGCCGGATGACCGGCCACTGCGGATCGTGGTGGTCGATCACCACCTGGGCGCGGCGCTCGCCGTCGCCGTTGCCCCGGCGGCCGCTGCGCAAATACACGATCACCCGGTCGGCCGCCGGTTCCAGCACGTTGAGCGCCGAGTCGACGCGGCCGCCGGCCGGGCCGCTGAGCCCGAGCACGGCGTCGACCGTCCACGCTCGCGCGGACGGCGGGAAGGCCTCGGCCAGCCGCGCGGCGAAGGCGGCGGCCGCGCCGTGGTCGCCGCCGTCGACGATCACGGTGAGCGGCGCCCGCGGCCCCAGCACCTCGGCTAGGAACCCGGTGACCTCGGTGATCCGTTCCGGCACGCCGTCCAGCATGCCGGGGGCGGAGTGAGCTTGGCAACGGTTCCGCATCTGCGAGTCATTTCACGTACCGATCCTCGCATCTGCGGCCGTAGGGTGGCCGCGTGACGACGTACCGCATCGGGGAGGCGGCCGAGCTGCTCGGGGTGAGCGTGGACACCGTGCGCCGCTGGGTGGATTCCGGCCGGCTCGGCGCCGGCCGCGACGAGCACGGGCATCGCAGCATCGCGGGCGCCGACCTGGCGGCCTTCGCCCGGTCGCTGGCCGACGAGCCCGACCCGGGGGTGCGCCGCTCGTCGGCGCGCAACCGCCTGCCCGGCATCGTCACCGCGATCGCCCGCGACTCGGTGATGGCGCAGGTCGACATCCAGGCCGGGCCGTTCCGGGTGGTCTCGCTGATGAGCCGCGAGGCGGTGGACGAGCTGGGACTCGAGGTCGGCTCGACCGCGGTTGCCGTGATCAAGTCGACGACCGTGGTCGTGGAGCGAGGAGACGACCGGTGAAGAAGATCCTGACCGCCCTGGCGATCACCGCGCTCCTGGCCGGTTGCGGCGGCAACGCGACGCCGGCCGCCGGCCCGGGCGCGAGCGGGGCGGGCGTCTCCGGCGATCTCACGGTGCTCGCCGCGGCGTCGCTGACCGGGTCCTTCGATCGGATCGGCAAGGACTTCGAGCGGGCCAACCCGGGGGTCAAGATCACTTTCTCGTACGGGGGGAGCAGCGGTCTCGCCCACCAGATCACCGCGGGCGCCCCCGCCGACGTGTTCGCGGCCGCCAGCCCGGCGACGATGAAGACCGTCACCGACGCCGGCGACGCGGCCGGCGACCCGGCCGTCTTCGTCCGCAACCAGCTCGTCATCGCCGTACCCAAGAAGAACCCGAAGGGCATCGAGGGGCTCGCCGACCTGACGAAGCCGGGCGTGCAGGTGGCGCTCTGCGCCGAGCAGGTCCCGTGCGGCGCGGCGGCCGCGACGGCGCTCGGCGCGGCCGGCGTGCGGCTCACGCCGGTGACCCTGGAACGGGACGTCAAGTCGGCCCTGTCCAAGGTGCGGCTCGGCGAGGTGGACGCGGCGCTGGTCTACCGCACCGACGCCCGGGCGGCCGCGGCCGACGTCGAGGGCATCGAGTTCCCCGAGTCGGCCGGCGCGATCAACGACTACCCGATCGTGGCGCTCCGGAACGCGCCCAACGCCGCGGCGGCGGCCGCGTTCGTGGCGTTCGTGCGGACCGAGCCCGAGCTCAAGGTGCTCACCGACGCAGGGTTCCAGAAGCCCTGAGCAGCCGTCGCCGCACCAGGGTGCCGCCGGCCCTGGCGATCCCCGCGATCGCCGGGCTGGCCTTCCTGGTCCTCCCCCTGTTCGGGCTGCTCTGGCGGGCGCCCTGGTCGACGTTGCCGCGGCAGCTGACCGAGCCGGGCATCCTCGCCGCGCTGCGGCTCTCGCTGCTCACGGCGACGCTGGCAACCGTGGTGTGCCTGCTGTTCGGCGTGCCGTTGGCCTGGGTGCTGGCCCGCGCCGAGTTCCCCGGCCGGCGTTTCGTGCGCGCGCTGGTGACGGTGCCGCTGGTGCTGCCGCCGGTGGTCGGCGGCGTGGCGCTGCTGCTGGTCTTCGGGCGGCGCGGCCTGGTCGGCGGCTGGCTCGACGCCACGTTCGGCGTCAGCCTGCCATTCACCACGGCCGGCGTGGTGGTGGCCGAGGCGTTCGTCGCGATGCCGTTCCTGGTGATCAGCGTCGAGGGTGCGCTGCGGGGCGCCGACGCCCGCTACGAGGAGGCCGCGGCCACGCTCGGCGCCTCCCGCTGGACGGCGTTCCGCCGGGTCACGTTGCCGCTGATCGCGCCGGGCGTCGCGGCCGGGGCCGTGCTGTGCTGGGCACGGGCGCTCGGCGAGTTCGGCGCGACGATCACCTTCGCCGGCAACTTCCCCGGCCGTACCCAAACCATGCCCCTGGCCGTCTATCTCGCCCTCGAACAGGACGTGGACGCGGCCATCGTGCTGAGCCTCGTGCTGCTCGTCGTTTCGGTCGGCATCCTGGCCGCTCTGCGCGACCGGTGGGTGGCCGCGTGATGCTGGACGCTCGTCTCGTGGTGCGGCGCGCCGGGTTCACCCTGGACATCGCGCTGGCGGTCGCGGCCGGCGAGGTGGTGGCGCTGCTCGGGCCCAACGGCGCGGGCAAGACCACGGCGCTGCGCGCGCTGGCCGGGCTGACCGGCCTCGACGACGGGCACGTCACGCTGGACGGCGCCCGGCTCGACCGGGAACCGCCCGAGCACCGCCGGATCGGCGTGGTCTTCCAGGATTACCTGCTCTTCCCGCACCTCACCGCGCTCGACAACGTGGCCTTCGGTCCCCGGTGCCGGCGCGTGCCGCGCCGGGAAGCGCGCGAGCAGGCCCGGGAGTGGTTGCGGCGGGTGGGTCTGGCCGATCACGTACGGAAAAAGCCTCGCCAATTGAGCGGAGGCCAGGCACAGCGGGTCGCGCTCGCCCGCGCCCTCGCCGCGGAGCCCAAGCTGCTGCTGCTCGACGAGCCGCTCGCGGCGCTCGACGCCCGCACCCGGCTGGACACGCGCGCGCGGCTGCGCGGGCACCTCTCGTCGTTTCCCGGCGCCACCGTGCTGGTCACCCACGATCCGCTGGACGCGCTGATGCTCGCCGACCGGCTGGTGATCGTCGAGGACGGCGGCATCGTGCAGTCCGGCGACGCCGCCACGATCACCGCCCAGCCGCGCACCGACTACGTGGCCCGCCTGGTCGGGCTCAACCTGTACCGCGGCCACGCGGCGGGGACGACGGTCACGCTGCCCGACGGGTTCGCGCTGGTCACCGCCGTACGTCTGGATGGTGATGCCTTTGTGGCCTTTCCGCCGTCGGCGGTCTCGCTCTTTCCGGAGCGCCCCGCCGGCAGCCCGCGCAACACCTGGCCGGCGACGGTGACCGCGATGGGCCGGCACGGCGACGTGCTGCGGATCGAGCTGTCCGGGCCGATCGCGGTGGCGGCCGACGTCACACCGGCGGCGGCCGTGCAACTGGAACTCGCCCCCGGACGTGAGGTGTGGGCCACGGTCAAGGCGCAAGAGGCGACCGCATACCCGGCCTGAGGGTTAGGTTGGCGCTCATGGACGCACTCGAGCTGGCCGATTATCGCGCCGCCGTCGCCCGGATGTATCTGGAGGCCGCCGACCTCAAGGATTTCCGCGCCCGGCGGGACGAGCTGTTCGCCACCCATCCGCAGTCACCCATCACCGACCGGGCGTCCTTCACCGGGCTGCGCTACTTCCCGGCCAACCCGGAGGCGATCGTCGAGACCGTCGTGCAACCGGCGTCCGGCGAGATCGACATCGACACCGGCGGGCCGGACGGGGTGGTGCACTACCGGCGCGCCGGGGTGCTTCCGACGCCGTTCGGCTCGCTTTCGCTGTGGTGGATTTCCGCGTACGGCGGGGGGCTGTTCCTGCCGGTCCGCGACGGCACCTGCGGGACGGCTTCCTATGGTGGCGGGCGCTATCTGACCGACACCGTCAAGGGGACGCACGGGCGCGGGCTCACCCTGCTGGGCGGCGACCGGGTCCGGCTCGACTTCAACTACCTCTACAACCCGTCCTGCGCCTACGACGACGCCTGGCTGTGCCCACTGGCGCCGCCGGAGAACCGGGTTTCCGCCCCGATCGAGGCGGGCGAGCTCAGCTTCCACTGACCCTTGTCCTTGCCGGCCCTTGTCTTTGCCGGCTCGTCGGCCGTGAGCCTTCGTCGTTCCAGGCCCTCCAGCATGATGTCGAGGGCGAAGGCGAACTCGCCTTCGTCGTCGCACCCGCCGAGGGGGCCGTCGTGGGTGACGGCCGTGGCCAGCTCGACGATGTGCGGCATGGTCGCGGCCCACCCGGCAACCGCCTCCGGGGGCGGGGCGGTGTCCGGGTCGTCGTCGAAGAGGTCCTGGCTGAAGCCGAGCAGGCGACTGCCGAACAGGTGGATCGCATGGTGGCCGAGGTCGACCGAGCAGCCGCCGCCCCGCATGATCGCCAGGACCCGCTCGAGGTGCAGCATGACGGCCGGCGTCGGGGTGTCGCGCCCCTCGAGCACGCGGGCCGCCCACGGATGCCGCACCATCGTCGCGCGCGCCGCCATGATCAGCTCCCGCAGCTGGTCGGTCCACGGCTGGCCGGTCCCGGGCTGGCCGGTCCCGGGCTGGCCGGTCCCGGGCTGGCCGGTCCCGGGCTGGTCGGTCCTGGCGCCCGCCGGCCGGGCCCGGCTGATCTCGGCGACCACCGCGTCGGCCATCTCGGCCAGCAACGTGTCCTTGTCCCGCACGTGGTAATAGATCGACATCGGGTCGACCGAGAGGTGCTGCGCGAGCCTGCGCATGCTCAGCCCGTCGAGGCCGCCCGCGTCGGCGAGGGCGATCGCCTCGGTGACGATCCCGGCCTTGGTCAGGCGCTTGGTCGTACGCGTCGTCTCATTGCTCGCACGTCGTGGCACTCTCCGATCCTACTTGTTCTTCTACACCGTAGGATCTATTCTACGTCGTAGGTCTACACCGTAGGAGGCTTCTCATGACCGCTTCGAAATCGCCGACGCTTCCGCCCCGATGGTTCGTCCGCGGCGCCTGGGCCGCGCACAAGCTGCTGCTCCGCGTCACGTCCGACCGCGTGGGCCTGCGCCGGCCGCAGCCCGGCCGCTGCGGCATGCTGCGGCTGACGACGGTCGGCCGCCGATCGGGCGAGCGGCGCGCCGTCGTGCTCTGCTACATCGAGGACGAGGGCCGCCTCGTCACCCTGGCCATGAACGGCTGGGATCGGGCCGATCCGGCCTGGTGGCTCAACCTGCGGGCCAACCCGTCCGCGACCGTCGACACGGTCGGCGGCTCCCGCGCGGTGACCGCGTCGCAGGCGTCCGGCGACGAGCGCGACCGGCTGTGGACGGCGCTCCACGACTACGAGGGTTACGGCGACCTCGACGCGTTCTCGGCCCGCCGGGGCCGGGAGACCGCGGTCGTGCTGCTCACGCCGGTGGCCGCCAGCTGATCACGAATTCGGCCGAACCACGACTGCCGTGTCCGGCCGGACCACAACTGCCGTGCTCGGCCGGACCACACCTGCGGTGCTCGGCCGGACCATGACTTCCCTGTTCGCCCGGGACCACGACTGACCTGTTCGGCCGGGACTACGACTGACCTGTTCGGCCGGGACTACGACTGACCTGTTCGGCCGGGACTACGACTGACCTGTTCAGCCGGGACTACGACCGCCCTGTTAGCCGGATCAGGGCCGCCCTGCTCGGTCGGACCACGACTGCGTGCCGGCCAGGTTGATCGCGCCGCCCCGCAGCACGGCCCGATAGGCGGCGCGGGCGAGCCGGGCGCCCCAGGTCGAGCGCGGACCCCCGTATTCCGCGGCCTCCCCCTCGGCCGGGCAGAGCACGCACACCGCGTCGGTCGCCGTGCCGGTCGCGGCGAGCCCGAGCTCGCGGATCGCCTGCGTCTTGGCCTCGGTGACCGTGGCGACCGCGTTGACCAGCGCCGCGTCACCGAGCCGCGGCGGCACCCACACCACAACATTGACCGTCCCCGGGCGGAGCCGGTCGGGGGTTGAGGACGGGACGGCTTGCCGCTTCGGCGTTGACGACGGGACGGCTTGCCGCTCGGAGGTTGACGACGGGATGGCTTGCCGCCCGGGCGTTATGGCTTGCCGCTCGGGCGTCGAGGACGGGACGGCTGGCCGTTCAACGTTGGCGGCGGCCTGGATGGGCGCGCCGAGGCCCACCGTCGCCCAGACCCGCACTCCCTCGTCGGCCGCGGCCACCACGTCGGCGACGTCGACCCCGGTGAGCAGGCCGACACCCGGCCCGGACAGCCCGAGACCGGCGGCAAGCTCGGCGAGGTGCACCGCCGGGTCGTCACGGTCGTAGGACATCGGGACGCTCGCGTTGACCACCCAGCGGCACTCCCCGACACCCCCGCCCAGAACGGCCGACGATATCGAGCGGACCGGCACGGGCAACCGCCAGACCAGGAGCGGGATGTCGTGGCCGCCTTCGGAGCGGTGGGTCAGCGTGGGTTCTCCGAGCACCCGATGAGACTAGGTCCCGCCCCACGACGCGGGCCGCACGCCTCCCGGCGAGCAAGCCCCACCTCACAACCGCCCGAGCGAAACGCCCCGGCCCCAAGCCGCACCTCACAACCGCGCCCGACCCTGGCCGGCCGGGCGCGACCCGGCGAGCAGGGCGGCGAGCGAGGCGCCGCCCACCGTCAAGCCGGCCAGCAGGAACGCCGGTGCCGGGCCGAGGTGGTCGGTGACCAGGCCGGCGGTGGCCGCGCCCAGCGCGCTTCCCGCGTTGGCGGCCACGTTGATCCACGTGCCGGCCTCGGTGGATCGGCCGGCCGGCGTCAGGTCGTCGGCGGCCAGGTAGGCCACCACGTAGAGCGGGGCGATCGCCAGGCCGGCCACGCCCATCACCGACCCGAGCACGACGAGCCCGGGCGCGACGGCAGCCGCCAGCAGCCCGGCCGCCAGCAGGGCGAGCAGCCCGGCGAAGTGGCGGGAACGCGCCCGGGTGTGCCGCCGGCGCGACCAGAGCAGTCCGCCCAGCACGCTGCCGACACCGACGGCGCCCTCGAGCAGCCCCGCGGCGCCGGGCCGGCCATGCGACTGCGCCACGGCCGCCATGCCGGTGTAGGCCACGCTGATCCCGGCCCCGGTCAGCAGCAGCACGGCGAGCACGCCGAGCAGCCCTCGCGACCGCAACGGACCGGGATCGAAGAGACGGCGCAGCCAATGGGCGGCCCCGTCGTCCGGCAGCGGCACGGCGGCGCCGGTCTCCGAAGGACCGACGGACACGGGAGCGGAAGCGGCGGACGCGGAAACGGCGGACGCGGGAACGGCAGACGCGGAAGCGGCGGACGCGGAAGCAGGAGCGGGAGCAGCCGGCACCCGAGCGGCCGACGCGGAAGACGCCGGGGCGGGCGCGGCGAGCACCATGCCGATGGTGCCGGCGAGGAGCAGCCCGGCGGTCAGCAGCAGCGCAAACCGGGCGGGCGCCACCGCGATCAGCAACCCGGCCAGCAGCGGCCCGAGCAGATACAAACTCTCCTCGGCGATCGAGTCGAGGGCGTACGCGCGCTCCTTGAGCGACGTCCCCTCGGTGAGCGACCGCCAGGTCGCCCGCATCGCCGGACCCAGCGGAGGCGCCGCCAGCCCGGCCAGCCCGACGAAGACCACGGGCCACGGCGTCAGCGCGGCGGCGCCGAGGCACAACGCGCACACCAGCGCCAGCCACGGCAGCAGAGCCAGATAGCGCGCCTTCAGCGGCAGGGTGATCGAGGCCAGGCCGAAAAGCGCCAGCGCCAGCCCGGCGGCGGCGTACGAGCCGGTCGCCTGCTGGATGGTGAACAGGGTGGCTAGCGGGAGGAGGCCGTACGCGAGCCGGCCACCGAGCGCGGGCACGAACGTGCGCGACGCGGACGGCAGCAGCAGGACAGCACGGTAACTCCCCGCCGCGGCGGGGCGGGGCATGACGAAACTCCTGGGAATGCGCAGACGGAAGGAGGCGGAAACGAAGCGCCGTCCTTACGGTGGTGTCTGCGACATGCCCCCCATCCTACTGCCAGTCGGCCTACTGCCAGTCGGCGGCGAGCACCGCCCAGATCTCGGTGTCGTGCCGCACGCCCTGCCAGGGGTAGTTCTCGCGGAGCGTGCCCTCGAGCTTCATCCCGAGGCGGCGGGCGACGTTCGAGCTGGCGACGTTGTCGGGACGGCAGTGCCATTCGATGCGGTGCATGCCGCGTACGCGAAAAGCCCAGTCGATCAGCACGCGGCACGCCGTGGTGATCAGGCCGCGGCCGGTGGCGGCCGGCTCGAGCCAGCAGCCGACCTCGGCGATCCCGGAGTCCGCGTCGAAGGAGACGAACATGGTGCCGCCGACCAGCGTCTCCCCGAGCCAGATGCCGCAGATGCGGCCGGCGTCGCGGGCCTGGAGGTCGGCGTAGCGCCGCAGCGTGGCGCGGGCGCCGTCGAGGTCGGGGCTGCGGCTCGCCCACGGGATCCACGGGTCGACGGTGGCGCGTGCCCGGTCCATGTGGGTCAGGAACTCGCTTGCCTGCCAGGGCTCGAGGGGCCGCAGCGTGGCGCCGCCGCCGAGATCTACGGAGAACACCCGGGAAGCCTACGTGCGCCGGGCAGGCAGACTTCACCGCCGGTCCGCCCATGGATCACGATCATCCCGAAAGATTCGTCGTGGTCGATCGATGGGAAGGGCTGACCATGATGATCAAGGGAATCGCCCCGGGGGTGCTAGCCGTGGGGGTGCTGGCCGCGGGCCTGTTGAGCGCGCCCGCGCAAGCGGCGCCGAGCCGGGCCGAGCTCGCCCTGCGCTGGGCGCCGATCCACTATCAGGACGTGGACGCGACCGGCGCGCACGCTTTGTCGGGAAAATCGGACTTCATCGCACGGTACGACTTCGACGGCAACCTGGTCGGCACCGACAACTGGGACCACGCCGGCCGCAGCACCCAGGCCGCCGCCTACTACGGGGTCACTGAGACCAGCACGCACTGGTTCATCACGTACTTCTTCTTCCACCCCCGCGACTGGATCGACCACCCGTTCTTCGAGACCGAGCACGAGAACGACGGCGAAGGGCTCACCGAGATCATCGAGAAGGACGGTTCCGCGTACGGGATCCTGCGCGCGGCCGTCACGGTCGCCCACAGCGACTTCTACTCCTACACGCCGGCCGGCAGCACCTGGACCGGCGGCCGCGAGACGATCGACGGGACGCTGCAGCTCAAGGCCTCCCCGCACGACTCCTTCCCGCACCCGGTGACCGCCCAGGAGGCGAAGGGGCACGGCCTCAAGGCGTGGCCGCAGTACGACATCAACGGCGACGGCGTCGTCTACTACCCGTCGCTGACCGCGTCCGAGTCGCCGAGTGGCCCCGACGACCGGGACGTGCGTTACCGGCTGATCGACATCTTCGCCGCGGGCGGCATGTGGGCACAGCGCGACAACGCGAGCCTGTTCGCCAACCTCGGCACCTTCGCCGGCGACCGGTCGGGCGACTGCGGCGTAGGCACCTGGTCGTGCGAAACGAACTCGGCGAACGCGCCGTGGGGCTGGGACGACGGCAACGACGCGCCGGCCCGCGGCGAGATCGCGACCGACCCGGCCAAGCTGTCGGCCGAGTACTTCACGATCCCGGGCCCGCTGTCGCGGACGTACACCTACAACCCGTACGCGAGCGCCGCGGCAGCCTTGAAGGAGGCCCAGAAGCTGCCTCGGGTCACCGATTAGTGCGGCTGCCCGTCAGGGCCGTACGCGGTGAGGAACCTGTCGCGGAACTCGTTCATCGGCCACACCGGCGCGCCGGGCGCCGGTGTGAGCCCGTCGGTCCATCCCCAGCCCTTGATCCGGTCGAACACCTTCGGATCCTTGGCGACGATCGAGATCGGCACGTCCTTGCTGGCGTTCTGGCCCACCACGATCGAGTTCGGCTGGTGGTCGCCGAGCAGGATCATCACCAGCTTGTCGTCGGCGTACTTCTGCACGTACGAGACAAGCGTGTCCAAGGAGTAGGCGATCGACGTGGCGTAAGCCTCGCGGACCCGGTGGTTGTCCTTCCAGATCGCGCCGGCGCCCTCGGCCTGCTTGATGATCGGCCCGTAGACCGAGCCGTCGCCGAGCTGGTCCCACGGCAGCGTCTGGGGCAGCGGCGCCCACGGCGTGTGGCTGGAGGTCAGCGTCACCTCGGCCATCAGCGGGCCGCGCGACGTCCGGCCGTACTCGAACTTCTGCAGCTGCCGCATGGCGTACTGGTCGGGCATCGTCGACCAGCTCAGCATCGGGCCGTGGTAGTCCAGCGCATGCACGTCGTACACCTGGTCGTAGCCGTAGAACTGGCCCTCCGGCCACGCGTACGTGACGCCGGGCTCGACCCCGACGGTGCGGAAGCCGGCCCGCTTGAACGCGCGGGTCAGCGTGAGCCGGTCGGAGTTGACCAGGCTGCGGTAGCGCTGCTGGTTGTCGATCCACAGGCCGGACAGGAAGGTCGCGTGGGCCAGCCAGCTGCCGCCGCCCGAGGTCGACGAGGTGAGGAAGCCGGTGCGCGCCCCGAAACCGGCCGACTTGAGCTTGGCGTCGTCGGTCTTGAGCTGGTCGAGCACGGTGGAGTTGAACTCGGGATTCGCCACCGCGTCGCGGCCGTAGCTCTCGACGAATCCGATGATCACGTCCTTGCCGCGCAGCGCGGTGAGCAGCTGGGTGTCCGGCAGGTTGCGGAACGCGTCGATCTGGACCTCGCGTTCGAACGCCTTCTTGTCGGCGATGTCCTGCGGCACCTTGAGCGCGGTGTCGCGAGCCAGCTCGGCGGCGGCCTGCGCGGCCACCGGCACGCCGCCGACGATCTGGACGCCGAGCATCGCGAGGATCACCCAGGCGGAGGCCAGCGCGAACGTGGCGTGCCGCGTGGGACGGGCACGTTCGGCGAGCACACGGCTCAATCGTCGTACCGAGAAGGCGGTAGACGTCAAGATCGCTGCCGACAGCAGAATCGCTCCCGCGGCCACCCCGAAGGCGCCGAACTTGCCGATGGAGTCCTCGAGGAAGTGGTACCCGTCAATGAACAGCACCCAGTCGAGCACCGGGTCGAATTCGCGGGCCAGCACCGCGAAAAAGCCCATGTCAACGATCTTCACGATGGTGAGCAGGCCGAGCGTGAGGCCGAGCAGCGTGGCCAGCACGCGCCGCCCGCGCCCCGGGAGCGCGAGCAGCACGGCCACCGCCACGATCGCCTCGATCGGGATGCGGACCAGCGCGTTCAGCCAGAAGTTGCCGGGTGGGAGCCGCGTGATCTGGTCGGGCATGACCAGCTCGAGAAAGACGAGCAGAGCGGCGAGCGTGGTGAGCACCGCGCCACCGACATGGCGCAGATGGTGCCTGATCTGGGACAACTCGGATTTCCTAACCGCCGGTGGTACCTGCACTTCAGGTACACGGCGTCTCCGCGGCTTCGGTTCAAGCCGGGGCCACTGTCACCACCACCTTGCCACGGGCCGCGCCCGAGTTGAGGTAACGAATCGCGTCCGGCGCCGCCGGCAACGCGAACGTGCGATCGATGACCGGCCGGAGCGTGCCGTCGGCGAGAAACCCGGCGAGAGCTTCGAGGTCGGCGAGCTTCGGGAGCGACATCAGCGGCTTGAGCCGCTGACCGACAAAGGGCGAGATCGCGTACGCCCGGAACGTGCGCTCGAAGCCGCCGAGGAACCGCCCCTTTCCCCCTTCGCCGCCCACGATCACCAGCGTGCCCGACGGCGTGAGCAGCGGCCGCAGCTCGTGGAGCGGCCGGTTGCCGGCGGTGTCCATGATCAGGTCGTACCGGCCGGTCACCTCGGTGCTGGCGCCCAGCGAGCGGACGAAATCGCGCTTGGACTCGCGGGCCACGCCGGTGACCTGGGCGCCGTATCCCCGCGCGAGCTGGATGATCATGTGGCCGATCCCGCCGCCGGCGCCGAAGACGAGGACCCGCTGGCCCTCCTCGACCCGTCCCTCGTCCCGCAGGCCCTGCAGCGCGGTCATCCCCGAGACGGGAGTGGCGCCGGCCTGCTCGAAGCTGACCTCCTCCGGCTTGCGGACGAGGCGGTCCGCCCGGGCCCGCGCCAGCTCGGCATAGCTTCCGCCGGCGGCGACGCCGAAGACCTCGTCGCCGGCCCGGAACTTCTCGACATTTCGCCCGACGGCCTCGACCACGCCGGCCACGTCGCTCCCCCGCACCGGCACGCGCGGGCGGCGCAGGCCGAGCCCGAGTCGCCCGGCGGTGGGCAGGCCGGTCATGTAGTGCCAGACCCCGGGGTCGACCCCCGCGGCGCGCACCCGGACAAGCACCTCGTCGGCACCGATCACCGGGTCGGGGAGGTCGACATATTTCAGGACATCAGCGGAACCGTAGGCGTCCTGCGTGATCGCCTTCACCGGGCATCTCCTTCGGGGTAGTGGAAGACATCGTCGAGGGGCACCCGGAAGATCCGGGCAATCTGAAAGGCGGTCTCCAGCGACGGCGAGTACCGGCCCTGCTCGATGGCGATGACCGTCTGCCGGGTCATCCCGAGGCGCCGGGCGAGCTCGGCCTGGGTCATGCCGTCGGCGGCCTGTCGCAGCTCCCGGATCGAGTTCGTGATCCGGGTCGGTTTCACCACGCGCGCCGGCCGGGCAGCCCGTAGCGGTACGCGCACACCTTCGCGACCGTGCCGAAGACCGCGGACAGGATGAAACCGAGGTAGAGCGCGTTCGCGATCCAGAAATAGCCGCCCCGCGCGAGGGCCAGGACCAGCGCGACGACGCCGCCCAGCACGATGAACGCCTGTCCGATGTTGTCGCCGAAGACGGCGATCTCGCGGTCGCGCTCGTCCTTGGGCTCGCGCGGGCCGCGCAGGGTGGCGGCGATGTGCAGCAGGATCGACACGACGATCGAGCCGATCACCACCCCGGCCAGAACAGGGGCGTACGAGAGGTCGGTGAGCAGCAGGACCAACAGATAGGTCAGATAGGACGCGATCGCGACCGAACCGAGGATCCAGGATCTCTTCTCTTCACCGGACATGCCTCGAAGGTAGAGCAGCGTGTCAAAAATGTTTTACACGTGCTCACGATTTGGCAGAGGCTCGAGCTCCGACAGCAGCAGCTCCATCACGTCGGCCGGCTGGGCCGGCCTGCCGAAGAGGTAGCCCTGCCCGTGGTCGATGCCGATCCGGCGCAGCGTCTCCCACTGCGCGTCGGTCTCGATCCCCTCGGCCACGGTCTGCATCTTCAGCGCCTGTCCGAGGCCGGCCACGGCGTCCACCAGGGCCACGTCGTCCTCGTCGATGTGCACCTCGTCGACGAACGTCTTGTCGATCTTGATGACGTCGACCGGGAGCTGCTTGAGGTAGCTCAGCGACGAGTAGCCGGTGCCGAAGTCGTCGATGGCCAGGCGGACGCCGAGGCGGCGCAGCGCGTGCAACGTCTCCTTGGCCGCCTCGATGTCGGCCATCAGCATCGACTCGGTGATCTCCAGGGTCAGCGACGCCGGGTCGAGCCCGGCGTCGGCGAGCGCGGCCGCCACGTCGTCGACCAGGCCGGCGTACTGGAACTGGCGGGCCGAGAGATTGACGTTGACCTTGAGGTGGGCGGCCGCCGGCGTCGCGGCGCGCCAGCTCGCCAGCTGCGCGCACGCCTGGCGCAGCACCCAGCGCCCGAGCGGAACGATCAGGCCGTTCGCCTCGGCGCCGGCGATGAAATGGTACGGACCGAGCAGCCCGTCCCGGGGATGCTGCCACCGCACGAGCGCCTCGACCGCGGTGAGCTGGGAGGTGTTCATGTCCACGACGGGCTGGTAGAGCACCCGGAACTCCTCGTGCTCCAGCGCGTGCTCGAGGTCGGCGCGCTGCTGGGCCTCCTCGAGGACCGACATGGTCATCGTGGGGTCGAAGATCGCGTACGCGTTGCGGCCGGCCCGCTTGGCCGCGTACATCGCCAGGTCGGCGTTGCCGAGCAGCTGGTCGGCGCAGACGGCGCCGGTGGAGGTCGGCTCGCAGCCGGTGGAGCTGGCGATGCCGATGCTCAGCGAGCAGGTGATGTCGCGGCTGGCCAGCCGGATCGGCTCGCGGACGGTGGCCAGCAGGCGCTCGGCCAGGCCGGCCCCGTCGGCCGGGTCGAGCTCGCGCAGCAGGATGGCGAACTCGTCGCCGCCGAGCCGGGCCAGCACGTCGCCCGGGCGCACCTGGGCGCGCAGCCGCTCGGCGATCGTGGTGAGCAGTTCGTCCCCGGCGCTGTGCCCGAGGTTGTCGTTGACCAGCTTGAAGTCGTCGAGGTCGAGCAGCAGCACGGTCACCGTGCCGCGGTCGGCGCCCGGTGCGGCCCGGTTCACGAGCGCGACTGCTTCCTCGAGATTCGTCCGGAACATGGCCCGGTTGGGCATGCCGGTCAGCGAGTCGGTGTACGCCTGGTGGATCAGCTGCCGCTCGAGCTCGCGCCGCTGACCGATGTCGCGCAGGCTCACCACCACGGCCTGCAGGTCGGGATCGCTGATCCAGTTGGTGCCCATGACGTCGACGTAGACCCACTCGCCGGCGGCGTTGCGCAGCCGGGTCTCGGTGCGCCCGCTCCCGCCGATCGGCAGGGCCAGCAGCTGGTGGATGAACTCGTCGACGTCGGTCATCCGGTCCTGCATGACGTCGGTCAGCAGCTTGCCGGTCAGGTCGGCGGGGTCGCGGCCGAGCAGGGTGCGGATCGACGGGCTCACGTACTTCAGCTCGCCGTCGCGGCCCACCGCGACCACGGCGTCGGCGGAGGCCTCGAGCAGGGTGCCGGCCCGCTGCTCGGCGGCGTGCCGGCGGGCGTCGAGGCGGCGCCGGCTCTGCGCGTTGACCGTGGCCAGGGCGGTCAGGCAGCCGTGAATGGCCAGCAGCACCACCGAGCCGACCGCGCCGACGTCGGTCTTCAGCGGCAGCAGCAGCGCGTAGCCGGCGCCGGTCAGCACGCCCATCATCACCACGAACCGGGGCGACCAGACCGTCGCCGCGGACATCAGTAGCAGCAGCGCAGCCGGCAGGTAGAGCATCGCGCCGTGCGGGTCGGCGATGCCGAACAGCACCAGGACCGGCAGCTCGGCGAACCACCAGAAGTGCAGGTTGCGGCGGATCCGCTCGGAGCGGACCAGCCGGTGCCACGGCAGCCGCAACGCGGCCGCCTGCAGCACCACGGCGGCGGCCACCGGGATCAGCCACCACCGCATGGTGCCCGGCCAGCTCAGCGCGATCCGCAGCCCGCCGATCGCGGTGACCACCGCCGCGATGGTGGACCCGATGAGGATCTGACGGGCCCAGTAGTCCGCGGTGTGATCGTCCAAGTCGTGTCGCCGCACGGCTGATTCATCGGCCGGACGTTTACCGACATGAGCGGAACCCGCACCCGTTCCGCACCCATGACAAATGTCAGTGGCTGAGTGAGTGCTCGCTCAGTTACTGTGGCTCCTCGTGGAGAACAGGCGTAGACGGGTTCCGGCGCTCGCTCCGGAGGAGCGCCGGCAGGCCCTCATCGCGGCGACCATCCCGCTGCTGCACGAGCACGGTCTCGACGTCAGCACGCGGCAGATCGCCGCGGCCGCCGGCGTCGCCGAGGGCACCATCTTCGGCGTCTTCGAGAGCAAGAACTCGCTGGTCGTGTGCTCGGTCATCCAGGCGCTCGACCCGCAGGCGACGCTCGACGGGCTGGCCGCGATCGACCGGTCGCTGCCGCTGCGCGAGCGGATGTCCCGGGCGGCCGAGCTGATCCACGCCCGCATGGCGGAGAACGCCCAGCTGCTGACCGCGGCGCGCAAGCTGATCCTGGCCGGGCAGAGCGACCCCCACACCGGCGGCCGGATGGCCTCCTCCCGGGAACGGCTGCGCGACGCGCTCATCGCGGTGATCGAGCCGGACGCCGCCCTGCTGCGCCGGCCGCCGCACGCGGTGGCACAGATGCTGCTGCTGGTCTGCGGCGCCAACACGTACGGGCCGTTCGGCGACCCGGACAACTTCCGCGGGGCCGAGCTGGTCTCGCTGCTGCTCGACGGTTTCCTGATCCGAGAAAACGAAGAAGACACGCGGGGGGCTCAGTAAGGTGCTCATCCAACTGCTCCGCGGCCATCTACGGCCGTACCGGGGCGCGATCACCATGGTCGTGCTCTTCCAATTCCTCCAGACGCTGGCGACGCTCTACCTGCCGACGCTGAACGCCGACATCATCGACAACGGCGTGGTCAAGGGCGACACCGGTTACGTGATGCGGGTCGGCATCGGCATGCTCGGCATCACGGTGCTCCAGATCGCGGCGCAGGCCGTCGCGGTGTACTTCGGCGCGCGCACCGCCATGGCGGTCGGGCGCGACGTGCGCAACTCGATCTTCTCGCGGGTCCAGCAGTTCTCGGCCCGCGAGGTCGGCCAGTTCGGCGCGCCGTCGCTGATCACCCGCACCACCAACGACGTGCAGCAGGTCCAGATGGTGGTGCTGCTCACGTTCACGCTGATGGTCTCGGCGCCGATCATGTGCGTCGGCGGCGTGGTGCTGGCCCTGCGCCAGGACGTGCCGCTCTCCGGCATGCTGCTGGTGATCGTCCCGATCCTGATCGCCACGGTCGGCCTGATCATCACGCGGATGCGGCCGCTGTTCCGGATGATGCAGGTGCGCATCGACAAGGTCAACCAGGTGATGCGGGAGCAGATCGCCGGCATCCGGGTGATCCGCGCGTTCGTCCGCGACGACCGCGAGCAGGCTCGCTACCACGACGCCAACGAGGAGCTCACCGACGTCTCGCTGCGGGTCGGCCGGCTCATGGCGCTGATGTTCCCGACCGTGATGCTGATCGTGAACCTCTCCAGCGTCGCGGTGCTGTGGTTCGGCGGCCACCGGATCGACGGCGGGGCCATGCAGATCGGCGCGCTCACCGCGTTCCTCAGCTACCTCATGCAGATCCTGATGTCGATCATGATGGCCACCTTCATGTTCGTCATGATCCCGCGGGCCGAGGTCTGCGCCGAGCGCATCCGCGAGGTGCTCAGCACCGAGTCGAGCGTCACGCCGCCGCTCGCGCCGGTCACCACGCTGCGCCGGCACGGCTTCCTGGAGCTGCGCGACGTGGGCTTCCACTACCCCGGCGCCGAGGCGCCGGTGCTCTGCGGGGTCAACCTCACGGCGCGACCGCGCGAGGTCACGGCCATCATCGGGAGCACGGGCAGCGGCAAGACCACGTTGCTCAACCTGGTGCCGCGGCTCTTCGACGCGACCGAGGGCCAGGTGCTGGTGGACGGCGTGGACGTGCGCGAGCTCGAGGAGAGCCTGCTTTCGCGTACGGTCGGGCTCGTCCCCCAGAAGCCGTACCTGTTCACCGGCACGGTGGCGACCAACCTGCGCTACGGCAACCCCGACGCCACCGACGAGCAGCTCTGGGAGGCCCTCGAGATCGCCCAGGCCCGCGACTTCGTGGCGAAGATGGAGGGCGGCCTCGACGCGCCGATCGCCCAGGGCGGCACCAACGTCTCCGGCGGCCAGCGGCAGCGCCTCGCGATCGCCCGGCTGCTCGTCGCCCGGCCCGAGATCTACCTCTTCGACGACTCGTTCTCCGCGCTCGACTACGCGACCGACGCCGCGTTGCGGGCCGCGCTGATCGCGCACATCGCCGACGCGACCGTGGTCGTGGTCGCCCAGCGGGTGAGCACCATCCGCGACGCCGACCGGATCATCGTGCTCGACGACGGCCGGGTGGTCGGCACGGGCACCCACGCCGAGCTGATGGACACCAATCCGACGTACCGCGAAATCGTTCTTTCCCAGCTCACCGAGCAGGAGGCCGCGGCATGACCGCCCCCACTCGCCGCCCGGCGCCGCCCGCCGGAGGTCCGCCGGCCGCCCGCATGATGATGGGCGCCGGCGGGCCACCGGAGAAGCTGCAGGACTTCAAGGGCTCCACCAAGCGGCTTCTCGGCCTGCTCCGGCCGTACCGTCTGCTGGTCTCTCTGGTTTTGCTCTTCGGCGTCGCGAGCGTCGCGCTGTCGGTCTCCGGCCCGCGTCTGCTCGGCCACGCCACCGACATCATCTTCTCCGGCGTCATCGGCCGGTCCGTGCCGGAGGGCGTCAGCAAGGCGCAGATCGTCGAGCAGCTGCGGGCCAACGGCGAGAACACCCGCGCCGACCTGCTCTCCGCGGTCGACTTCGTGCCCGGCCAGGGCATCGACTTCGACAAGCTGCTGCACCTGCTCGGCTGGGTGGTGGTCGTCTACCTGTGCGCCTGGCTGTTCGGCGTCTTCCAGGGCCGGCTCACCGCGACGGTGGTCCAGAAGGCCGTCTACCGCCTCCGGCAGGACGTCGAGGCGAAACTGTCCCGGCTCCCGCTGTCGTACTTCGACCAGCAGCCCCGCGGCGAGGTGCTCAGCCGGGCCACCAACGACACCGACAACATCGCGCAGACCCTCCAGCAGACGTTCGCCCAGCTGGTCACGGCGCTGCTGATGATCGTCGGCGTACTCGGGTTCATGTTCTGGATCTCCTGGGTGCTCGCGCTGATCGCGCTGGTCACGGTACCGGTGTCGATCCTCGTGACCACGTTCATCGGCAAGCGCTCGCAGCCCAACTTCGTCGCCCAGTGGAAGACGACCGGCAAGCTCAACGGCCACATCGAGGAGATGTTCACCGGCCACTCGCTGGTGAAGGTCTTCGGCCGGCAGGACGAGGCCCGGAAGACCTTCGAAGATCACAACGACAAGCTGTACGCGTCGAGCTTCCGCGCCCAGTTCATCTCGGGCCTGATCCAGCCCTCCATGATGTTCATCAGCAACCTGAACTACGTGCTGGTGGCGGTCGTCGGCGGCCTGCAGGTGGCGTCGGGCAACCTGTCGCTCGGCGAGGTGCAGGCGTTCATCCAGTACTCGCGCCAGTTCAGCCAGCCACTGACCCAGGTCGCCTCGATGGCCAACCTGATCCAGTCCGGCGTGGCCTCGGCCGAGCGGGTGTTCGCCCTGCTCGACGCGCCCGAGCAGTCCGCCGAGCCGGCTCCGGTTGACCTGCGCCGCGCCGAGGGCCGGGTCGCGTTCGAGGACGTGTCCTTCCGCTACCTGCCGGACAAGCCGCTCATCGAGCACCTCTCGCTGGTGGCCGAGCCCGGCCAGACGGTCGCGATCGTCGGCCCCACCGGCGCCGGCAAGACCACGCTGGTCAACCTGATCATGCGGTTCTACGACGTCGACTCCGGCCGCATCACCCTGGACGGCATCGACATCAACACGATGCCCCGCGAGGAGCTGCGCGAGCAGATCGGCATGGTCCTGCAGGACACGTGGCTGTTCGGCGGCACCATCGCCGAGAACATCGCCTACGGCGCCGACTCGTTCGACATGGACAAGGTGCGGGCCGCGGCCGAGGCCGCGCACGTGGACCATTTCGTACGCATGCTGCCCGACGGCTACGACACGGTCATCGACGAGGAGGGCTCCAACGTCAGCGCCGGCCAGAAGCAGCTGATCACCATCGCCCGGGCGTTCCTGGCCGAGCCGAGCATCCTGATCCTGGACGAGGCCACCAGCTCGGTCGACACCCGCACCGAGGTGCTCATCCAGCGGGCCATGAACACCCTGCGAGCCGGCCGCACCAGCTTCGTCATCGCCCACCGCCTCTCCACCATCCGAGACGCCGACGTCATCCTGGTGATGGAGCACGGCCAGATAGTCGAGCAGGGCACCCACGACGACCTGATCGCCGCCGACGGCGCCTACGCACGGCTCTATTCAGCCCAGTTCGCCCAGGCCGTGGCCGAGGTGGATTGATCTTCTCATCCGCGGCGAGTGCGGGCCGCGGCGCCCGCACTCGCCATTTTTGTCGTACGGATGTTCGATACTTGAGGCATGCTCGACACGGTCCACACATGGGCAGAGGAAGCCGCCAAGGCGGCCGACTCCGCGCTGTGGCCCCTGCCCGAGACGGAGCTGCTCGACCTCCTGCAAGCTACCCACCGCCTGCAGCAGATCCTTACCGCTCTCCAGATTCGCGTGGTCCGTGAGGCCGCTTGCCGCGCCCTCCCCGCCAAGCACGGCCACCGCACCACGGCCACATGGCTGCGCGACCAGCTCCGCATCGATCCACAGCCAGCTCGCGACCTAACCGAGGCCGCCACCCTCCTCGACCACCGGCCGGAAGTCGAGCGTGCCCTGATCAGCGGCTCGATAGACCTGCGTCAGGCCACGACCATCGCCGCCGCCGTCAACGCCGTCCCCATCGCCTTGGCCGACGCAGCCGCAGCCGCCGACGCCGACACCGACGCCACGACCGCCGCCCCTTCCGCCGTGGCCGACGCCCATGCCGCGACCGCCGTCCCCTCAGCCCTGGCCGCTACCCGTGCCGCCACCATCGCCTCCCGCGCGGAGGCCACGCTGATCGACATGGCGGCCCAGTTCCCCGCGTACCAGCTGCGCAAGCTGGGCGACCGCATCCTCGCTCACGTCGCACCCGAGCTCGCCGACCTGGCCGACGAGGCGGCCCTGCGCCGAGCCGAGGCTCGCGCCCACCCCCGGCGCTCGTTCACGCTCTCCCTCCCCGTCGACGGCATGGTCCGCCTGTCCGGCGCCCTCGGCGTGGAGGACGCCGCCATCGTCACCGCCGCCCTGCAGCCCCTCTGCGCCCCCACGCCGGCCGACGACCGCTCCTTCCCACAACGCCGCGCCGACGCCCTGATCGACGTGTGCCGCCTGGCCCTGCGATCCGGCGAGCTCCCCCAGGACGGCGGCGAGCCACCCCAGCTGACCTTGACCATCCCCTACGATCCGCTGGCCTCCCGGCTCGCCACCGGAGTCCTCCCCGACGGCGAGCGAGTCTCCGCCGCAACGGCCCGCCGCCTGGCCTGCGACGCCCGCCTCTTGCCACTGGTGCTGGGCGGCGCTTCCCAGGTCCTGGACGCCGGCCGCACCCGACGCCTGGCCCACGGCACACTGCGGCGGGCCTTGACCGCCCGCGACGGCGGCTGCGCTTTCCCCGGTTGCGACCGCCCCTCCCGCTGGTGCGACGCACACCATCTGCGCGCCTGGTCCGACGGCGGCCCCACCGACCTCGACAACCTGGTACTCCTGTGCCGCCACCATCACCGCCTGCTGCACAACCCGAATGGCGGCTGGCGAGCCGAGCTCTGCCCCGACCGCCTGCCCACCTTCGTGCCCCCACCGTGGATTGACCCCGAGCAACGCCCTCGCCGCAACCTCTTCCACCCGCGAACATAGGCCGCGGAACACGCCACGAAGCCACCGCCGCCACGGCCCGCCCGGCAGCCGCAATCCACGCCGCCGTTACGGCCCGCCCCGCAGCCGTAGCGCACGCCGCCGTTGCGGCCAGCCCCGCAGCCGCAGCCCACGCCGCCGCTATCCACGCCGCCACGTCCCACACTGCGGCGGCCCACTCCATCGCGGCCTCATGTGCGCGGCCCACCCCTGCGCGGCCCACCCCTCCGCGGCCCACACCTCCGCGGCCCACACCTCCGCGGCCAGCACCTCCGCCCTCCGCGTCCGGCCTGCGCGGTCCACCCCGCGCGCTCACGGCTCCGCGACTCGTGAGCCACAACGCAAAGCGGCGGGGGCGGCCATTGGCCGCCCCCGCCTTCGTTCGATCAGGTGATGCTTCGGCGCCTTACTTGATGGCGACGTTCTTCGGGGCGGTGTACCCCGGAGCCAGGCCGTCCGGCGTGTAGCCGGCCACGAAGGCCCGGATCGTCACCACGGAGCCCGACCGCAGGCTGGCAGTACCACGCCAGATGTTGTCGCTACCCGTGGTGCCCCGCCAGGTGTTGACCCACTTGCCACCCGCCGCGCGCTGCACGATGACGGTCTGGCCGGGTGCACGCGGGTTGCCCTGGACCGCGAGGCTCAGCACACCCTTGCGGGGCGAGCTGGCCACGAAGACCGGCTTCTGCGTGACGGTCACCATGATCTCGTCCGACTGGTCGTCACCCGAGGCCACGGCGAAGCGGTAACCCTCGCCGATCCAGCGCGAGAACGAGTAGTTGCCGTCGGCGTCGCTCTTGGTGGAGAGGATCTTCTTGAGCTCCCCGCCGCTGCCCATCGGAGCGGCCCAGAGGTCAACCGTGCTGCTGGCCGGCGCCATACCCGTGATCGGCACAGCGATCGCACCAACGATGTTCTTCGGCGCGCTGATCGTCAGGTTGCCCGTGCCCGGCTCCGTCGGCGTGGTGCCGCCGCCGCTCGTGATGGTGATGACGCTGTTCTGCACGGTCGCGCTGCCGCCGAAGGCAACACCGGACACGAGGATCGTCTTGTCCGGCTGCGGAGTGCTCGGCGTAGCCGCGCTCAGCGCCCCGATCGCGTAGCTCGTCACGCCGGCCGGAATGACGACCGACGTGGTCGCCGGTGCGGTGAAGTCGCTCGGCGAAGCCGCCGTGCTGCCGTTGACCGAGCCACCCGTGAAGTTGAACGTGACCGGGATGGGAGCCGTCGTCGTGCCGGTGATGGTCGCGACCAGCTGGACCGAGCCGCCCGGGGCAACCGTGTTCGGGCCGACCGTGATGACCGGCGCCGCGACGCCGTTGGCGATAGCCAGCGAGGCGTTCGCCGGGGCCGCAGTGGCCAACGTGCCGGCGAGAGTGGTCGCAGCCGTTGGTGTGGCCGTGATGGTCGCCGTCGTGGTAGGTCCGAACGCCGTGGTCGGGTTGATCAGCACCACGCCGTAGCCGGCGGCGCTGCCCGCCGGGATGGTGACGGTCGAGGTCGCGAGCGTGTACTCGGTGCCCACCGTGGTGACGTTGGTGGCCGTAAGGTCGAAAATGACGCTCGCATTGGTCGGGTTCGACAGCTTGACCGTCACAATCGCCGCGGACGGGTCAGGCCCTGCTTTCACGTTGATGTTCGGCACGCTGTAGGTCGGCAGCGCGTCGTCGTCCGCAATGGTGATCGTGTTGGACGCCGTCACCGTCGCCGTGGTCGGCGTCGCGGTACCGGGCACCGTAATGGTGGTCAGCGCGATCCCGAAGGTTTCCAGGTCTTCGTGGGTGGTGTCGCCATTGATGTCGACCGTGAACGTCTTCGAGGTTTCCCCGGAGGCGAACGTGACATCTCCGTTGGCACCCTTGAAGTCGGTGCCATCCGTCGCTATTCCGGGGCCCGGCGCCCCTGCCGCCGCAACCCAGTGCACCGCCTGAGCTGCCTGCGAAGCGGGCGTCATCGTCAGGGTGAACGTCTGCGAGTGCCAGCCGTTGTTGCCCTCGGTGACCGTTGCCGGGGTAATCGGGGCAAGGGTCACCACCGGCGCCGTACCCGGAGTGTCGGTGATGTCAGCCGTCACCGAGGCGATAGGAGTGCTGCTGGTCGGGTCGTACACATTGACCTTGAAGGTCTCGGCGGTGGCACCCTCATACACATTGTCGACCAAGGTCGTGACATTGAGGATGGCATTTCCGGCAACGAACGCGACGGTCCCATTGGTTACCGCCGTGTAGTCCTGACCTGCCGTCGCGGTGCCGTTCTCCGTGCTCCACTTCAGGTCGGTCGGCACCGGACCGAGCAGGTTGGTGAGCGTCAACGGGAAGCTCGCGACGCTTCCCTCGGCCGTGGGGCCGGGCGCGGTGAGCGTGACGTCACCGCTGACAGTCGCGGCGAGGGCCGGTGATGCGACCATCACTGCTGGCACCAGGCCGATTGCGCCGGCTACGGCGGTCGCGAGGACCGTTCGCACCGGTTTCCTGCCATGCGGCGTGAACGGAACCGAGCCGCTCGTGGCCGCATGGGCTTCTCGATAGCGCATGTCTGATCTTTCTCCTTCGGCGGCTGGGCTACCTCCGTCGGGGAGGCCCCTAGCTTTGCGTCCCCGCGTTGCCGCGGGTTTGCCTGTTCGGGTACCGCACCTGAGGGCGGCTCGGGGCGCCGGATTTGCCCGGCTCCGGCGGCGCAACGCCTGACTTCGAAGTCGGGCTTGAGGCCGCGCCTTCCGTAATCTAACCGGCATATAACGGCGTTACCGGTGGAACGCATTTTTCCGGCTTAAATCCGGTCAAGGTGCCGCACAGCGCATGCGGGAAGCGGAAACGCCGGTCAGGCCGCGCGATGGCGGTTGATAATCGCGCGCGCCGAGACGTCACGGGATGAGAGGCACGGCGACGGGGAGGCGCGGCGACGGAGGAAACGCGCCGACGGAGGAAGCGCGGCGACAGGGGAAGTGCCCGGGGGCGGCAAGCGCGGCGAGGCGCGACACCGCGCGGCACGGTCTCGATCAGGACGCGGGGCGGCGTCGGCGACGAACGACGGCGGGCACCCACGGAGCGACGGCCACCAGGAGGAAGACGAGCAGCAAGGGGACGCGCCACCACCAGGAGAGCGCGGCGCGCGGAGCAGGCTGGGCGGGCGGGGAGGCGGCGACCAGCGGATGGGAGGACTTCGACCAGGCCAAGAAGGCATCGCCGATGGGAAGCAAGCCGAAGGCGTAGCGGCGGGTGTGAAGGGTGTCGACGGGGACGCCGAGGACCTCGCCGAAGTTGGCCAGGCCCGCGGCCAACGAACGGTCGCCCTGGATACGGGCGGCGCCGAGGGTGACCACCGACGCGGAGAAAGAGATGCCTAGCGGAAGGGGGCCGGAATCTACATCCGCGGGGCCGGAAGTGCCGTGGGGGTATTCCCGAATGGCCGGTCCTAGACCTAAAGGCCTTGATAGGAATTTTGTCTGGAATGTCAAGTATTGGTCGCGAGCGAACGCAGTGTCTATTTCGGGGAGGAAGCGCTGGATGATGCTCTGGGAACTGCCGCGGGCGCCCGCGGTGGGGGCGCCGGTGTCTACGTCGGCGGTGTGCGGCATCAGGCCGGTGGCGGGGTCGAGGTTGACGCGTACGCCGGAGAGCCAGCGGGTGATGGTGGCGTCGTATCTCGGGGGTAGCAACTTGTCGTGCAGGGCGAGCGAGGCGATGGCGACGGTGGAGTCGACCGGCCACGCCTGGCCGGGATAGGCGGGGAGGAAGGGAACGGGCGAGGCGTCGAAGGCCGCGGCGATCTCGGCGGCGTCGCGGTCGAAGGCGGCGGCCAGAGCGGCGGAGTCGGGATCAGAGGGGGCGCCGGAGGGCTGCGGCGAGAGGTCGGAGAGGGCGCCGGGGGGCTGCAGCGAGAGGATGGCGCCGCGCAGGTAGTTGAGCCAACCCCGGTAGAAGACGCCGTACTGCGGGGTGAGGCCGGCGTCGAAGGGCTCGCGCGCGATCGGTGACTCGAGGTGGGTCAGGGCCCAGCGGGCGTCATCCCGGTCGCCCAGATTGACGGCGGTCAGGCCGTAGAGCGCGTACGAGAAGAAGTAGCCCTCGGGGAACTGCTGTTGCGCACGGGCAGCGGCGCCGTCCTCCAGGGCGGCGCGCAGGAACGTCTGCTGACGCCGTACGGAAGAAGTGGTCTCGGCCGGACCGACCAGCCGGACGGCGCCGGCCAGCGCGACCACGCTGATGATGATCGCGGCAGTGAGCCGCACCAGCCGTCCTGCCCGGGCCATCGCCAGATCCTAAACGGCGCCGGCGGCCAGCTCCCCCTCGAAACCGCCGCTGTCAAGCAATCTCCGGGAGACGAGGTGTGGGCCGAACGACGCTATCGCCGAGGGTGCCCGCGAACCTAGGTTGATCCCGAGGGAAGAGATCAAGGGGGAGTCCACAATGACCGAGGTTCCGCAGCACACGCTCGACGACATCGAACGGGTCAACGCCACCGGCCTCACGCCGGTGGTCTTCATCCACGGCCTCTGGCTGCTCCCGAACAGCTGGGACCGCTGGGCCCAGGTGTTCCAGGCGGCCGGGTACGCGCCGATCACGCCGGGCTGGCCGGACGACCCGGAGACGGTCGCGGAGGCCAACGCGCACCCGGAGGTGATGGCCGGCAAGACCGTCGGGCAGGTGGCCGACCACTACGCCGAGGTCATCGGCAAGCTCGACAAGCAGCCGGCGGTGATCGGGCACTCGTTCGGCGGCCTGCTCGCGCAGATCATCGCCGGGCGGGGCCTGTCCAACGCGACCGTGGCGATCGACTCGGCGCCGTTCCAGGGGGTCCTGCCGCTGCCGATCTCCACCCTGCGCTCGGCCTCGCCGATCCTGAAGAACCCGGCCAACTACAGCAAGGCGATCCCGCTGACCTACGAGCAGTTCCGGTACGCGTTCGCCAACGCGGTCAACGAGGAGGAGGCCCATCAGCTGTACGAGGAGTTCGCCGTCCCCGCCCCGGGGGCGCCGCTGTTCCAGGGCGCGGTGGCGAACTTCAACCCGTGGAGCGAGGTCAAGGTCGACCACGAGAACGCGTACCGCGGCCCGATGCTGATCATCTCGGGCGCGCGCGACCACACCGTCCCGCCGGCCATCGTCGAGGCGAACTTCAAGATCCAGGAGAAGAACAGCGGGGTGACCGAGTTCGCCTCGATCCCGGACCGCGGGCACTCGCTGACCATCGACAGCGGCTGGCTCGAGGTGGCGAACACGGCGCTGGCGTTCGTGCAGCGCTTCAGCGAGCGCTGAGAGCGGGCGCTCAGAGCAGGCCGTGCCGCATCGCCGTGGTCACCGCGGCGGTGCGGTCGGCCACGTCCAGCTTGTTGAAGACCCGCAGCAGGTGGGTCTTGACCGTCGCCTCCGAGATGAACAGCCGCTTGCCGATGTCGGCGTTGGTCAGGCCGCCGGCCACCAAGCGCAGCACCTCGGTCTCGCGCGACGACAGCGCGGGCGGCGCCGGCTGCCGCACCTGACGCACCAAAGTGGACGCGACGCTCGGGGCCAGCACGGTCTCGCCGCGGTGCGCGGCCCGCACGGCGTCGGCGAGCTCGGCGGGCGAGGCGTCCTTGAGCAGGTAGCCGCAGGCGCCGGCCTCGATGGCGCGCAGGATGTCGCGGTCGGATTCGTAGGTGGTCAGCACCATCACCTTGACGCCGGGGACGGTGGCGAGGATGCGCTCGGTGGCCGAGACTCCGTCGCCGTCCGGCATGCGCAGGTCCATCAGCACGATGTCGGGGCGCTCCTCGGCCGCGAGCGAGACCCCGGCCTCGCCCGAGCCGGCCTCGCCCACCACGCTCAGATCCGGCTCGGCGTCGAGCATGCCGCGCAGTCCGTGCCGGACCACGGGATGGTCGTCCACCAGGATCAACCGGATCACGCCGGCACCTCCAACTCGATCGTCGTGCCCGTCTCGGGGTCGCTCCGCACGGTCAGCGTGCCGTTCACCTGCTCGGCTCGGGCGCGCATCCCGTTGAGGCCGAACCCGTCGGCCGTTGCGGGGTCGAAGCCGCGGCCGTCGTCGCGCACCACGAGCCGCACCGCGGCCGGAGCATAGGCGAGCAGCACCGCCGCCTCGTGCGCGCCGGCGTGGCGGCGGACGTTCGTCAGCGCCTCCTGGGCCGCGCGCAGCAGCACCACCTCGACCTTCGTCGGCAGCGCGCGCTCGTCACCGGTCACCCGAACGGTCGCGGGCGTGCCGGTCTCCTCCGTGAAGCGCGCGGCCTGACGGCGTACGGAATCGGGCAGTGACCCCTCGGACAACGCAGCCGGCGCCAACGCGGCGACCAGGGCCCTCGACTCGGCCAGGTTTTCCTTCGCGGTGCGGACCGCGAGCGCGAGCCGTTCGTCGCGCAACGCCGGATCGGCCGCCTGGAGCAACGTGATGATGCTGGTGAAGCCCTGGGCCAGGGTGTCGTGGATCTCGCCGGCCAGGCGGGCCCGCTCGGCCGCCACCCCGGCCTCGTGCGACAGCCGCGCCACCTCGGCCCGCGAGGCCTCGAGCTCGGCGATGAGCCGGCCGCGCTCGGTGTTCTGCTCGACCACCCGGTGGATCCAGAAGCCCAGCCAGAGACCGGCGGACGCGGAGATCAGCGCGATCAGCAGGTCGGCCGGCAGCATCCGGGGCGCCTGCACCACGTCGATCGCCGGCGTCACCAGGTTGACCAGGATGACCAGCGGGACGGCCGTCCGCAGGGCGGTCAGCACGAACATCATCGGGATCAACGCGAACAACAGCCAGGTGGCGAACGGTACGAGGGCCACCGCGACGGCGAAGAGAACGATCTGCACGGTCGCCAGGACCGCGCCGTAGGCCTCGCCTCGCGCCGGCCGGTGGCCCAGCGCCAGGTGCAGGAGCATCATCGCGGCGATGACGCCGGCCGCGAGCAGCCGGCGCCACAGGGGGTGATCGTCGCCGAGGAGGATCGCGGCGGCCACCGCCACCGCGATCACCCCGAAGTACGCGTCCCACCACCGCGAGTACCGCGTGTGGACGTCGCTGTCGGTCACCGATCCCTCTCGGTCCAGCGGAACGTCACCAGGCACAGCACCAATCCGATCACACACCACGCGCCGAGCACCAAGGCCGTCCGCCCCAGCTCCCACTGCCCCGCCGCCTCGAACTGCTTCATGCTGTCCGGCAGGAAGACGTACCGGAAGCCCTGGCTCATCCACTTGACCGGGAAGAACGACGCCACGGTGATCAGCCACGACGGCAGCTGGGTGATCGGGTGGATGAAGACGCCCGAGATGAACTGCAGCGCCACCACCGGCACGTTGAGGATCGCGCCGGCCGTGCGGGCGTGCTTGACGATCGCGCTGACCGCGATGCCGCAGGCCGTGCACGCGAAGGTCGACAGCAGGAACAGCCAGGCGAAGGTCAGCCAGTGCGTGACGTCGGGCACCGGCATGTCGAAGACCAGCACGCCCACCAGGATCAGCAAGGCCGCCTCCGCGACGCTCAGGACCAAAACCAAAATCAACTTCCCCATCAGGTACGCCGAGGGCGTGATCGGCGTGCCATGGAGCCGTTTCAGCGTGCCGTCCTCGCGGTCCATCGCCACGCCCGCGCCCATCGTGACGAAGGCGGTGGCGAGGATCCCGTACGCGATCATGCTGGCGCTGTAGACCTGGCTGGCACTGACCCCCGGCACGTCGTAGGAGTCGCCGAAGATGGTGCCGAAGAGCAGCAGAAGCATCGCCGGGAAGGCAAAGGTGAAGATGACGGCGGTGCGGTCCCGCAGGAACTGGCGGATCTCGACGCCGCCGCGGGACAGACCGGTCATCGCGGTCGAGGGCAGGATGGCGGCGGTGGTCATCGGCCGGCTCCGATCAGGTCCAGGTAGACGTCTTCGAGGGTGGGGCGGGTGATCGTCAGGGTGGTCAGGTCGGCCTTCTCGTCGATCAGCTGTTTGATCAGCTCGGTGGGATCGGTCGCGCGCTTCGTCCGGATTTTTCCGTCTTCTTGCCACTTTATGACCGCGTCGCTCTGGGCCCGGCCGCCCAGGGTGGCCGGGGTGCCCTCGGCGACGATCCGGCCGCCGGCCAGCACCGCGAGGCGGTCGGCGAGCGCCTCGGCCTCCTCGAGATAGTGGGTGGTGAGCAGGATCGTGGTGCCCTCGGCCGCGAGCGTGCGGATCAGCTCCCAGAACTGGCGGCGGGCCGCGGGGTCGAAGCCGGTGGTCGGCTCGTCGAGGAAGAGCAGCTCGGGGCGGCCGATGATGCCCAGCGCCACGTCCACCCGGCGGCGCTGCCCGCCGGAGAGCTGGCGGATCTTGCTGCCCCTCTTCTCGGTCAGCCCGACCAGCTCGATCACCTCGTCGGCCGGCCGCGGGTCGGGGTAGAAGCCGCCGACGTGCCGGACCATCTCGGCGACGGTCAGGTCGGCGGCGTCGTCCGCGTCCTGCAGCACGACGCCGATGCGGGCCCGCCAGGCCCGGCCGGCCGTGCCGGGGTCGTCGCCGAGCACCCGCACGTCGCCGCCGCTACGCCGGCGGTGGCCCTCGAGGATCTCGACGGTGGTGGTCTTGCCGGCGCCGTTCGGGCCGAGCAGCGCGAACACCTCGCCGCGGGTGACCGTGAGGTCGATGCCGCGGACGGCCTCGTGACCCTGGTATGTCTTGCGAAGTCCGCTGACTTCAATCGCGTTCATGGATCTGATCCTGCTGGCCGGGGGTGGTCGCGCGGGACGACCGGGCGGGCGTCAGCGGTTGTCAACCGATCGGTGGACACGCGCCCCCGGCGGCCCCTCGGCGCTGCTCGCTCCCCTGGCCCCGGCCCTCGGCGCCGCTCACTCCCGCGGCCTCGGCCGTTCAGCGCCGCTCACCCCTGCGGGCCCGGCGTCTCGGCGCCGCTCATGCCCAGCGGCTCGGTGGGCGGGGCTCACTCCCAGCGGCTCGGTGGGCGGGGCTCACTCCCAGCGGCTCGGTGGGCGGGCTCACTCCCAGCGGAACTTGCGGGCCGCGGCCACCACGCAGACCGCCGCCCAGACGGCGAGGCCGGCCCAGGAGCCGAGCGGGACCGGCTGGTCGTGCGAAAGCGTGGCCCGCAGCGCCTCGGCGTGCGCGGCCAGCGGCAGGAACTCGGCGATCTGGCCGGGCGCGGCGAACATGATGCCGCCGGCCGCCAGCATCAGCACGTAGATCAGGGTGGCCAGGCCCGTGGTGGTCTCAGGCTTGAGCACGCTGGCGAGCAGCAGAGCCAGGCCGGTGTACGCCGCGGTGGCCAGCACCGTGATGCCGAGCGCCGGGAGGATCTGGCCGATCCGCGGGTGCCAGCCGACGGCCACCCCGACCGCGGCCAGCACCAGCAGCTGCACCACGATCAGCGCGAGGATCGCGGCGGTCTTGGCGAACAGCAGGCCGGGGCGGGTCAGCGGGGAGGCGCCGAGTCGTTTGAGGACGCCGTAGCTGCGCTCGTACCCGGTGGTGATGGCCTGCCCGGTGAACGCCGTGGACATGACGGTGAGCGCGAGGACGCCCGGCACGACGTACGCCAGGCGGTCGCCGCCCGGGACGTTGGTGACCTCGGTGAGGCCGGCGCCGAGCAGGACCAGCAGCGGGACGCCCATGGCGAGCACGACGGCCTCGCCGCGGCGGGCGGTGAGGATCAGCTCCATCCGGATCTGGCTGCGCAGGATCGTCTTGGTGCCGTTGCGCGCCGGGGCGGGGGCGAAGGTGGTCATCGGGCTGCCGCCCTTTCCCTGGTCATCGGGCTGCCGCCTGTTCCGTGCTCATCGGGCTGCCGCCTGTTCCCTGCTCATCGGGCTGCCGCCCTTCCCCCGGTCATCGGGCTGCCGCCTGTTCCCTGCTCATCGGGCTGCCGCCCTTCCCCCGGTCATCGGGCTGCGGCCTTTTCCGCGGTGAGCGCCAGATAGACGTCCTCGAGCGTGCGCCGGCGGGTGTTGACCGCCGTGACCTGGGCGCCGGAGCGGGCGAACCAGGCGAGGACCTCGGCGATCGCGGCGGCGTCCAGAGTGCCGGTGATCGTGTACTCCCCGGGGCTCGACTCGGTCACCGGGAAGGGCAGCACCGGCGCGAGCGCGGGCTCCGCCCGTACCTCAAGAAGGTCTATGCCCGCCGCGGCCGTGAGCTCGCCCGGGGTGCCGGTGGCCGCCACCCGGCCCTCTCGCATGATGACGACGTCATCGGCGAGGCGTTCGGCCTCGTCGAGCAGGTGCGTGGTGAGCAGCACGCTCACGCCGTCGGCCCGGAGCTGCTCGATCAGCTGCCAGGTGGTGTGCCGGGCCTCGGTGTCCATGCCCGCCGTGGGCTCGTCGAGGAAGACCAGCTCGGGGCGGCCGACCAGCGCGATCGCCAGGCTCAGTCGCTGCTGCTCACCGCCGGAGAGCCGCCGGAAGCGGGTCTTCGCGGCCTTGCGCAACCCGAGGCGGTCCAGCAGGTCATCCGGATTTATCGGATTTGCGGAGAAGGAGGCGTAGAGATGGAGGAGCTCGGCCGCGGTCGCCCACGGATAGAACCCGCCCGACTGCAGCATGATGCCCAGCCGCGGCATGAGCGCGTCATGATCGGCGATCGGGTCGAGGCCGAGCACCCGGCAGGTCCCCTGGTCGGGCGGGCGGAAGCCCTCACACACCTGCAGCAGGCTCGTCTTGCCGGCGCCGTTGTGCCCGAGCAGGGCCAGCACCCGGCCGCGCGGCACGGTCAGCGAGACCCGGTCCACCGCGATCTTGGCGTCGACGGCGGTCTTGGCACCGTAGCGCACGACGACATCCGAAACCTCGACCGCGCCGTCACTCACCCGCAGACCCCTTCCGCCCCGGCCACCTTACGTCCCGGTCGCTGACACTCCGCTGAGGGCGGCCCGCCGATGGCCGACCTCACTCTCGCTCGTCGGTAGGGTGCTCGCATGACCGTGGTGGAGATCTACACCGATGGGGCGTGCGTGCCCAATCCGGGGCCGGGCGGCTGGGGCGCGGTGTTGCGCTACGGCGGCCGGGAGAAGGACATGTGCGGCGGCACGGCCGAGCCCACCACCAACAACCGCATGGAGCTGATGGCGCCGATCAGCGCGCTCGAGGCGCTGACCCGCGCGCCGCTCACGGTCAAGTTGTACACCGACAGCATCTACGTGCGGGACGGGATCACGAAGTGGCTGCCGAAGTGGAAGGCCAACGGCTGGCTGACCGCGGCCAAGCAGCCGGTCAAGAACGTCGACCTCTGGCAGCGCCTGGACGAGGCGGTGCGCCGGCACGACGTGCAGTGGCACTGGGTGAAGGGGCACGCCGGCCATCCCGAGAACGAGCGGGCCGACCGGCTGGCCGCCCGCGGCCTTTCCGAGGCCCTGGCAACGAGGCTCTAGAAAGCGGCCCGGGAACCCGCCTCAGGAAACGGCCCGGGAAAGCGCTTCCAGCGCCCGGACGAACGCCTCGCGATCCTCCGTCCCCGCCAGAATCGCCTCCTCGGCCGCGCGGATGTCCTTCTGCACCGCTTTTTGCAGCGTGCGCCCCTCCGGCGTGAGCTGAAGGAGCCGCACCCGCCGGTCGGCCGGGTCGGGGTCGCGCTCGATCAGGCCGCGGCGCTGCAGGTCGTCGAGGATCGGGATGAGCCGCGTCTTGTCGGCGCCGATCGCCGCCGCGAGGGTGGCCTGGGCGCGAGCCGGACCGTCGCGCAGCGCGGTCAGCACGACGTAGCCCCACATGCTCACGCCGTGATGCTCGAGGATCGGCTGCTCCATGGCGAGCAAGCGGCGTCCCAGCCGCATCACCATCGCTCCCAGATCGGCCCGCTCGGTCTCCGCCACATCCGGCATCCTCCTCCGGTTGCCAAATCATAGGCACACGTAGATGATAAGCATATGCCTACTGATTTGATCGCTCTTGATGCCCTGGCCGTCCGATCGACCGTCCACCTCGTCTCCGGCGTCACCGACGCCGATCTGTCGCGGCCGACGCCGTGCGCGGAGTGGCACCTGGGTGCGCTGCTCACCCACATGACGGCCCAACATCGCGGCTTTGCCGCGGCGGCGTCGGGTCACGGTGGCGACCTGGCCGCCTGGTCGTGGGCGCCATTTTCGGTACGGGACTACGCGGCGTCCGCCGACCTTGTCCTCGCCGCCTTCGCCGCCCCCGGGGTGCTCGACCGGATCTTCGAGCTGCCCGAGTTCGGCGCTTCCTTCCCCGGCCGGCTCGCGATCGGCTTCCACCTGGTCGACTACGTGGTGCACGGATGGGACGTGGCCACCTCCCTCGGCCGGCCCTACTCGCCGGATCCCGCGGTTGTGGCCGCCGCCCTGCCGCTCGCCCGCTCCGTGCCCGACGGCCCCGCCCGGCTCGAGCCCGGCGCCCCGTTCGCGCCCGCTTTGCCCGTTCCCGCAGACACCGATCCGCTTTCCGAGATCCTGCTGCTGCTCGGCCGGAAATTGTCGGAGGTAGCTGATAGCAAGGACGCATGACCCTACGGTTCGGCGTCATCCTCCCCGGCGGCACCGCCCGCGAGCAGCTCGACCTGGCCGTCCTCGCCGAGCAGGCCGGCTGGGACGGCGTCTTCGTGTGGGAGGCGGCCTATGGTGTCGACGCCTGGTCGCTGCTGGCCGCGATGGCCGCCCGCACCACCCGCGTCCGCCTCGGCACGATGCTGACCCCGCTGCCGTGGCGCCGCCCATGGAAGGTGGCGAGTCAGGTGGCCACGCTCGACCAGCTTTCCGGCGGCCGCGCCGTCCTGGCCATCGGCGTCGGCGCCGTCACCACCGATCTGCCCGTCACCGGCGAGCCCACCGACCTGCGCCTGCGCGCCGAGATGATGGATGAGGGCATCGACCTGATCCGCGCCCTCTGGAACGGCGCCCGCTCCTATGCGGGCGTCCACTACCAATACGAGACCAACCGCGACGACCTGGGCGACGTGGCCCGCCCGGTGCAGGAGCGCATCCCGATCTGGGTGGTGGCCGTCTGGCCCCGCCTGAAATCGATGCGCCGAGCCCTCCGCTGCGACGGCGTGATCCCCGGCCACGAGCCCAGCACCGCGGCGGTCAAGGAGATGCGCACCTGGCTGTCCGAGCAGGGCGCGCCGTCCACCATGGACATCCTCGCCGAGGGCGAGACACCGACCGACGATCCCGCCCGCGGCGCGGAGCTGGTGAGGCCGTGGTCCGAGGCGGGCTGCACCTGGTGGATGGAGACCCGCTGGGAGCTGCCCCACCACTCCCCCGACCGCATGGCCGAGATCCGAGCCCGCATAGCGGCCGGCCCACCCACCCTCGCCGACGCCACCGCGGGCGCCGACTAACGCGCGCGCCGACGCGGGTGCGGGGACTCGCGAGAGGTCAGCCTTTCCAGGGACGCAGCTTCTCGGGATTGCGGATCGCCCAGAGGTGGGTGATGCGGTCGCCGTCGATTTCGAAGGCCATGACCGTGTTGATGACGCCGTCCTGCTCCAGGACGAGACCGGGGCGTCCGTTGACGGTGCGGACCACCATCGTCATGTCCCCGGTCCTGGCCAGGATCGCCATCATCCCGCGGGCGATCTCCTCGGCACCGATGATCGGGTGCGGCGTGGCCTCGGCCAGGCCGCCACCGTCGGCGACCGCGCGGGCATCGGGGTCGAGCAGGGCGACGAGCGCGTTGATGTCGCCCGCCTGCCAAGCCTGCTTGAAGCCGCGGACGATCGCGTCGGCCCGGGTGGGCGGCGTCGCGGCGGGCGTGGGTGCGGTGCGGACCCGCCGGCGGGCCGACGAGGCCAGCTGGCGGCAGGCCGCCGGTGTCCGCCCGACGACCTCGGCGACCTCCGCGAACGAGTACCGGAAGACGTCGTGGAGGATGAAAGCGACCCGCTCGGCGGAGGTCATCGACTCGAGCACGACCATGAACGCCATGCTGACCGACTCGTCCAGGGTGATCCGGTCGGCCGGATCGGCGGGGTCGGCCGGGTTCCACTCGTCGGGCACGGGCTCGGGGAGCCACTCGCCGACGTAGCGTTCCCGCCTTACCCTCGCCGATCCGAGCAGGTCGAGGCAGATGCGGCTCGCGACCCGGGTCATCCACGCGGGCGGCGACTCGATCTCGTCGCGTTGCGCCGGCGTGAGGGCGTACCAGCGCGCGTAGGTCTCCTGGACCACGTCCTCGGCGTCGGCCAGCGACCCGAGCAGCCGGTAGGCCACGTTGATCAGCTGTCGGCGTTCGCTCATGCCTCGATCCATACCATCTCGACGAGACAGCGCCTCGATTTGTGATGCGGGCCCCGATCTTTGGGGTTGCCTGACATTTGGCGCGGCTGCCTCGTCAGGTCGGCATGGACATCATCCTCTGGATAGTCGCCGCGGTGCTGGCCGCGGCATTCCTGGCCAGCGGCGTACTGAAGCTGGTGTGGTCCCGGGAGCGGCTGGTCGCGGCCGGGATGGCGTGGGCCGGGCAGTTCAGCTCCCGGTTCGTGAAAGCGATCGGCGTGCTGGAGATCCTGGCGGCCGTGGGCCTGGTGGTGCCGGCGGCGCTCGGGATCGCGTCCGTGCTGGCGCCGCTGGCCGCGACCGGGCTGGTGCTGCTGATGGCCGGCGCGGTCGTCACGCATCTGCGGCGCGGTGAGATGCAGCCGGTGGCGGTGAACCTGGTCTTCCTCGGCCTGTCGGCCTTTGTGGCTTGGGGGCTTCTGGTCTGACAGCCGATTGTTCATTTTCCGATTTGTTTGGACATGATCCGTTAGGAGTTGGGCACGTGACTGACCTGCAGAACGTTCTGGACCGGTTCGAGATCGATGCCTTGCGAGGCGAGTTCACCGACGCCGGTGCGATGCGCGACTACGACCGGCTGGCCGCGCTCTTTGTGCCGGACGCCGTCTGGCGCATCCCGCAAGCCAACATCGAGCTCGTGTCGCGCGAGGAGATCCGGGTGGGGCTCGCGCGGATGCAGGCCCAGTGGGAGTTCTTCATCCAGAACACTCACCCGGGCACGATCATTGTGGACGGCGACACCGCGATCGGGCGGGCCTACGTCGCCGAACTGGGGCGGTTCAAGGACGGCAGCTCCCACCAGAACTACGCGATCTATCACGACCGCTACCAGCGGACCGACGAAGGCTGGCGGTTCGTCGAGCGGTCCTACGAGATCCTGTACGCCGACACGACGCCGCTCGCCGGATCTCCGCACGTGCCCGACATCCCGGTGGAGGTCGACACCGGGCGCTCATAAAAGATGGGGGCGGGCTACGCCAGGCGGGGCGCGCTATGCCAGGCGCGGGAGGTAGGCGGACCAGACCTTTTTGGGGACGACCATGCGCCAGGCATCGAGGACGAGCTCGGTCATCTGGTCCTCGTCGAGCTCGGACATCCAGGCCTGCACCCAGTTGAACCGGAGGTCGGACGGGCGCGGGAGGTGGAAGGTGCCGGGGTCGGCGGTGACCAGGGCCAGGCGCTCCTCCTTGGGGAAGCCGAAGCCCATGACCGTCTCGTCCCGGGAGAAGGCGACATAGACAATCTTGCCCACCCGGAACTTGACGCGATCGCGGATCAGATGCTCCTCGCTGCGCGGGAGGTCGCGGCAGACCTTGCGTACGTCGTCGACGGTGACCATGCCGGGAATTTACGCCCCGGGTATGACATTTTCCGGCGATCAGGAGTTGCGGGGCTTGGGGACGCCGAGTCGGGTGGTGGGTTCCTCCGGCAGGGCGGGGCGGTCGGCGGGGTCGGGGACCTTGGCCCGGAACACCCGGTCGGGCGGCAGGCGGTAGGTCTCGGCCTGGACCAGCTCCTCCGGAACCGTGTGGCGGCCCGGCGAGGAAGGCGGGACATCGGGAACGTCGGGCGCCGGCCCAGCGGTGAACGGCCCAAACGGCCCGGCCGCAGACGGCCCAGCGGCAGACGGCCCAGCCGCTGGCGGCTTGGCGGTGGGCGGGCCGACGGCCGGCGGGCGCGGCGGGACGGGGAAACCCAGTGAGGCGGCGTGGCGCTCCGGGAGGGTCGGCGCCCGGCGAGGCGACGGCATGGGCAGAGCTCCGGGAACACCGGATCGGCGGAGCAAGCCGGCGTGGCCGGGCGCGACGGAGCCGGAGCCAGGGGCCGGCCAGATCGAATCGGACGCCGACTGGCCGGAGGAGGCCAGCTCGGAAAGAGCGGAGTCGAACGGCGCCGCATTGGACAGGGCAGGGTCAGCCAGGGCTGGATCAGCCAGGGCAGGGTCAGCCAGGGGCGCGTGAGACCGGGCAGGGTCAGACAAGGGCGTGTCAGGCAGGGCGGCGTCGGGCGGGGGCGTCGCGGAGAGTGCGGACGGCACGAGGGCGCCGTCGACGATCGGGCGGGGCGTGGAGCGAGGAGCGCGGCGCGGGGCTACCAGGCGGGCGGCCAGGCTGAAGATGCTGCGGGTGGCCATGTCGTAGCCGTCGCGGTAGGCCTCCTGCCGGTCGCGCTCCATCTGGTAGCGCTGGTGGAGGCGGCCGGCGGCGTAGCCCGAGCAGGCCAGGAAGACGGCGAGCAGGGTGAAGACCAGAGCCGAGTTGCCTGGAGCGGTCATGGGTTCGATTGTGGCCAAGTTGATCGACAAACAGCTATGGCCCGTTTGACGTACCCCGATCGAATGAGGATCAGTCGAGCAGCGCGGCGGCGCCTTCCCAGAAGCGTCGCCGGCCCTGCCAGAACGCGGCCGCCCGGGCCAGCTCGTCGCGCGCCTTGCCGGTCTGGCCCTCGTGCAGGTGCACCAGGCCCCGGGCGTGCTCGAGGCAGCCGAGCGTGCCGGGGATGCCGCGCTCGCCGATCAGCTCGCCGCTGCGCTCGAGCCATTCGCGGGCGGCCGTGCTGCCGGAGCGGGCCAGGTGGGCGCGCACGCCGGTGAGCACGTACGGAAAGAGGTAGGCCGCGTCCCGGACCCGCGCGGAGGCCTCGTATCCCTCCTCGCAGCGCGCTGTCGCCAGGTCGAGGTCGCCACGTTGCAACGCCACCTCGGCGAGGCCCCACCAGGCCGGCGAGAGGAGCGCCTCCGAATGCCGGTCGGCGGCGGGTCGGGCGAGCAGTCGCGGCGAACCACTGTCGCCGCGGCGGGTGAGGCGGGAGGATGGGGGCAGGTCGCGGTGCGGAGTCGCCGCGCGACTTGCCGGATTGGTTACCCGACATCGATGTCATAATCTGAACCGTCCCGCCGCCGAGCCTTCGGAGACACATGCCCTCCGACGATGCCAACGTCCGCCGGCCGACGCTGACCGAGGTGGCCGCGCTCGCGGGGGTCAGCCTCAAGACGGCGTCCCGCGCGCTCAACCGTGAGCCCAACGTCGCGCCCTCGACCGGTCGCCGGGTGCGCGACGCCGCCGACGAGCTCGGATACCGGCTGAACGGGATCGCCCGGGAGCTGCGCCGGGGCGCCACGAGCGCGCTGGTCGGCCTGGTCAGCGGCGATCTCGCCAACCCGTTCTACTCGGCGGTGGCCAGCGGCATCGAGCGCGAGCTGCGCCAGCACGGCCTGCTGCTGATCACGGCGAACAACGACGAGGACGCCGAGCTCGAGCGCAGCCTGGTCGACGCGTTCCTGGAACGGCGGGTCCGCGCGCTGCTGGTGATCCCGAGCGCCGACGACCACGAGTACCTGGCGATCGAGGGCAACCGTGGCGTGCCGTTCGTCTTCCTCGACCGGCCGCCGGACGGGCTGGCCGCCGACGCGGTGCTGATCGACAACGCGGGCGGGGCGCGCTCGGCCGGCGAGCACCTGCTGGCGCACGGTCACCGGCGGATCGCGCTGGTCGCCGACCTGGCCCGGATGGCGCCCCAGCGGGGGCGGATCGACGGGTTCGTGGGCGCGATGCGGGCGGCCGGCAACGCCGAGTGGGAGCCCTATCTGCGTACGGATGTGCACGATGTGCGACATGCCGAGCGCACCGTCCGCGAGCTCCTCGCGCTCGACCCGGCCCCCACGGCGATCTTCACGACCAACAACCGGCTCACCACCGGAGCGCTGCGCGCCCTGCGTGAGCAGCGGACTCCGCCGGCGCTGGTCGGTTTCGACGACTTCGAGCTCGCCGACGTGCTCGGCACGACGGTGGTCGCGCACGACATGACCGCGATCGGACGGGAGGCGGCACGGCTCGCGTACGCGCGCATAAGCGGCCATACTGGCCCGGCGCGCACCATCGTCATATCGACGTCGCTCATTGCCCGGGGGTCGGGTGAACGTCGCCCGCCGGTCGGGTGATCGTCGCTGTGCGGTCAGGTGAACGTTAACGTCAATAACCACAAAGGTGCGCACGTAACGACACGGAAACAGTCGTTGACACGTGTGCGGTTGAGGCGGCACGGTACTCCCGAACGTACTTGACAACGATGTCAATCTTTGATGGGAGATAGCCATGCGCTTCACTCGACGGGCCGCAGTCGCCGTCGTCGGTGTCGCCGCGCTGCTGACCGCCGCGGCCTGCGGGTCGAGCGACGACGGCGGCGACGGGGGCTCCGGCTCCAAGAAGGTCGAAGTCTTCACATGGTGGGCCGACGGCGGCGAGAAAGCCGGTCTCGACGGCCTCGTCGGCCAGTTCGGCAAGGACTGCGCCGGCCAGGAGTTCGTGAACGGCGCCGTCGCGGGTGGCGCCGGCGCGAACGCCAAGCAGGTGCTCGCCTCCCGCCTGCAGCAGCAGGACCCGCCGGACACGTTCCAGGCCCACGCCGGCGCCGAGCTGCAGGACTACATCAAGGCCGGACAGGTCGAGGACCTCAGCGCCGACTACGACACGTGGGGCCTGAAGTCGGCGTTCCCGCAGGGCCTGATCCAGAACCTCACCGTCGACGGCAAGATCTACTCGGTGCCGGCGAACATCCACCGGGCCAACGTGGTGTGGACCAACAAGAAGGTCCTGGCTGACGCCGGCATCACCGCCGACCCGAAGGACCTGGCGGGCTTCATCGCCGACCTCGACAAGGTCAAGGCCAAGGGCATCAAGGCGCCGCTGGCCGTCGGCAAGGACTGGACGCAGCTCATGCTGCTCGAGTCGGTGCTGATCACCGACATGGGCGCCGAGAAGTTCACCGGCCTGTGGAACGGCACCACCGACTGGAACGGCGCGGACGTCACGAAGGGCATCAACGACTTCAAGACGCTGCTGACCTACACCAACACCGACCGCGACGCCCTCGACTGGACCGACGCGGAGAAGCTGGTCATGGACGGCAAGGCCGGCTACCAGCTGATGGGTGACTGGGAGGCCGCCGACCTCGACGCCAAGAAGTTCGCCGACTACGGCTGGTTCACCTTCCCGGGCAACGGCACCACCTTCCAGTGGCTCGCCGACTCGTTCGTGCTGCCGAAGGGCGCCAAGAACGTCGAGGGCACCAAGTGCTGGCTGAAGACGGTCGGCTCGGCCGACGGCCAGAAGGCGTTCAACACCAAGAAGGGCTCGATCCCGGCCCGCACCGACGCGAACCCGGCGGACTACCCGAAGTACCAGCAGGCCGCCATGGCCGACTGGAAGTCCGCCACCCAGGTGCCGTCCTGCGCCCACGGCTCGGCCTGCTCGCAGGGCTTCCAGGGCGCCGCCAACTCGGCGCTCGGCGCGTTCAGCACCAACCAGGACGTCGCCGGCCTGCAGAAGGCCCTGGCCACCGCCGCGTCGCAGTTCGTCACGAAGTAAATCTCCCGATCCGGGTTCCGGGCGGGACGGCGGACGGCCGTCCCGCCCGGGGCGCATTCCACGAGGAGCCCTGATGCGCCGCCTGAGGCACTGGGGACCGGGCTTGCTGCTGCTCTCCCCCTCGCTCGTCCTGCTCGCCGTCTTCGTCTACGGGCTGATCGCCTGGACGACGAAAGTGTCCGTCTCCGACCAGCACGACGCGCTGGGGTCGAAGGGCTTCGTCGGGCTCGAGAACTACCGGAACCTGTTCACCAACGACATCCAGGACCGGTTCACCCACTCGCTGAAGAACCTGCTGGTCTTCACGGTGGTCTTCCTGGTCGGCGCGATGGTCTTCGGCCTGATCTGGGCGCTGATCCTGGAGCGCGGCGTCCGCGCCGAGGGCTTCTTCCGCACCATCTACCTGTTCCCGATGGCGGTCAGCTTCGTCGCCTCCGGCGTCGTGTGGCGCTGGCTGATGAACCCGAACACCGGCGACAACGCCGGCGGCATCAACGCCCTCTTCGGCGCGGTCGGTCTGGACTTCCTGCAGAACAAGTGGTGGACCAACCCGGACTGGGGCATGGCCGCGATGGCCATGCCGGCCATCTGGCAGCTTTCCGGGTACGTGATGGCGCTGTTCCTCGCCGGGTTCCGCGGCATACCGCAGGAGCTGCGCGAGGCCGCGGCCATGGACGGCGCGAGCACCTACCGCCTGTACCGGAACGTGATCTTCCCCCAGCTGACCCCGGTCGCGCTCTCCGCGCTGATCATCCTCGGCCACATGTCGATGAAGATGTTCGACCTGATCATGAGCGTCTCGGGGCCGCAGTGGCTCACCGAGGTGCCCGCCGTCTACGTCTGGCAGACGCTGCTGACCAGTGACTACGCCAAGGCCGCGGCGATCTCGATCGTGCTGCTCCTGCTGGTCGCCGTCGTCATCGTCCCCTACCTGATCTACACGAACCGGGCGGAGAAGAGCTCATGACCACGGTTACCGTGCCGCCGCCCGCGGTCGAGACGCTCGCGCCCCGGCGCAAGGCCCGGCGCCCGTTCGGCCCGGCGTCGATCGTCAAGTACGCCCTGGCGATCCTGTTCCTGCTGATCGTCCTGATGCCGCTCTACGTCCTGATCGTGACCAGCTTCAAGTCCGGCGGCGACATCGGCGTCACCAGCCAGTGGAACCTGCCGGAGCACTGGACCACCGCGTCCTGGGCGAAGGCGTGGACCTCGCTGCGGGATTCCTTCTTCCGTACGTTCCAGCTGGCCATCCCGGTCGCGCTGATCTCGTCGCTGATCGGGGCGGCCAACGGCTTCGTGCTCTCCCGGTGGCGCTTCCCCGGCGCCGACGTGGTGTTCACGCTGATCCTGTTCGGCATGTTCATCCCGTACCAGGCGGTCATGATCCCGCTGCGGGACATCGTCACCACGCTCGGCATCCCGCCGGGCATCCCGACGCTGGTGTTCGTGCACTGCATCTACGGCATCCCGATCTGCACGCTGATCTTCCGGAACTACTACGCCACGACGGTGCCGGAGGAGCTGATCGAGGCGGCCCGGGTCGACGGCGCGGGGCTGCTGCGGACGTTCAGCCGGATCATCCTGCCGATCTCCATGCCCGGCTTCGTCGTGACGATCATCTGGCAGTTCACGTCGGCGTGGAACGACTACCTGTTCGCGATCTTCCTGTCCAACACCCGGAACGGGCCGATCACCATCGCCCTGAACGCGCTGGCCGGCGCCCAGTCGCCGGACTACGCCGCGTCGATGGCGGGCGCGCTGATCACGTCGCTGCCCACCCTGGTGGTGTACGTGCTGCTCGGTCGCTGGTTCATCGGCGGCCTGATGGCAGGTTCGGTCAAGAGCTGATCACAGTCGCCCGGCACGTCGGTAACGGGCGTGCCGGGTGGGGTGAATTGTCCGCTCCGGATGAGGCGCGCCGGCCGCCGGACCAATAGGGTAAATCCATGACCACCGCCGAGGACCGGCCGGCCGACGGCTTCGCCGCGCGGATGGCCTTCGCCCTGCAGAAAGACCCGCTCGAGGCGCCCCGCCGTACCCATCTGTATCTGAAGTTGATCGCGGTGACGCTGGCCTGGCTGGTCTCCGTCCCGCTGCTGTTGATCTCGGGGTTGTTCGATACGGCCGCGCTCCTGACGCTGCTCGGCCCGTTCGTCGCGGCGGTCATCGCGACCAAGAACCACCGCTTCGGCCTCGGCGGCGGATACATCGTGCTGACCTTGTTGATGGTCCTGCCGGCCGCCGCGATGTTCCGCCTCTGACCCGGCACATCTCTGATCCGGGCCGGCTGTGACGTAGTCGCTCCGGGCGGAGTTCTCAACTGCCGGCTCGCGCCGCCGACGTGGTCTCCGATCACTGACCGCAGCGAACCGCAGGACTCGAATGAATCCTCTCCCCCGAAGACGCCCCCGAAGTCTCCCCCGCATAATCCCCCGAAGCCTGGCCGTGGGCGTCGCCGCCGCGGCGCTCTGCGGCAGCCTGACCGGCTGCAGCAGCCTCAAGGAGCTGACCAGCAGCAGCAAACCGCTGGCCGGCGCCGGCGTGCCCAAGGCCACGCCGTCGGCCTCGCCCTCGGTGTCGCCGTCGGCCGCCGCGACCGGCGATGCCGTGGTGGCGAAGCAGCCCGCCCGGCCCAGCGGCCCGCTGGATACCGGCAGCGTCGTCCACCGCCTCAAGCAGGGCAACTTCACGGTCCAGCTCACCTACTGGACGTCCGACAACGCGAAGCTGTACGCCGCCGAGTCGGACAAGACCCTCAACGTCGCCGCCCACATCGAGGACGCCGACAGCACCCACCGGGTCGCCGTCAGCACCTTCCAGGTGACGCAGGACGACGGCACGAAACGGGTCGTGGCGGCCACCGACAACGGCCGGTTCGACGTCACGCCCCCGTACCCCTACAACACCGTGGTGGCCCTGCCGCCGGCGACGGCGGGCGCCACCAGGCTCACGCTGTCGGTACGGCTCGACCTCCTCGTGGAGACCACGCCGAAGTCGAACAGTTACTACCGCTCCACGGCTCTCGACACCCTCATCCTGCCGCTGCTCACGAACGGTGCCCCCGAATGACCGAGCTCAGCCCCGGCCTGCGCCGCGCCACCGACCGTCAGATCCTGCTGCCGCGCAGCGCCAAGGCCGGGCCGCTGGCCCTGCCGCCCGCGCCGCCGCAGCTCTCGGAGCTGGAGAGCGTCGAGGCGGTGTCCGGTGAGATCGCCACCGCGGTCGCGGCCGGCGGCCCCCGGCACGCCACGATCAGCTGCATCATCCCCTGCTACAACGAGCAGGACACGATCGCCGACGTGCTCAAGAGCCTGCTCGGCCAGACGCGGCTGCCGGACGTCATCCACGTCATCATCAACAACACCGACGACGACACCCCCGAGATCGCCCGCGGCTTCGAGGGCCGGCACAGCCGGACCGTGAAGGGCGAGGAGTTCGTCACCACGGTCCGGGTGCACGACATGGGCGCCAACCCGGACAAGAAGGTGGGGGCGCTCAACTACGGCTACTTCCTCTCCCGCGGCTTCGACTTCATCCTCGGCGTCGACGGCGACACCACGCTCGCCCGGGACACGGTGGAGCGGCTCGAGCTGGAGATGACCGACGACCCGCGGATCGGCGGGCTGAGCGCGATCTACAGCATCGACAAGAACCGGTTCAAGGGCGCGATGGCGCGCTTCCTGATCTCCGGGCAGCGGGCCCAGTTCGCCGCGTTCAACATGGACAACCTGCTGCGCGGCCGGAACATGGCGGTGCTCGGCGGGCAGTGCAGCCTGTTCAACATGCGCGCGCTGGAGACGGTGATGATCCGGCATCACCAGCAGGCGCCCTGGGTGCGCGACAGCGAGGTGGAGGACAGCAAGCTGTCCCTGCAGATCAAGGACGCCGGGTACAGCACGAAGATCAGTGCGACGGCCCGGGCGTACGTCGGCCCGATGACGAACCTGCGGGCGCTGCACGGTCAGCAGGTCAAGTGGAACTTCGGCGCGATCGACCTGTTCTGGCCCGGTACCCGGGGCGACAACCAGGGTCAGCCGATGCACCCGAACCTGCGGCTGCGCTGGTACGAGAACATCTCGATGCTGTTCAACATCGGTTCCCGGCTGGGCTTCCTGCTGCTGCTGGTGGCGGCCCTGTCGATCCACGCGTTCGTGTTCAACCCGATCTGGCTGATCCCGCCGGTCGTGGCGATGTTGCTGAACTTCCGCCTCGCGATGGCGATGAAGGACAAGAGCGCATCCGACCTCCTGTACGCCGTGCTGATCCTCCCGGCCGAGTTGTACATGTGGATCCGGATGGGTCACTTCGTCTCCGCCTGGGCGCAGTTCCTCGCCAAGACCGACAAGGACAACTGGGCGGCGCAGGCGAACGCGGAGAAGGGCAAGGGGTCGGCCTACGTGATGCCGCTGGTGGTGCTGCTCGCGGTGATGGGCGGGGCGATCTACGCCTGGAGCCAGCAGAGCGTGGGCGTCCAGTCGGCGATCCTGTCGCTGGGCTGGCCGGTACTGTACATCGCCACCATCGCGCAGACCGTCTTCATGCTGCGCAAGCTGGTCCGGCGGCACCGCGGCTTCAGCGTCTGACGCACCGCGCCCACCACACACGCCCGGCCCCTGCCACTCGGTGACAGCGGCCGGGCGTTGTCGTGCCGGGTGTGGCGTGCCGGGCGGGGCGAGCCGGGCGGGGCGTGCCGGCCGGGGCGGTCAGGTCGGCCCGGCGTCCGGCGTTCGCTCGGGGAGGGTGCGCAGCCAGCGCTCCAACTCGCGCGGGGAGCGGATGAGCACCGTTTCCGGGAAGTCCGGGTGGGCGTGCCACTGGCGCATGCGGCGCCGCTTGCGCTTGAACGAGCGGAAATGCCAGACCAGGATCGACCTGCGCGGCAGGAAGGCGGTGCGCCAGGTCTCGTAGTTGCCGTTGCACGTCGGCTCATGCCGGACGACGTTGCGCACGGTGCGGCGCAAAAGACGGGAAAAAGAGAGCCAGCGCGGCAGATCCAGGCCGACGATCAGGTCGGCGCGGTCCAGCGGGATGTCGACCCACATCCCGTACGCCGCATCGATCACCCAATTGTCGGTGGCGCAGATTTCGCGTACGCGATCTCGTTGCACCTCCGCACTCACCTGGACCCACCCCGGGTCCCAGGTCAGGTCGTCGATCGCGTGACAGGGAAGGCCGAGCCGCGCGCCGAGGCGGCGCGCCAGCGTCGATTTGCCGGAACCGGTGACCCCGTAGACCAGAATCCGTCGCACCCGGCCACCTTACGATTCTCTTGTGCTCACCGTTGTCCATGCGTGCCTGCGGAACGGGGCCGGCGGCAGCCCCACCGCGGTGCTCGACGAGTCGCCGATGCCCGACGAGGAGCGCCGCCTGGTGCCGGCGCGGGCGGGGACATCGCATGCCGTCTTCGTCGCGGGCGACGGCGCGCTCCGGTTCTTCACGTCCGAGGGCGAGCTGCCGGCCTGCGGACACGGAACGGTCGCCGCGCTGGCGCTGCTCGCCCACCGCTCCGGCCGGGCCGAGCACCTGCTGCGGGTGGGTGGCCGCACCTTCTGGGGCCGGGCCGCGGGCGGCGCGGACGGTCTCTTCGACGCGGCCTTCGACCCCGGCCCGATCCGGGTGCGCGACCCGTCCCCGGCCGAGCTCTCGGAAACGTTGGCGGCGATCGGAGTGGCCACCGAGGCCGGAGCGGCGTGTGTCGCCACACTGGGACGGCCCCGGCTTCTGCTGCCGGTGGCCGACCGGGCGACCCTGGCCGGGCTGACACCCGATCGGGAGCGGCTGCGGGCGACGACCGAGCGGTTCGGGCTGCTGGGCTGCTACGTGTACTCCTCGCCGGACGCCGAGGGCCGGGCCGCCGCCCGGATGTTCGCGCCGGCTATCGGGGTGCCGGAGGACATCGCCAACGCCAACGGCACCGCCTGCCTGGCCGCCCACCTCGGCCTGGACGTCCGGATCGACATGGGCGACTCCCTCGGGAGCCCGGCCACCGTCATCGCCCGGAGCCGGCCCGGCGGCATCCTGGTCGGCGGCGTCGCGAGCGTCGCCGGCGCGCCGGGAGTCAGGAACTGACCAGGCCGTCCTCGAACGCGATGATCACCAGCTGGACGCGATCGCGCACCCCGAGCTTGGCGATCGCCCGGGTGATGTGCGTCTTCGCGGTCAGCGGGCTGATGACCAGCTCCCGCGCGATCTCCTCATTGGACAGACCGCGGGCCACCAGCCGCACCACCTCCCGCTCGCGCTCGGTCAGCACGCCCAGCCGGTCCCCGCCGGAGGCGACCGCCGCCACCGGCCGGTTCGCGAACTCGCCCACCACCCGGCGGGTCACACTCGGCGACAACAGCGCGTCACCGCGAGCGACCACCCGCACCGCCTCGCGCAGTCCGTCCGGGCCGACCTCCTTCGTCAGGAAGCCGCTCGCGCCGGCCGCGAGGGCGGCGAACACGTACTCGTCGGTCTCGAACGTCGTCAGGATGATGACCCTGGTCGCGGGCAGCGACGCCAGGATCTCCCGGGTCGCCGCGATGCCGTCCATGCCGGGCATGCGGATGTCCATCAGGATCACGTCGGGGCGCAGGTCGCGGGCGGCACGGACCGCCTCGTCGCCGGTGGACGCCTCACCGACCACCGCGATGTTCCGGTCGCGCCGCAGCAGGCTGCGGAAACCGGCGCGGACCAGGTGCTGGTCGTCGGCGAGGAGAACCGAGATGGTCATCGGGCGCCCTTCAAGCGGTGATCGGGATGGTTGCCCGTACGGCGAAACCGGTCTTGCCCGGACCGGCCGTGAGCGCACCGCCCAGCGCGGCCACCCGCTCCCGCATGCCGGAGATGCCGTGCCCGTCGGCCATGTCGGCGGCGCCCGAGCCGTCATCCCGCACGTCCACCACGACGCTGGCCGGAGCATAACGCACCGTGATCGCCACCTTCGTGGCGCCGGCGTGCCGCACCGTGTTGGTCAGTGATTCCTGCACTACTCGATACACCGCCGTCGCGACCGGCGCGGGCACGTCGGCCCGGTCGCCGAACTCGTTGAGCGTCACCTGCAGCCCCGCCGCCCGCACCTGATCGGCGAGCCGGTCGAGGCCGTCCAGGTTTTCCACCGAGCCGTCCCGCAGCACCCCGACCAGCGATTTCAGGTCGGTCATCGCCCGGCCACGCACCTCCTGCGCGAGCCGCAGCGACTCGCGCGCCTCGTCCGGATCCTCGTCGAACGCGTCGAGCGCCACGTTCAGGTGCACGCCCACCACCGCGAGCGTGTGCGAGACGACATCGTGCAGATCCCGGGCGATCTCGACCCGTTCCTCGGCACGCCGCCGCCGGGCGTCGAGCTCGCGCTGGTGCTCGTCCTGCGCCAGCCGCTGGGCCACCTCGCCGCGCCAGCGCAGCGTGTTCCGGTACGCCGTCGCCGCCGCCAGCACCGCGGCCATCCACAACGTCTCGCCGCCGACGTGCGCGAGCGCCCATCCGCCGCCGTGGTCGGCGTCGACGAAGCCGTCCCAGCCGAGCCCGAAGAGCAGCCCGAGCCCGACCGTGATCACCGCCGCCCGCAGCCGCCCGGCCAGCACGAGCGCGGCGGCCGCGGCGCTGGCCGGCCACACCCAGCCCGAGCCGATCAGGTACGCCGGGCGCAGGGCGATCACGGTGAGGATGGAGACGACCAGCACCGTCAGTGGCCAGCGGCGGACGAAGAGGGCGAGGATCGCCAGCCAGAGACCCAGCGTCACGGTCATCACGGTCTGGAGGTTGCCGCCGGTGATGGCGAGCCCGGCCGGCACCCCGACGAGGGTGAGCAGAACAGCTATTCGCGTCATGCCCGGCACGCTATTTCCGGCCGGGGCGCGCCCGCGTCGTCCCGCGGCGGTCACCCGCATGGACGCCTCCCGAGTAGGCGGCTACTCCATCCGATGTAGGCCGGCGTCGATAAGGTGTGCGGGTGACCGCCGCGGAAACCCTCGCCGCCTCCGGCCGATTCCCCATCGCTGCCGGCCTCACCGACGCCGAGCTCACCGCCATCGAGCGCGAGTTCGGCTTCACCTTCGCCGCCGACCACCGCGCCTTCCTGGCGGCCGGCCTGCCGACCGGCCGCGGCTGGGTCGACTGGCGCCATCCCGACCGCGGCACGCTGCGCGAGCGTCTCGCGATGCCGATCGAGGGGGTGCTCTTCGACGTGGCGGAAAATGCATTCTGGTACGGCGGCTGGGGGCCCCGCCCCGCGGAAACCGGCGCCGCCGTCATCACCGCGCGGGGATACCTGATGACCGTCCCGCGGATGATCCCGGTCTACTCGCACCGCTACCTGCCGGCCGCCGTCCCCGGCCAGCCGGTGCTGTCGATCTACCAGACCGACGTGGCCCACTACGGCAACGACCTCCTCGACTGGCTCCACCGGGAGTTCTCCCTCGGGTCGCCGGCCGGATCAGCGACCCGGCCCACCATCGCCTTCTGGCGCGATCTTGTCTGACTCACGCCGGGCCCGCGCCCGCCGCTTGCCCTCGTGCATCGCCTGCACCCGGGCGACCGGGATGGTGTGCCCCTCCTCGATCAGGCCGGGGTCGAGGACCTGCGGATCCGGCATCGCCTCGGCCCACGGGTCCCGGTCGCCGAGCAGCTTGAGCGCGGTGCGGATGGTGAAGTCCTCGGGGGTGACGGCGCCGAGGTCGTCCCAGGCGACCGGGAACGAGACGCGCAGCCCGGGCCGGATCCGCGGGCTGTAGGCCGCGACCACCGTGGCGCCGCCGGACCGGGTCGCGTCGAGGAACACCTTGCCGTGCCGGTCCTCCCGGATGAACGCGGTTGTCGCCAGCTCGGGGTCGAGCCGCTCGGCGCGGGCGGCGATCGCCCGCGTCGCCGCCGCCACCACGTCGGCCGGGGCGTCCTTGACCGGCACGAAGACGTGTACGCCCTTCGAGCCGCTCGTCTTCACCGCGCCCGCCATCCCCACGTCGTCGAGCACCCGCTTGATCAGCAGGGCGGCCGCGGCCACCACCGGGAAGCCGGCGCCCTCCGGCGGATCGAGATCCATTATCAGGTGGGTGGGGTGGTGGTCGCCGGCGTACATGAGCGCCGGGTGGTACTCGATCGCACGCTGGTTGCCGAACCAGAGCAGCGTCCGCCGGTCGTTGCACAGCGCGTACGTCACGGTCCGGTGCGAGGCCTCCGCCCACACCTCGGCGCGTGGCACCCAGTCGGGCGTGTATTTCGGCAGGTTCTTCTGCATGAAGGCGTCCTGGCCGCGCAGCAGCCGGATCACCGACAGCGGCCGGTCGCGCAGCACCGGCAGCATCCGGCCGCTGACCGCGTCGAGATAGTCGATGAGGTCGCGCTTGGTCGCCCCCGAGCCCTCGAACAGCTCCTGATCGAGGTTCGTCAGCGGTACGCCGACCCGTTCCTCGCCCTTGTCCGCCATAGTGACCCATCCTGCCCCACGATCCCGGGGTTCTCGCCCCGTCCGGGCCAGGCAGTTGATCAAGCCGGACGTTTCTCCCGGGGCGCGCCCCGGCGTGCCGGGCGGCTCAGTAGGGTTCGGACCATGTCAGAAGATCTCCTCTGGGGTGTCATCACGGCCGGCTCGCTGGGAACGGTGGCGACGATCAAGAAGGATGGCCGGCCGCAGCTGTCGGACGTCAGCTACCACGCCGCCGACCGGCTCGTCCGCTTCTCCACCCGGACGGCGCTCGCGAAGGTGCACAACCTGCGCCGCGACCCCCGGGTGAGCATGAAGGTGACCGCCCCGGACGGCTACGGCTACGCGGTGGCCGAGGGCACGGCCGAGCTCAGCGCGGTGTCGTGGGCGCTCGACGACGCCGTGGTCCAGGAGCTGATCGAGGTCTACCGGCTGATCGCGGGCAAGGAGCACCCGGACTGGGACGACTACCGCCGGGCCATGGTGGCGGACGGGCGGCTGGTCGTCCGCATCCACGTCGAGCACCTGTACGGCTGGGTCCAGGGCTAGCACGCCGAGACGGCGGCGCGGGTCGCACCCGATTCGCACCCGGCGCCACCGGTTCGGCCCGGCGAAACCCTCAAGCGCGGCGCGGTAGGCCCGATCTCGGGTACATCCGTCCATCCCGGGACGGCCCATCCCCGGACGGAGCGCCGATGACAGGCAGGGTTGCGCTGAGCCGCTGGTCGCGGCTGTGCCTGGTGGTCGGCGCCGTGGTGGCCGCGTTCGCGGTGGTGCTGGGCGCGGCGGCCGACGGCGCCCGCACCGCCCAGCTGGTCTCCAACTTCGGTCAATGCTATGCCGCGATCAGCGCGGCGGTCGCCTGCCTGCTGCGGGCGTATCGGTTCCGGGGCCGGACGCGGGGCGGCTGGGCCCTGATCGGCCTGGGCGTGCTGAGCTGGGGCATCGGCCAGTGCACCTGGGTCTACCTGGAGACCTTCCGCGGCGTCGAGGCGCCGTTCCCGTCGATCGCCGACGCCGGCTACCTGGGGATGGTCGCGCTCACCGCGGTGGGGCTGCTGCTCCTGCCGAGCCGCGCGCAAGCCCTCGCCTACCGGATCCGCAGCGTGCTCGACGGCCTCATGGTGGCTGCCTCGCTCGTGCTGATCGCCTGGATCTTCGTGGTCTCCCCGCTGATCGAGGCCGGCCAGGACACCGCGCTCGGCCTGTACGTGAGCCTGACCTACCCGCTCGGCGACGTGGTCATCACGACCATCGTGATCTACATGCTCGCCCAGCAACGACGGCACGGGCGCACGTTCTCGCACCTGGCGCTGGTCGGGGGCGGCATCGTCGCGTTCGCGGTCTCCGACATCGGGTACGCGTACCTCAACCTCAAGGGCGGGTACTCGTCCGGCGGCCTCACCGACATCGGCTGGTTCGCGGGGTTCTCGCTGATCCTGCTGGCCGCCACCAAGCCGGTCCCGGCCGTGGCCGGCGAGCGGGACACCGCCGCCGACGGCGGCCAGCCGGTCGGCATCCTGCTCCCGTACGTCGCGGTGCTGGCGGCCCTGTTCACCACGGTCATCTGGTACGCCACCACCGGGCAGACCAGCGTCTTCGTCGCCTACACCCGGTCCGCGCTGATCCTGCTGATCGTGGGCCGGCAGCTGCTCACCCTCTGGGAGAACCGCGATCTCACGCGGACGCTCGAGGCCCGCGTCGCCGACCGCACCGCCGAGCTGTTCGCCAGCGAGCAGCGGTTCCACGCGCTCGTGCAGCACAGTTCGGACGTGGTCACCGTCGTCTCCCCCGAGGCCGACGTGCTGTACCAGAGCGAGTCGGTGCAGCGGGTCTTCGGCTATCCGGCCCGGACGCTCAGCGGGCGGCGGCTCACCAAGCTGGTCGACCCCGAGTCGGGCATCCGGCTCGCCCAGGCGCTGCGGCAGGTGGCCGGCCGGCCGTACGCGACGACCGTGCTCGAGCTGCCGATCCAGCACCGGGACGGCCGGGTCCGCCAGGCCGAGATGACCATCACGAACCTGCTCTCCGACCCGAGCGTCGGCGGGCTGGTGCTCAACACCCGCGACATCAGCGAGCGCAAGGAGCTGCAGGACCAGCTGGTGCACGAGGCGTACCACGACGCGCTCACCCAGCTCGCCAACCGCGCGCTGTTCCGCGAGCGGGTCGCCGAGGCGCTGCGCACGCGCGAGGCCTCCGACGACGTCACCGTGCTGTTCCTCGACCTCGACGGGTTCAAGGAGGTCAACGACAGCCTCGGCCACCTCGCCGGCGACCAGCTGCTGGTGCAGGTCGCCGACCGGCTGCGCGCCTCGGTGCGCGAGGGCGACCTGGTGGCCCGCTTCGGCGGCGACGAGTTCGCGGTGCTGGTCCGGTCGCCGGCCGCCGACCCGTCGCCCGGGTCGCCGGCCGCGGATTCCTCCCCGACCGCCGAGACCGATGCCGAGCGGGTCGCCCGGCGCATCGTCGAGGTGCTGGAGCAGCCGTTCGGCAGCGACACCCGCGACATCCACGTGCAGGCCAGCATCGGCCTCGCCGCGGCCTCGAAGCTCGGCGAGCCCGAGGGCGACGGCGCCGAGCAGCTCATGCGCAACGCCGACCTGGCCATGTACAAGGCGAAGTCGGCCGGCGGCGGCTGCTACGCCGCCTACCACCCCGACATGCTCGCCGGGCTCGTCGCCCGGCTCGAGCTGGAGGCCGACCTGCGGGTCGCCCTCGATCGCGGCCAGCTGCACCTGCACTACCAGCCGACGGTCGACCTGGCGACCAGCGAGGTCATCGGCTTCGAGGCGCTCGCCCGCTGGCAGCACCCCGAGCGCGGCATGATCCCGCCGGCCGAGTTCATCCCGATCGCCGAGGCGACCGGGCTGATCGTGCCGCTGGGCCGCTGGGTGCTGCGCGAGGCGTGCCGCAAGGCGGTCGAGTGGAGCGCCCGGTCGGGCGGCCGCAAGGTCAAGATGGCGGTCAACGTCTCGGTGCGCCAGTTCGACCGGGCCGACCTGGTCGAGGTGGTCGCCGGGATTCTCGCCGAGTCCGGCTTGCCGGCCGACCAGCTCTGCCTCGAGATGACCGAGAGCGTGCTGATGACCGACACCGACGACAACCTCGAGCAGCTGCTGCGGCTCAAGGCGCTCGGCGTGACGCTCGCGATCGACGACTTCGGCACCGGCTACTCCTCGCTGGCCTACCTGCGCCGCTTCCCGGTCGACACCCTCAAGATCGACCGCTCGTTCGTGGAACGGCTCGGCGCCCTGACCGACGACACCGCGCTCGCCGACACGATCGTCCAGCTCGGCAAGAGCCTCGGCATGGCCACGGTCGCCGAGGGGATCGAGGAGTTCGGCCAGCTCGCGGCGCTGCGGGAGATGGGCTGCCAGTTCGCGCAGGGTTACTACTTCTCCCGCCCGGTCCCGGCCGACGAGGCCGGCCGCCTGTTCCTCGACGGCGCCGGCGCCGTCCGCTGACCGGCCGTGGACAAATCGCTTGACCGGCGCGAGCGGGCGACGACAGACTCCACCGCATGAGAACCCCGCATCGCATCGTGTGTCCCTCCGGTGCTGTGCGCGGTCTGCTGGGCCGATGACCCTCTAGCGAGCGGCGCGCACCCTTCGACGCACCGGGACGTCGCGATCCCGGAGACTTCGCATGTCGCCGTACCGTTTGTATCTGCTCATCTGCGGGCTTGGCTCGTTCGCCGCCAAGGTCGCCTTCACTCTCAACCTTGTCTATCAGGCCACCGTGGTCGGGCTGTCGCCGCTTCAGCTCGTGCTGGTCGGGACCGTGATGGAGGGGGTCTGTTTCGTCGCCCAGGTGCCCACCGGCGTGATCGCGGACGTGGTCAGCCGGCGGCTGTCGGTCATCGTCGGCTATCTGCTGATGGGCGCGGGGCTGCTCGTCTGGGGGCTGTTCCCGTCGTTCGCGGCGGTGCTCGTGGCCAACGTGATCTGGTCGATCGGGGCGGTCTGCGTCGACGGGGCCGAGGAGGCCTGGGCCGCCGACGAGATCGAGCCCGGCCGGGTCACCACCGCGTTCGTGCGGGCCGGTCAGGTCGGGCAGGCCGGATCGCTGGCCGGGATCCTGGCGGCCATCGGGCTCGGCTATGCCGGGCTGGCGGTGCCGATCGTCGTGGGCGGCGCGTTGACGCTCGCTCTCGGCGTACTCGTCATGGTCTTGATGAAGGAAGAACGCTGGACGCCGACCGCGACCAGGAACTCGATGCGACGCCAGGTCGTGGCCGGCGGCCGCGCCGTCCGCGGCAGCACGCTGCTGGCGGGGATCGTGGCCGGCACGTTCTTCGCGGGGCTGAGCAGCGAGGGCTTCGATCGGCTGAGCCAGCCGTTCCTGCTGCCGTCGCTGGGTGACCGGCCGATCGAGCTGGTCTTCGGCGGGCTCGCGATGGCCGCGACGCTCGGGTCCATCGCGGCCACCGGCCTGGTGGGCCGATGGCTGAACCGGCACGAGCCGAGCGGGCACGAGCCGAAGGGCGCGCACGAGCCGAGCGCGCATCCGCGGCGGGTCGGCCGGCTGCTCGCGGCTCTCGAGGCGGTCACCGCGGCAGCGATGATCGGGTTCGGGCTGTCCGGGCAGTGGTGGGTGGCCGTGCCGCTGTATCTGCTGGTGCGGCTGCTGCGCAACGCCACCGCCCCGATCATGAGCGTGTGGCTGGTGTCGGCAACCGGGCCGGAGTCGCGGGCCACGGTCTTCTCGATCCAGGCGCAGGCCGACGCGCTGGGCCAGATCGCCGGCGGTCCGCCGGTCGGCGTGGTGGCCCAGCGCGCGTCGATCGGCGCCGGCATCTCGGTGGCCGGGCTGTTCCTGCTGCCGGCGGTGTATCTCTTCGGGCTGGCGGCCGCCAAGGCGCCGACGGCGTCAGCGGCGGGGCGGCCCGACGTGGTCGTCGAGCCAGTCGCGTAGCGGCCAGCTCTTCCGGAAGAACTCGACGACTCGTTTTAGCGCCGCCGGGGTGCCCAGCCAGGCAGCCGGCTCCCACTCCGTCCAGGTGGTGAGGCCCTTGTGGCGCAGGAGATCCACCCGGGGGTGATCCTTCGGATAGCCCCTGGGTGCGGTCTTCAGGCTGCCGTGCCCGTGCACCACGACGTCGGCCTTCTCGATGCCCGCGATCACCTCGGTGAGCTGCTTGCCGGTGCGGTCGTTGGCGACCGCCTTGCGGTAGCGGTCGAGCTGGTCGGGCTCGAGTTGATACATCCCGCAGCCGGCCGCGAGCCCGTCCGCGGACAGCTGGATGTACCCGCCCCGCTCGAGCCAGGCCCCGAGATGCGTCTTGTACGGCGACTTGTCGTTGCTGAACCGCACGTCGCGGTACGGCCGGAAGATCTTCCCCGGCCCGAGCTCGGGCTCCAGGGCCGCGAGCAGCTCCAGCATGGGGCCGCGCACCTGCTCCTCGTAGAACGGGAGGTGGGCGGTCCAGTAGGTCTTGGAATTGTCGGCGGTGAGGCCTTCGTAGAACTCGAGCGCCTCACTCGGCCAGCCACGGAACGTCACCCGCAAAGTCTCCCCCCGAACCGGCCCGATCGACAGCACCGGCGTTCCGGAACCGAGACCCGATCCGGTGGCCGACCTGCGCGGACGCGAGGCGGCAAGATCGGGAAGCGCTTCCTCGCCCGCTAGCAGGCATTGACACGGCTGGAAACCGGGGTTCAGAGTGTCGTATCGAAGAGCGCTTTCACGCCCGTTCCCCGACGGGTCCTCGCTCGGACACATCCCCAACCAGGAGTCGCCCATGACATCCCCAGTCCTGGACGGGCCCGGGACGCGCCGCCGCCGGCCGTCACCGACCCGATTCCTCGCCCTCACCGCCGGGTTGGCCGGCCTGCTGGCGACCTTCCTCATCGCCGCCTCCCCGAGCGCGAGCGCCGCCGAAGTGGTGGTCTCGCAGGGCAAGCCGGCCACCGCGTCGTCGACCGAGGTGGCCGGCGCCTATCTGCCGACCGAGGCCAACGACGGCAACAACGGCACCCGGTGGGCCAGCACCTGGTCGGCCACGCAGTGGTGGCAGGTGGACCTCGGCGCGACCACGGCGGTGAGCCGGATCGCGATCAACTGGGAGGCCGCGTACGCGAAGGCCTTCACGATTCAGTTCTCCACCAACGGGTCCAGCTACACCCAGGCGTACTCGACGACCACCGGCACCGGCGGTCAGCAGAGCATCGCCGTCTCCGGCAACGCACGATACGTCCGGATCAATCTGACGACCCGGGCGCTGTCGGCCTACGGTTACTCGTTCTGGGAGTTCCAGGTCTTCTCGGGCGGCGCCACCACGACGACGCCGCCGACCACGCCACCGACCACCCCGGTCACCACACCGCCCACCTCGAGCGGCGGGGCCAAGCTGCTCTCCTACCACAAGCCGGCGCGGGCGTCGTCGGAGCAGAACGACGCGAACTGCAACCCGTGCACCGCCGACAAGGCCTTCGACAACGACCCGGCCAGTCGCTGGGCGACCAACCCGACCGGCGGCTGGGTCGACCCGGGCTGGATCTACGTGGATCTCGGCGCCACCGCGCAGGTCACCCAGGTCGTGCTGCAGTGGGATCCGGCGTACGGCAAGGCCTATCAGATCCAGGTCTCCGGCGACGCCGCGAACTGGTCGACGATCTACTCGACCACCACCGGCGACGGGCTCAAGGACGTCATCAACGCCACCGGCAGCGGGCGTTACGTGCGGATGTACGGCACGGCCCGGGGCGGCCCCTACGGCTACTCGCTGTGGGAGTTCAGCGTGTACGGCACGGGCGGCAACCCGACCGCGCCGCCCGCCAAGCCGGCCGACCCCACGTTCCCGGCCACCCGGCTGGTCTTCGCCGACGAGTTCAACGGCGCTGCCGGCACCCGCGTCGACCAGTCGAAGTGGACGCTCGACCCGGGCACCGGGCAGAACGGCGAGCAGGAGTATTACACCAACGGCGACAACGCGGCCATGGACGGCCAGGGTCACCTGGTCATGACCGCCCGCAAGGAGACCGCCGGCGGCCGCGACTACACGTCGCACCGGATGAACACCGGCGGCAAGTTCACCTTCCAGTACGGCCGGGTCGAGGCGCGCATCAAGGTGCCGAAGGGCCAGGGCTTCTGGCCGGCGTTCTGGATGATGGGCGCCGACTTCCTCACCGGGCGGCCGTGGCCGTACAACGGCGAGGTCGACATCATGGAGGTGCTCGGCAAGGACACGTTCACCAGCTACTCGACGCTGCACGCGCCGATGTACAACGGCGGGGGCGGCTACGGCAGCTCGTACAAGGCGGCCGGCAACGCGGACCTGTCCAGCGACTTCCACACCTGGGCCGCCGAGTGGGACTCGAAGGGAATCCGGTACTTCCTCGACAACACCCAGGTCTTCTACGCCAGCAAGGAGACGGTGGAGAACACCCGGGGCGCGTGGATCTACGACCACCCGTTCTACCTCATCCTGAACCTCGCGGTCGGCGGTGACTGGCCGGGCCCGGTCGACGCGAGCACGCCGTTCCCGTCGCAGATGCTCGTCGACTACGTCCGCGTCTACCAGTGAGAGGCCAGGGCGCCGCCGCCGACAACGGCGGCGCCCGGCCCGATCGGGGCGCTGCTATAACAGACCGCATGACATCCCGGCCCGCTCGCGGTGGCCAGCACCCGACGATGGACCAGGTGGCCGAGGCCGCGGGCGTCTCCCGGGCCACGGTCTCCCGCGTCATCAACGGCGCGCCCAGCGTCGACGCCAAGATCCGCGAGATGGTCGAGCGGGCGATCGCCCAGACCGGCTACGTGCCCAACGTCGCCGCCCGCAGCCTGGTCACCCGCCGCTCCAACTCGGTGGCCCTGGTGATCAGCGAGCCCGACCGGCCCGACAACAACTCGTTCCTCAACCGGATCTTCACGGATCCGTACTTCGGTCGCATCACCGCCGGGGCGACCAGCGCGCTGCGCCCGCACGACGTCCACCTGGTCGTCATCCCCACCGACTCGACCGACCACCATCAGGTGGTGCGGTACCTGCGCCAGGGCCACGTCGACGGCGTCCTGCTGATCAGCAGCCACGAGCAGGACACCCTGCCCCGGCAGGTGCACGAGCTCGGCATCCCGGCGGTGGTGTCGGCCCGGCCCACGTCGCCGATCGCGGTCAGCTACGTGGACGTCGACCAGCGGCTCGGGGCCCGCCTGGCGGCCGACCATCTGCTGAGCCGGGGCTGCCGGCGGCCGGCCACGATCAGCGGGCCGCTGGACATCCCGTCCGGGCTCGACCGGCTCGAGGGCTTCCGCGACTACCTGGCGTCCCGCGGCTTCTCGCCGGTGCCGACGGTCGAGGGCGACTTCACCCGCTCGAGCGGCGAGGTCGCGGCGCGGCGGTTGCTCGCCGCCCATCCCGACATCGACGGCCTGTTCGTCGGCAACGACCTGATGGCCGAGGGCGCGCTGCGGGCGGTGCAGGATCTGGGCCGGCGGGTGCCGGACGACATCGCGGTCGTGGGGTTCGACGACAGCAGCGCGGCGCTCGACTGCCGGCCGTTGCTCACGACCGTTCGCCAGCCGGTGGAGGAGATGGCGGCCGAGATGGCCGAGGTGCTGCTGGCGCACATCGCGAGCCCCGGGCGGCTGCCGCGGTCGGTGACCTTCCAGCCGACGCTGGTCATCCGGGACTCGGCGTAGGCCGCTGCGGGTCCCAGGCCAGCGTCACCTCGAAGTTGCCCTCGGTCGCCGCCTTGGCGACCAGCCAGTTGGTGGTCCCGGTGACCTTGATGCCGAACTTCACCTCGACCCGGTCGGGCGCCATCTCCTTCACCTGGTCGAGGACCGCGCGGGCGGCGGCCACCGCGGGGGCCATGGCGGTGCGGACCCGGCCGATCACCTCCTCCGCCGAGGTGGCCGGGACAAAGCCGTCGACCGGCTGGATCTCGAACGAAACCGCGACATCGTCCACCGAATACGTGACGACCTGAGACGACATGCGCGCCAGAGTACAAGCAACGACAAAGACAAACCTTTATCCGTACGGGCTCGGCAAAGGCACCCGGCGCCGCGGCGACCTGAGCGGTGGGTCACGGCCATAGCGCCGCCGCCGGGCCGGCGATCAGACCGGGCGCCAGGTCAGCCGGGTGGGTACCGGCGCCGGGCCGAGCCGGTTCTCGGCGCGCATCCGCCGGTAGTCGGCGACCGCGAGCGGCCGCTCCCCCGCGGGCATCCGATCGGCGTCGGTGTAGACCTTGCCGTTCAGGTGGTCGATCTCGTGCGCGATGCTGCGGGCCACCGGCCCGGCGAAGACCCGCGGCTCCGACCGGCCGTCCACCGACACCTTGATCCCGTAGGGGCGGCGGACCCGGCCGCGGACGTCGAAGAAGCTGAGGCACCCCTCGTAGTCGGTCACCGTCTCGATCGTCTCCTCGACGATGCGCGGGTTGACCAGCTCGAGATAGCCGTCCCGGTACAGGCCGGCGTCGTGGGCGCTCCCGCCGGCCGGCCGGCTCACGATGGCGATCCGGCAGCCGATGCCGAGCTGCGGGGCGGCTATCCCCCGGCTGACCTCCGGGCTGAAGGCGTGGAAGCGGCCGACCCAGCCGGCGACCTCGCGCAGGTGCCGCAGCACGTCGCCGGCGAGCTCGCGGTCGGCGGGCCGATCGAGGTCGAGCGGCCGCGCCACCGCCGCCAGGTCCCCCAGTCCGCCGCCGCGGGCAGGGCCGCACGTCTGCACACCGCTGCCGCGGGCGGGGCCGCACGACTGCACGCTGCCGCCGCGGGCGGGATCGGGCATCTGCAGGATGCCAAACTGGCCGAGGACATCGGCCGCGCGCTCGGCCCGCGTGGACTCCGGGATGCGCCGCCAGAAGAACCAGTCGAGCCGGACGCGGCCGCCCTCATCGAAGCCCTCGTCGCCGGCCCGCGCCGACCAGGAATAGACGACCTTGCCGGGCTCGTCCCGGACGGTCACGTCGGGCAGCGGCCGCGGCCCGTCGCCCGACGGCGGCACGCTCATCCCCCAGCAAACGGGCGCCAGGGCGGCGGGCAGGTGCGCCTCCATCGAGATCGCCTCGATGGTCGCCGCGATCTCGCCCTCGTACCGCTGCGGGCCGGCCGCGCGGTAGCGGTACTCGACGACGGCCTCGGCGCCCGGCGCGAGCGGCGTGTCGAGCGGGTAGGTCAGCAGGTAACGGACCCGCCGCCCGTCGTACCCGAGCGGCTTCGCCGGGACCGGTTGCCGGCGGCCGAGGTGCGGCGAGCCGGCCTGTCCCCGGCCGGGCTTCGTGAGCGTGAACCAGGCCGCCACGTCGATCGGACCGGGCGCCTCGAACTCGTACGCGTGCCGGGCGGTCTCGCCGTCGTTGCCGACCCGGCGCCGCTGGACCACGTGGTACGAACGGCCGTCGTAGTGCACCTCGCCGTGATCGTGCAGCAGCCTGATCACCGCTTCCCCTCACCCCGCCGGAAGCTGAATGCTAAGGCTTAGGCTCGCACGATGACGACGCTGGAATGGCTCCTCGAGGGCGACCCGTCGATCCGCTGGCAGGTCCTGCGTGACCTGGCCGGCGCGAGCGACGAGGTGGTGGCCGCCGAGCGGGCGCGGGTGGCCGGCGAGGGGTGGGGCGCGCGTCTGCTGGCGCTGCAGGGCGAGGACGGCCGGTGGGCGGGTGGCGCGCTCTTCCCGGCCGGCACGACCAGCCTGGCGAACGGGCAGCCGTGGACCGCGACCGAGCCGACGCTCACGTTGCTGCGGATCCTCGGGGCCGATCCGGCCGACGATCGTGTCCGCCGGGCGGTGGCCAAGGTCAAGGTCAACTGCCGCTGGGAGTACGACGACCTGCCGTTCTTCGGAGGCGAGGTGGAGCCCTGCATCAACGGGCGCACGGTCGGGCTCGGCGTCTACTTCGGCGAGAACGTCGACGGGCTGGTCGCGCGGCTCGTCTCCGAGCAGCTCGCCGACGGCGGGTGGAACTGCGAGGCCGAGCGCGGCTCGGTTCGCTCGTCGTTCGACACCACGATCAACGTGATGGAGGGGCTGCTGGCCCACGAGCGGGCCACCGGCGGCACCGGGGAGTCGACCGCGGCCCGCCGCCGCGCCGAGGAATACCTGCTCGAACGTCATCTCTTCCGCCGGCTCCGCACGGGCGAGGTCGTCCGGCCGGAATACTTGCGGCTCTCGTTCCCGCCGCGCTGGCACTACGACGTGCTGCGGGCGCTGGACTACTTCCGCGACGCCGGTGACGCCCCCGACCCGCGGATGGCCGAGGCCGTCGAGATAGTGCGCGCGAAGCAGCAACCGGACGGCACCTGGCCGCTGGAGCACACGCATCGCGGCGACGTCCACTTCGCTCTCGACGACGGCGACGGGAAGCCGAGCCGCTGGAACACCCTCCGGGCCCAGCGCGTGCTCGACTGGGTTGCCAAGAGCTGGTCGCGAGCTAATCCGGGAGGATCGGGACCGACGGGTTGAGGTCGCGGCCCAGGGTCGCGGCCCGGGTCAGCGACCGGGAGCCGAAGCGGTCGCGAACCGCGTCCATCGCCACGTCGAGGCTGTCGTCGTGCAGGTCGTCGAAGAGCGAGGGCTGGACGTTGGCCTCGCTGTCGAGGTTGCTCACCGCCACGCCGACCAGGGTCAGGCCGCGCGTCTCGATCAGCGGGCGGGCCTCGGCCAGCAGCGCGCGGGCCGTCTCCAGGATCGCCCGGGTCTGCATGGTGGATTTCAGCAGGCTGCGGGAGCGGGTGGCGCGGCCGAAGTCGTCGAAGCGCAGGCGCAGGGTCACCGTGCGGCCCGCGCGGTGGGCGTTGCGCATGCGCCGGGTCACCCGGTCGACCAGGGCCGCGAGGGTGGCGTCGATCTCGGCGAAGGGTCTCGGCCGGCGGCCCAGCGCGCACTGGCTGCCGATCGAGCCGCGGCGGTGGCCGACCCGCACCCGCCGGGGATCCCGGTTGTGGGCGAGCGCGTGCAAATGGCGGCCGTGGTGGGCGCCGAGCAGGCTGACCAAAGTGGCCTCGCCGAGGCGGGCCACGTGGCCGACCGTGGTGATCTGGTGTTTGCGCAGCTTGCCGGAGGTGACCGGGCCGACGCCCCAGAGCCGCTCGATCGGCAGTGGGTGCAGGAACTCCAGCTCCTTGCCGGGCGGCACCTCGAGCAGGCCGTCGGGTTTGCCGACGCCGCTCGCGACCTTGGCCAGGAACTTGGTGCCGGCGATGCCGACGGTGATCGGCAGGCCCACGCCGGCGCGCACGTCGGCGCGCAGGCGGGCCGCGATGTCGCGGGCCGGACCGCGGATCTTGTAGAGGCCGGTGACGTCGAGGAAGGCCTCGTCGATCGAGATGCCCTCCACGAGCGGCGTGGTGTCGCGGAAGATGTCGAACACCGCGCGGCTGGCCTCCGCGTACGCCCGCATGCGCGGCGGAACCACGACGGCGCGCGGGCAAAGCGCCCGGGCCTGGGTCAATCCCATCGGGGTGCGGACGCCGCACGCCTTGGCCTCGTAGCTGGCGGCGAGGACCACGCCCATGCCGACCAGCACCGGACGACCGCGCAACGAGGGATCGTCGCGCTGCTCGACCGACGCGTAGAAAGCGTCGAGATCGGCGTGCAGGATCGTCACCCTGCGCAGCTTAGTACACCTGTTCGAAGCAGGCCAGTCTACCTGCGAAGACGTTTGTCTAGACAGCCCCAAAAGATCGAGGAATTTAGCTTCGGAGTATTGACCGGCCAACATCTGCGGGCGTTATGTGGGGAGGTTCTTCCGCTTCACTGCCACTCGATGTGGAGGCAAAGTGATCAGATCGACCATGAGGTCGCGGCTGGCGTTGGTGGTCGCCCTCGGCACCGCCGCGGCCTCGGTCCTCGGGGCCGGCCCGGCCACCGCCGCGGCCCGCCCCGGACGGCACGCCCTCTCGGGCAGCCAGCCGCGATGGCTGTCCCGGGCGCGCGCCACCGGCGGCGCCCCCGCCGCGGCCGACAAGATCCAGTTCGGCATCCTGCTCAAGCTGCGCGACCCGGCGGCGGCCGAGGCCACCCTCGCCTCGATCTCCGACCCGGCGAGCGCGTCCTACGGCAAATGGCTCTCCACGAGCCAGTTCAAGCAGGCGTACGCCCCGGCCCGGTCCGACGTGGACGCCGTGCGCTCCTGGCTCAAGGGCCAGGGCTTCGCGCTGCGCGACACGCTCGGCGGCATGTACGTCGAGGCGTCCGGCAGCACCGCCCAGATCGACAAGGTCTTCGGCACCACGCTGAAGAACTACGTGTACCAGGGCAAGACGGTGCACGCGAACAGCACCTCGCTCTCCCTGCCGGAGAACACCCCGTCCGCGGTGCTGGGCGTGGTCTCCGGCGTGCTCGGCCTCGACCAGGGCCAGGCGCTCAAGACCCCGGGCGACACCCTGCCCGGCCCGGACACCGGCTTCCGCCCGGGCACGCCGTCCTCGGCGTACTACGGCGAGAAGATCGCCACCACCCTACCGGCCGCGCACGGCAAGAAGCAGCCGTACGTGGTGCGCGGCTACGAGCCGCGGCAGTACCAGTCGGCCTACGGCGTACGTGACCTGATCAAGCACGGGATCGACGGCCGCGGCGTCACGGTGGCGATCACCGACGCCTTCGCCTCGCCGACCATCGAGCACGACCTGGCGACGTACTCCCGCAAGCACGGCCTCCCGGCCGTGAGCCGGCACCAGTTCACCCAGATCACCCCGCCCGCCGACGGCTACGACCTGATCGACGAGTGCGGCGGCGCCGGCTGGTACGGCGAGGAGACGCTGGACGTCGAGGCCGTGCACGCGATGGCCCCCGGCGCCCGGATCGTCTACGTCGGCGGCGCGGACTGCTCCACCGGCCTCGACGAGGCGTGGGCGACCACGATCGACAACCACGTGGCCGACATCGTCACCAACTCGTGGGGCACCGGCACCGACAAGGTGGACGACCTCGGCCAGGAGTACATCGACTTCTACCAGCAGTTCTCGCTCGAGGCCGCGCTCACCGGCATCACCGTCGACTTCTCCAGCGGCGACGCCGGCGACGAGACCCAGGGCGGCACCCACCCCGAGCTCAAGACGGTCGACTTCCCGGCCGACCTGCCGTATGTGACCGGGGTCGGCGGCACCAGCGTCGGCATCGACAAGCACGGCAAGCGGGTCTGGGAGCACGGCTGGCAGTCGGCCTACTCGGCGCTGTCGGCGGACGGCAAGTCGTGGGGCGCCCCGGCGTACTCGTCGGGCGGTGGCGGCGGCACGAGCATCCTGTTCGGGCAGCCGTTCTACCAGCGCGGCGTCGTACCGGACTCGATCGCGAAGTACTTCGGGGCGACCCGGATGCGTGTCGTGCCGGACATCTCGATGCCGGGCGACCCGAACACGGGCTTCCGGGTCGGCCAGACCCAGGAGTTCCCCGACGGGACGTACTACGACGAGTACCGCATCGGCGGCACGAGCCTGTCGTCGCCGCTGCTGGCGGGTCTGCAGGCGGTGCAGAGCCAGAAGCGGCACCACCCGGTCGGGTTCGCCAACCCGGCCTACTACCGGGCCATGAACACCAAGAAGATCACCGACATCGTGGCGCCCCGCAAGCCGGTGCTGCAGGCCCGCGTCAACTTCGTGAACGGGGTGGACGCGGCCGACGGCCGGTCCTTCCAGCTGCAGACCGTCGACGTGCAGACGACGACGATCCACAGCACGCGGGGCTACGACGCCGAGACCGGCGTCGGCGTACCCGGGCCGGCGTTCTTCAAGTAGTCGCATTTGATCGGAAGGTGTGGGGCGGGCCACGATGGCCCGCCCCACACGCGCACCTGGGAATTCCGCAGCGTGGATTCCGGTTGACGCCGGAGGTTGAGCCCACCCCGCTCAACTCTGGAAAGCTGGAGGAACCACCCATGTTGCTCACCAGCGCGACCGTCCGCGAGCTCGACCGGCTCACGGCCCGCGTGTTCGATTCGTCGTCCCGCAGCACCGGCGCCCGCCTGGACGCGTACCGCATCGACGACACCTTCCACATCGACATCGACCTGCCCGGCGTCGACCCGGCCGGCATCGACATCACCGTGGACCGCAAGGTTCTGACCGTCCGCGCCGAGCGCAAGCGCGCCGAGGGCGAGAACGTGAAGTACGTCGTGGCCGAGCGCCCGACCGGCCCGGTCAGCCGCCAGGTGTTCCTCTCGGACACCCTGGACACCGACCGGCTCGACGCCCGCTACGAGAACGGGGTGCTCACACTGAGCATTCCGGTCCGGGCGAAGGCGGCGCCACGGAAGATCGAGGTCAGTGCCGGAACCGCAGCCAGTTGACGTTGAGGAACTCACCGTCCCCGTCGCGGGCGAAGGTCAGGTAGACCGTGTGCACGCCCGTGACGGGGGTGAGCGTGACCTCGTCGGTACGCCACTGCTGCCAGTCGCCGGTGCGGGTCACCCGCATCGTGCCGATCGGCGTCGCGTCCGGCGCGTCGAGGCGGATGTCCATCCGGCCGCCGTCCTCGGCCGCCGACGCGACCCGCACGTCAACCTTGGTGGCCGGCACCGGTCCGAAGTCGTAGTCGTCGAACCGGATCGAGTCGCCGTCGGCTATCCAGCCGGCGTTCTGCCCGCCGCCCTCGTCGGCGGTGTCCTGGGTCTGGATGCCGTTCAGGGCGCCCGTCTCGGCCTGGAGCCTCTCGTAGACGGTCGGTGACGGCGGCGCGGTGGTCGGCGCCGGCGCCATGGTCGCCGGAGCGGACGAAGCGGGCGCGGGGAGCGCCGCCGAGGCCGCCGGCGCCGCCGGCGTGTCCTGCCACCGCCCGATCAGATAGCCCACGAGCACCAGGCCCACCGCCGCCAGCGCGTACAGAGCGCGCTGGCGATTGCGGTAGGCCCGGGTGCGGTAGACGGACGGGTTGGCGGGTGCGACCACTAGACCACTTCGGCGACGATCGACTCGACCGGCGGCTCGGCGAAGTGGCAGGCCACGTCCTGGTGGGGCGCCTTCTGCTCGAGCGGCGGGTCCTGGGTGGCGCAGATGTCCTGCGCCTTCCAGCACCGGGTGCGGAAACGGCAGCCCGACGGCGGGTCGACCGGGCTGGGGACGTCGCCGACCAGGCGGATCCGCTGCTTCGGCGGCACGCCACGCACCACCGCGATGTCCGGCACCGCCGACAGCAGCGCCTGCGTGTAGGGGTGCTGCGGCCTCTCGTACAGCGTGTCCCGCGGCGCCTCCTCGACCACGCGGCCGAGATACATGACCGCCACCCGGTCGCAGAAGTGCCGCACCACGCCGAGGTCGTGCGCGATGAAGACGAACGCGATGCCCAGCTCCTTGCGGAGGTTCTCCAGCAAGTTCATGACCTGGGCCTGGATGGACACGTCGAGCGCGGAGACCGGCTCGTCGGCCACGATGATCTTGGGGCGGGCGGCGAGCGCGCGGGCGATGCCGATGCGCTGCCGCTGACCGCCCGAGAACTCGTGCGGGTAGCGGTTGTAGTGCTCCGGGTTGAGGCCGACGACCTCGAGCAGCTCCTGCACCCGGCTCAGCTCGCCGGCCTTGGGCACCATCCCGTGCGTACGCAGCGCCGTGCCGACGATGGTGCCGACCGTGTGCCGCGGGTTCAGCGACGAGTACGGGTCCTGGAAGATCAGCTGGATCTCGCGCCGGTAGGGCCGCAGCTGCCGCTCGGACATGTGCGCGATGTCGACGCCCTGGTACTTGATCTGACCGGCCGTCGGCTCGAGCAGCCGGGTGATCAGCCGGGCGGTGGTGGACTTGCCACAGCCGGACTCGCCGACCAGGCCCAGTGTCTCGCCGGACTGCACGGTCAGGCTGACCCCGTCCACGGCCTGCACCCACTTGGTGCCGCGGGCCAGGAGGCCGTCGCCCTTGGTCCGGAAGTGCATCTTGACGTCGTCCAGCTCGAGCAGGGGCGCGCCCTCCACCGAGCGGACGCCGGACTTGGCTGTATTGGTTGCAGTGGTCATCGTCGCCATTCCTGAAAGAGCGCGGGCCTAAGGCAGCCGGGGCAGAACTTCGGTCTCGAACACCTTGTCGGGTTCCTTCAGGTGGCACCGGGAGGTGCGGCCCTGGTCGGCGGTCCGCGGGATCAGCTCGGGCTTGAGGGTCCGGCACAGGTCGCCGCCCACCCGCTCGCGGAACTCGCACCGCGGGTGGAAAGCGCAGCCGCTGGGCATGGCGAGCAGGCTCGGCGGGGAGCCGGGGATCGGGTGCAGCGGGCCGGGCGTGCCGGAGACCGCCGGGATGCTCTCGAGCAGGCCCCAGCTGTACGGGTGCAGCGGCGTGCCGAGGATCTTGTCGACCGGGCCGTGCTCGACCGCGTTGCCGGCGTACATCACCAGGATGTCGTCGGCGATCTCGGCCACCACGCCGAGGTCGTGGGTGATGAACACGACCGCCGAGCCGAAGTCGCGCTGGAGGTCGGCGATCAGGTCGAGGATCTGCGCCTGCACGGTCACGTCGAGCGCCGTGGTGGGCTCGTCGGCGATCAGCAGTTTGGGGTCGTTGACCAGCGCCATCGCGATCATGGCGCGCTGGCGCATACCACCGGAGAACTCGTGCGGGTACTGATCGACCCGGCGCGCCGGGTTGGGGATGCCGACCCGGCCGAGCATGTCGATGGCGCGCGCCTTGGCCGCCCGCTTGGACACGTTGTGGTGCGCCCGGTACGACTCGGTGATCTGGTCGCCGATCGTGAAGAACGGGTGCAGCGAGGACTGCGGGTCCTGGAAGATCATCGCGGCGTCGGCGCCCCGGAAGCTCATCAGATCCTTCTCCGACATGCCGACGACCTCCTTGCCGCCGACCTTGATCGACCCGGAGATCCAGGTCGACTTGCGGTCGTGCAGGCCCATGATCGCCATGCTGGAGACGCTCTTGCCGGAGCCGGACTCGCCGACGATCGCCAGCGTGCGCCCGAGCGGGAGCGAGTAGCTCAGGCCCTGGACCGCCTGCACCTTGCCGTCCGCGGTGGGGAACTGCACGTGCAGGTCGCTGACCTCGAGGTACGCGTCCTCGCCCTCGCGGCGGGCGCGGGGCGTCCGGGTGACCGTCTGCGGGGCCCGGACAGTCTGTTCGGTCATGTTGCCGCCTTGCTGGCCAAGATTGGGCTGGGCTGTGTCGCTCATCCGAGACGCACCCGGGGATCGAGGACGGTGTACAGGATGTCGACCACGAGGTTCATGACTACCAGGACCGTGGCGCCGACGACCACACCGCCCATCAGGACCGGCAGGTCGTACTGGTTGAACGCGTTGAGCAGGCGCAGGCCGAGGCCCGGCAGCTGGAAGATGCGCTCGGTGAAGATCGTGTTGACCAGCTGGAACGCCACGTCGACGCCGAAGATCGTGATGACCGGGGTCATGGCGGCCCGCAGGCCGTGCCGGTAGATCACGCGCCGTTCCGAGATGCCCTTCGACCGGGCGGTCCGGGTGAAGTCCTGGCCCAGGGCCTCGATCATGGAGGCTCGGGAGTAGCGGGTGTACGAGGCCGAGTTGGTCAGGCCGAGACAGAGCCAGGCCGCGAGCAGACCGCTGGCCCAAGCCGCCGGATTCTCGAAGAACGGCGTGTACTGCGTCTTGGGCAGGAAGGTGGCGTACAGCGCGATGACCAGCGCGACGATGAAGTACGGGACCGAGCTGAGGACCAGCGAGCCGCCGACGGCGACGCGGTCCAGGCTGGTCCCGCGGAGCCGGGCCGCGGTCGTGCCGATCAGGACGCCGAAGAGCAGATAGATCGTGGCGCCGCCGATGACGATCGAGAGGGTGACCGGGACGGCCTTGGCGAGGATGTCGGTGACGGGCACGCCGAGCACGTACGAGTACCCGAGGCAGGGCGCGTCGCAGTGCCGGGTGACGCCGCCGGTGGTGTAGTCGCGGCCGACGACGATGCCCTTGAAGTACGAGGTGATCTGGGTGGCCACCGGCTCATCGAGATCGAGGCTGTCGGTGATGTTCTGCAGCCGCTCCGGGGTGCACCGCGGCCCGCAGATGACACCGGCCGGGTCGGTCGGCGCGACGAAGAACAGCAAGAAGCTGGCCACCACTGTGACTATCACGACCGAGATCGCGCTGATCACGCGTCGCAGGATGTACAGCAGCACGGCGGGCACCTCTGGAGATGTAGAGATCGGTTACTGGGGGAAGCGAAGGTAGGGGTTACCGGTGGCCCGGCCGCAGCGAGAGCGGCCGGGCCACCGGCGAAGGAACTGACCGAGGTCAGCTCTTCAGGTACATGTCCGGGAAGAACGGCATGCCCACGGTGGCGTCGCCGACGGCGCCGCCGATGTTGCTACCGGCGATGACGGCCATCTTGGTGTAGTACCAAGGCAGCGCGACGTACTTGCCCATGATCTCCTGGTCCAGCGGCGCCCACTTGGCGGTCGCCTCGTCGGTCGACAGGGCCGCGACGTCCTCGATCTTCTTGTCGAGGGCGGCGTCCTGCATGAAGCCCCAGCTGATGCCGTCGGCGATCGAGCGGGACTCGAACAGCACCGGCAGCCACGACGAGCCGGTCGGCCAGTCGGAGCACCAGCCGCGCGGGCCCTGAGCCAGGTTCACCGGCGAGCTGTAGTCCGAGATCTTGGCGCGCAGGTCGGCCGTGGCCACACCGATCGCCTTGACCTTGAAGCCGGCCTTGGTGAGGGCGTCGGCCCGGATGTTCGAGATCTGCTGCGGCAGCGGCTTGGTGTTGTCGTAGTACCAGCTGACCTCGAAGCCGACCTTGCCGGCCTCGGTGAGCAGCTGCTTGGCGCCCGCCGGGTCACCGGCACCGGTGCCGGTCAGGTCCGGGTACGGGGTGTACTTGTTGTGGCCCGGGACACCCGGCGGGAGGAACGTGCTGGCCGGCTCGGCGCTGTAGTCGTTGTTGCCGTTGGCCTTGGACAGCGCGTCCCACGGCATCGCCTTGGCGATCGCCTGGCGGACCTTGAGGTCCGTGATCTTGCGGGTGTCGATGTTCAGGACGTAGAGGCAGGGGCTCTCACCCTTGATCAGCTGGTTGGCCTTGTCGCCGGTGAGCTGCGGGATCAGCGAGGCGTCGATCTCCTCGTACTGCAGCGCGTTGGCGTCGTCGCCGTTGCTGTTGAGAACCTTCTGCTGCGTCGAGACGAGCTCGCCGCCCCACTTGAAGCTCCACGCGTCCGCGTACGCGTGGCGCACCGGGTCGGTGTTGGGGTCCCAGTTCGGGTTCTTCTTCAGGGTCAGCGAGGTGCCGGCGACGTACTGGTCGAACATGTACGGGCCGGTCGACAGCGGGTGGTTCTTGTAGTCCTGCTTGGTGTCCTTCGCCTTCGGGATCGGCGTGAACATCGGGAAGGTCATGTAGAACGGCAGGTCCGCGAACGGCTTGGCCAGGTGGATGATCAGGGTGTCGGTGCCCTGGGTCTCCACGCCGGCGTAGGTGTCGCCGTCGGCGTACGGGCCCTTGTACTTGTCGCCGTCCTTGAAGTAGCTCAGCTGGTAGGCCGGGCCGTTCGGGAAGACGTCGTGGGCGAACGAGCGCTTGATCGCGTACGCGAGGTCCTCGACCTTGACGTCCGTGCCGTCCTCGTACTTGTACGTGCCGGTCATCTTGAAGGTCCAGGTCAGCTTGTCCGCCGAGACCGTACCGAGGTCGGTCAGGTCGGGGACGAGGACCGGCTGGCCGTTGCGGACCGCGTACTGCGTCGGGGTACGGAAGGTCAGCTTCTCGATCTCGTTCGAGTCGGTGTAGTACGTGTCGGTCGGGTCGAAGGTCGACGGCGTGGACTGGGCGTAGATCGTGATCGTGCCGCCCTTGTGCGCGCCGGGCGCCTCCGGAGCGGGGCCCTTGGCGTTGGGGTCGGTCGCGCTCTGCTGGGCCGAGATCTTGCCGGTATCGGCCTTACCCGAATCATTCTTGGAGGACGGGCTGCCACAGCCCGCCAGTCCGAGGGCCACGGCTGCTGTCGCCGCCACGGCCACCTTGAAGCGCCTTGCCATTTCTCCTCTTTCTTTACGGGGCGTCGACGGGGTCACCGTCGGGTGCGGGGATCGAAAGCGTCTCGGATCGAGTCACCGAGCAGGCTCAGCGCCAGCACCAGGATGCTGATCGCCAGAACGGGCAGCCACAGGTAGAGCGGGTCGGCCCGGTAGTAGGTCGTCGCGTAGGCGATCGTGAGCCCCCACGACGGGGTCGGCTCGACCAGACCCACGCCGAGGAAGGTCAGACCCGCCTCGGCGACGATGTAGGTCGGCAGAGCCAGCGAGGTGGAGATGATGATCGGCGCCACCAGGTTCGGCAGCAACTCCTTGAACAAGACCTTGCGGGTGGGCACGCCGAGCACCTTGGCGGCGGCGATGAACTCACGCTCGCGCAGCGAGAGGACCTCGCCGCGGATGAGCCGGGCCAGGCTCGCCCAGCCGAAGAACGTCAGCACCAGGATGAGCGAGGCGAAGCGCGCCTTGGTGACCTCGCTCGTGCCGGCCTCCGTCGCGTCGCCCACGAACAGGGTGAGCAGCACGGCCGGGACGGCGATCGCGAAAAGCAGGTAGGGCAGGCTCAGGACGAAGTCGATGACCCACGAGATGATCCGGTCGACCCAGCCGCCCATGAAGCCGGCGAGCAGACCCATGACCACGCCGATCAGACCGGTGAGCGCGGTGACCGAGATCGCCACGATGAGTGACGGCCGGGCGCCGTAGACGAAGCGGGCGAACAGGTCGCGCCCGAGCCGGGGCTCGATGCCGAACCAGTGGTCCGAGGTCGCCGAGATGGTGGGCAACCCGTACTGGTCGAGCAGGTCCTGGTGGAGCGTGGTGGGGTCCTGGCCCTCGATCTTGGCCAGCAGCGGCGCGAAGACGGCGATCGCGACGAAGAACAGGAAGATGCCCAGGCAGACCATGGCGATCCGGTCCTTGCGCAGGCGCGCCAGGGCGATCTGGGTCGGCGACTTACGCCGCGTCTCGACCTTTTTCGCCTCGCCGGTCGGCGTGGTCATCGCGTCGAGCGGGGCGCCCGTGCGGTCCAGGGCCGCCTCTTCGATCAGCGGTTCCACGCTTCAATCACCTCCATGACGACACACCCTCACATGCGTCGTGCGTGAGAGGTATTCGGATGCTGCGGTTGGCAAACTAGTCCGGAACCGGCTCGTAGGAAATGAGTTGACGCATCGAATGAATAACAGCCCGCTGAAAGCCCCTCGTCAGCGGGATCACACCTTGTGGGCTCCCCGCAGGGCACGAACACCCACTTGAGCGGACAAACCACGTATCTTGGCGATCAAGACTGGGCGGTATGTCGGAAATCACAACTCAAAGGGCAATCGTACTGTTGCGCAAAGTCATCGAAGTCCGGTTCCCGGGTTTGCGGTTCGCTGTTTCGCCCGGGTTTCGCCGTGATGTCGATCATGGATGTCGTCCACCGTCGGATCCTGCGGCGGTGAGCGCTTCCACACGGAAGATCTACGGCCGATCGACCGGACGGGGGTCGGATCGACGGCGCGAGGGCCCGCCGAGGCACGGTTCCGTGTTGATCACCGTTACTCCTTGAAGTCGGCGGCCGCACCATTCCGATTACGATTGGGTCGCCATTCCCGGCGATTACCGGAGTTCGACCGGCGTCATCACTACTCCCCGAAGTTGATCGGCGCGAGGGCGGTGAGGATCTCCGCGGCCCGCTCCCCCGCGGCGACCGGGTCGGCGTCCGGCCCGCCGATCAGCGGATCCCAGTTCAGGTCGTAGAAGAGCTCGGTCACGCCCGCCTGGGCGTACAGCTGGGCGCCACCGCGGATCTGCGCCCAGTCCCCCGACAGCGGCATCGCGTCGTCCCGCCGGCCGGCCCGCACGGTCCCGCGGACCACCACGCGGACCAGGTCGGGGTCGCGGCCGGCCTCCTCCGCGGCCCGGCGCACGATCTGCGCGCCGCGCGCGACCTCCGCCAGGCTGGTGCGGCTGCTGGTCACCCAGCCCGCCGCGATCCGGCCGGCCCGCCGCAGCGCCGCGTCCGCGGTCCCGCCGAGCAGCACCGGCGGGCCGCCCGCCTGCACCGGCCGCGGCCGCATCGTGCTCGGCGGCACCTGGTAGAGCTCGCCGTCGAACGCCGCCACCTCGCCGGTCCAGAGGGCGCGCAGCACCGCGAGATACTCCTCGACGCGGCGGCCGCGCGGGCCGGGGCGCGAGCCGGTCGCCCGGAACTCGGGCTCCGACCAGCCGGTGCCCAGTCCCAGGTCGTGGCGTCCCCCGGAGAGCACGTCGAGGGTCGCGGCCTGCTTCGCGAGATAGGCGGGCGACAGGTACGGCAGGTTGATCACCGACACGCCGAGCCGGACGCGCTCGGTGAGCGCGGCGGCGTAGCCGAGCGCCACGATCGGGTCGAGAACGCTCCGGTAGACCGGCGCCAGGTGCTGCTCGCGCCCGGCGAGCAGCCGCTGGAACGACCACAGTCCGTGATATCCGAGCTCCTCGGCGAGCCGCGCGAACCGGCCCAGCGACGCGGGCGCGGCCCACGCCCCGGAAACGGGCAGGCCACAGCTGATCAACATGCGCTCACCGTAGCCGGGCGAACTCCGCGGTGAGCAGGTCGCCCAGCTCGGCCAGGCGGGCGTCGGGGGCGGCCGCCTGGATGGCCGCGACGAAGGACAGGTAGGCGGCCCGCAGGGCCGGGCGCGCGCCGTCGCGGACCAGGAGCAGGTGGGTGGCGTCGGCGACCGGGCGGAAGTCGGCGGGGGTCTCGGCCGGGACCCCCGGCAACAGGTCGGGTGGTCCGGCGGCCGACGTCGACGGCGCGGCCGGGCTGGGATCGGCCATCTCGGCGCGCAGGCGCAGGTTGGCGCCCAGCAGGCCGGGGCGGGAGCCCTCGAAGGCGACGGCCGGCTCGAACTCCCGGGCGATCAGGCCGGCGCCGATGGCGTTCAGGTGACCGGGGTCGAGGTCGGTGCGGATGTCGCCGGCGCCCAGGCCGAAATAGCCGCACAGCCGGTCCCGGACCGCCGGGACGCGGGTCGAGCAGCCGGAGAGCACCACCTGGTCGACGCCGTCGCGGCCGATGCCGTGCTCGGCCCGGGCGTTGGCCAGGGCGGCGGTGAGATGGCCGAGGGACTTGGTCACCTCGGGCTCGATCATGGCCTCGAAGCCGCGGCGGGACAGCGGGACGCCCGCGCTCACCGTGGCGGTCAGCGACGGCAGCTCGAGGACCGCTTGCTCGGCGGTGGACAGCTCCCGCTTGCGGCGCTCGGCCTCGCGCCGGATGCGGGCACGGACGTGGTCGTCGCGGCTCAGGTCGACGTGGTGCCGCTCGCGGATCTGCCGCAGGGCGTACCCGACGATGCGCTCGTCGAAGTCGTCGCCGCCCAACCGGGGGTCGCCGGCCCCGCCGAGCACCGCCACGCCCTCGGCGTTGATCCGCACGATCGCGGTCTCGAAGGTGCCCCCGCCCAGGTCGTAGATGGCATAGGTGCGCTCGCGGTCGTCCGGGCCCAGCGCGACGGCGGCCGCGACCGGGTCGTCCAGCAGTCGGCGCACGTTGAGCTGGGCCAGGCCGGCCGCCTCGCGGATGGCGCGGCGCTGGGGCTCGCCGGCCGAGCCGGAGACGGTGATGACGGCGTCGTGGACCGGGCCGCCGAGGAACGCCTCGGCCCGCCGCTTGAGCTCGATCAGCAGGAACGCGCAGATCTCGGGCGGGCGGTACTGTCGGCCGCGCAGGCGGACCCGCTCATCGCTGCCGAGCTCCCGCTTGACGCCGGCGATCACCGGCTGGGCGTCGCGCTCGGGCTCGCGCCCGACGACGATCTGGCCGGCGTCGTTCTGCGCCACGACCGAGCGAAGCGGGCCGGGGACGACCACCGGCTCGCGCCCGTTCCAGACCGACATCGTGCAGGAGGTGGTGCCGAGATCGATGCCGACGACCGGATGGTAGGAGGTGCCCGGATGGTAGGACGTGTGCTGGGTCAAGGCCGCCCCCTATGACCAGCGTGTCTGCCGGTCAAGGTACAAGCCGGAGCACTGACCATCATCGATCAGTCGGGCATCCGACGAAGGCTGGACAGCCGGGTGCCGGCCGGAGCCGGACGTGAGAGAGTTCACGCTCATGGGGCTGGAGCTGATCGATCTCACGCCGGCCGAGCTCGAGACCCGGCGCCCGGCGATGGCGGCGAACTATGCCCGCGACGTCGCCCGGAATTTCGGGGTCGACCCCGACCGGGCGCTGGAGCAGTCCGCCCACCAGATCGGCGCCGGCCTGCCCGACGGCGTCGCCACCGAGGGGCAGCTGCTGCGCAAGGCGGTCGACGACGGCGACGAGGTCGGCTTCCTGTGGGTGTCGATGCCGGGCACCGTCTACCCCGGCATGGCCTGGATCTCCGAGATCGAGGTCGCCGACGGGCTGCGCGGCCGTGGCTACGGCCGCCGGATGATCGCCGCCGCCGAGGCCGACCTGGCCGCCCGCGGCGTACGGCAGGTCGGCCTGCACGTGTTCGGGCACAACGTCGGCGCCCGCCGCCTCTACCAGCGGCTCGGGTACCGCATCCTGGGCCAGGTGCGCACCCGCCCGATCGTTGCGCCCGAGCTCCGGGCGGCCGGCGACGGCGACGGCGATGTCACGCTGGCGCCGATGACCCAGCAGGCGTACGAGGAGCACGTCGCCGCCCTCGCCGCCGGCGACCCGTTCGCACTGGTGCGCGACCCGTCCGCCACCACCGAGCGGGCGCTGCGGACGGCCGGCCGGATAGCGCCCGCCGGCGTGGCCACCGAGGGCATCCTGCTGCACACCGCGCACGTGCGGGGGCGGGAGGCGGGCTGGATCTGGACCTCGCTGCCGACCCCCGACCGGCCCGCGATCGGCCTGATCCTGCATCTCGAGGTCGACCCGGAGCGGCGCCGCCGGGGCCTGGGCCGGCGGATGATCGCCGCGATCGAGGCCGAGCTGGCCCGGCACGGCGTCCCCCGGATCGGCCTGAGCATCCCCGGCCGCGCGGAAGCGCTGGCCTTCGCCGACTCCCTCGACATGAGCCTGGCCTCCGAGCAGATGATCAAGGATCTCTAGAGCCGGGGTCCAGCGCGTCGTGCAGGGCCCGCGCGGCCCACCCCATCCGCTGCGCGCTCAGCCCGGCCGACCGCGCCTGGTGCACCGCCTCGCGCAGCAGGCGCAGCGCTTCGGGCCGGTTGCCGGCGGCCAGCTCGGCCTCGCCGAGCGCGAGCGTCCCGGTGGCGACCCGCCGCGGATCGCCGTACCGCTCCCGCAGCACCTGCGACATGCGCAGATGCCGCAGACCCCGGACCGGGTCGCCGGCCGCGTAGACGTAGTAGAAGCCGATGTGCCGGTGCACCTCGGAGCGCACCATCTCGTCGGCGTACCGCTCGGCCAGCGTGAGCGCCTCGCGGTAGAACGGGATCGCGGTCTGCCAGTCGCCGCGCAGCACCTGATGCACGAGCCCGAGCCCGAACAGCGCCTCGGCCGCCCCGGCCGGGTCGTCGGCGTCGCGCTGGATGGCGAGCGCCTGCTGGAACAGCCGCTCCTCGGCGGCCCAGTCGGCCCGGGCGAGGTCGCCGCCGAGCGCCTGGAAGTGCAGCAGCATGCCGAGCCGGGTCAGCGCCGCGGCCTCGGCCGTCCGGTCGCGGGTCTCGTGCGCCCGCAGCCGGGCGGCCTCCAGCAGCTGGCGGGCGGGCAGGTAGTCACCGGTGCGGAACGCGGCCTCGACGAGGGCCTCGCTTCCCGCGGCGAGCAGTGCCCCGGCGGTCGGCTCGCTCCCCATGGATCGACGGTACTGAACCTCACCACGGCACCGCGGTTCCGTCCCACGAAGAGAAACCGCTCGTCGGGCCGTTGTTGGTGCGGGCAACCGTCCTGCCACCGAGCCGCACCGTCGATGCAATCAACAACCCTCGATACCGATATGCAACTCGCCGATGGGAGGTACCGCTTGCGAACCGATACCTGACGAAGGGCCCCCCGAGTGAAGCTCTCCCGCCGCCGCGCCGCGGTCATCGCCTCGACGGTCATGCTGGGCCTTGTCCTTCCCACCACCCCGGCCGTCGCCAAGGCGGCCAAGCCCGCCGCCAAGGCCGCGGCCGCCAGGTCCGCCACCAAGCCGGCCACCGCCAAGAAGCCCGCTGCCAAGAAGCCCACCGCGAAGAAACCGGCCGTCAAGAAGCCCGCTGCCAGGAAACCCGCCGTCAAGAAGCCCGCCGCCAAGCCGGTGGTCAAGGCCGCGACGACCCCGACGCTCGCGACCCGGCTCGCCGCCGTCAAGACGGCCAAGGTGGTCAACTACTACCCATCGACGGCCGGCTGGTCGCGGATGTGGAGCGGCTTCGACGCCACCAAGGTCGACGCCGACCTGGCCAAGGCGCAGGCGATGGGCGCGACCGGCGTGCGGGCCATCGTCTTCCCGGCCACGTTCGGCTACCCGGCGCCGAGCACCGCCTACACCGACCGGCTGGCCACCTTCGTCAAGCTGGCCGCCGCGCACAAGCTGAGCGTCAAGCTCACGCTCTTCGACTGGTGGGACGGCTACGCCGACGTGGCCGGCAGCACCGCCTGGGCCACCGCGCTGCTCAAGCCGTACCGGAACGACCCCAGGGTCATCTCGGTGGAGCTGCAGAACGAGTTCGACGCCACCGACGCCGCCAAGGTCGGCTGGGCCCGGAAGATGGTGCCCGCCATGCGCTCGGCGTTCCCCACCATGCCGCTGACCTTCTCGGTGAACGGCACGGCCGGCGCCGCCGGCATGGCCGAGATCAAGTCGGCGCTGGCGTCGACCCCGATCGACTACTACGACTTCCACTTCTACGGCAACTCCGAGCGGGCGCTCGCGATGATCCGCCAGGCGCAGGCCGCGGTCTCGCCGGCCCCCATCGTGATCGGCGAGACCGGCCTCAACACGCTGCAGAACACCGAGGGCGAGCAGGCCGCGTTCCTGGCGCGCGTCTTCGCGGCCGCCGGCGCCGCCGGCGTCCGCTCGGTGGCGCCGTGGACGCTGACCGACTTCGCGCCCGGCACGATCCCCGACTCGGCGGTGGCCGAGCTTCCGGCCCAGTACCACTACGGCCTGTACCGCACGAACGGCACGGCGAAGCCGGCCGCGGCCGTGGTGAAGGCGGCCTGGACCGGCACGGCGATGCCGGCCACGCTGACCGACAACGGCTTCGAGAACGCCGCCGGGCGCACCCCGTGGCGCGCGTTCATGCCGGAGCTCGGCCTGGCGGTCAAGACGACGAGCGCGGCGCACAGCGGCAAATGGTCGGTCGCGCTCACGAACACCGGCAAGACCTCGGCCGGCTCGCCGTCGTTCCGCGTCGCCCCGATCACTCCGGTGCGGCCCGGCCAGAAGTGGCACGGCGAGGTGTGGGCACGGGGCAACGCGGCGACCGGGGCCACCCAGATCGCGCTGAGCTGGTTCGACATCGACGACAAGTGGCTCGGCGGCAGCTCGTCGGCGTCGCTGCCGACCGGCACCACCGGCTGGCGGAGGCTCTCGGTGGACGGCGTGGCCCCGGCCGGCGCGGCCAGCCTGCAGGTGCACCTCAAGTCGGGCGCCAACACCGGCACGGTCTGGTTCGACGACGTGCGGATCGCCACCTCCTGACCGGCCACCGCACCGACTGCCCGGGCGCTGCACCGACTGACCGGGCACTCCACCGAAACACGCCGCCGCTTCCGGATCCGGGTGCGGCGGCGTCGTGTTTCAGCGCTGCCGGGTGGGCGTGCGGCGGGCGCGCGAATTCACCATCGATGAGCCGGGGTGCGGTGCGCGCGGCAATTCATCAGGACACGGCACGTCGTCAGGACACGGCACGTCGTCAACACGCGGCACCTCATCGAGCCGCGGCGCCTCATCAACAGCGACAGCGGGCGGCATGACGCCGATCCGGGTGAGCAGCTTCTCGTAGGCGTCGACCGTGTTCTGCCACGAGCACGGATCGGCGTGCCGGGTTCCGATCAGCGGGAACGCGGCAACGATCGCCGCGGCCAGGGCCGCCGGATCGCCGGGCTCGGCGAAGCGGACGCCCGGATAGTCGCCGGCCGCCTCGACCAGGCCGCCCACGGCGGTCACCACGACCGGCAGGCCGTGGCTCATCGCGATGTGCAGCGGGCCGCTCGCCGAGCTGCGCCGATAGGGCAGCACCACCAGGTCGGCGGCGGCGAAGAACTCGTTCACCTCGGCGTCGCTCACGTACCGGTTCACCAGCTCGATCCGCGAGCGGGCCGGCGAGACGGCGATCATGTCGAGCGGCAGCCGCCAGCCCTCCCAGGTCTCGCCGACCACGGTCAGCCGGCAGTCGGCGGGCAGCAGCGCGAAGGCGTCGATCAGATCCTCGAGGCCCTTGTAGGGCCGGATCGTGCCGAAGAACAGCAGGCGACGGGACGCACGCTGGGCGACCGGCCGCCGGGCCGTCGATTCGTGGTGATCGTACGGGCCGTGCCGGGCGATCACCTGGGGGACGGTGCTCAGGCCGTACGTGTGCCGGATCGCCTCCTGATCGAAGCGTGAGTGGACGACGACGCCGGCGGTCGCGCCCAGCAGGGGTCTGATGAGCTTCCGGACGTAGCGCGCGGCCCAGCGGCGGGCGGCCTCACCGGTGTCCTGCACCTCGTGGAACTCGATCACCACCCGGGCGCCGGTCAGCCGTGCGGCCAGGCAGAGGACCAGGTAGGAATGGAGAACCGCGCCGGTCCACCACTGCAGGACGAGCACGTCCGGCCGAAACTTCCGGAGAAATCGGACCGCGCCGGCGAGGCTGGGCAGCCCCCACCAGTCGACGCCGTCGAAGACCGGCACGTCGGCGGCGTAGCGGAGGTCGTTCAGCGGCCGGCCCACCCGCGCGCGTCCCGGGTAGAGACGCGTCGGCAGCAGGTGGCGCATGAGGATGACGCCGACGTCGTGGCGGCCGCGCAGGGCATTGGCGAGCCGGCACGTGTAGTAGCTGATCCCGGAGGTGAACCGCCAGCCGGAGCCGACGATGAGGATCCGCTTCCGGGCGGCGGGACGCTCGGCGGGCTCAGGCGACGCAGGCACGGTAGATCTCCTCGATCTGCGGGACCACGCGGGCCGCGGTGAAGTCGAGCCCCCGCCGGTATCCGGCCGCGCGCAGGCGATCGGCCAGCGCCGACTCGGCGAGCAGCCGGGACAGGGCCGCGTGCAGGGCCTCGGCGTCGCCCGGCGGGACGTGCAGGCCGCTCTCCCCGTCGCGGATCATGTCGGCGAGGCCGCCGGTGCGGGAGGCGACCAGCGGGGTCCGGGCCAGCAGCGCCTCCACCGCCACCTGCCCCATGGCCTCCGTGATCGACGGCACCACCCCGGCCGCCGCGCCGTGCCAGGCGGCCATCACCTCGGCGTGCGGCACGTCGTGCCGCACGTGCACGCCCGGCGGGATCGGCGGCGTGTCGGCGCGGCGCGTGCCCACGCAGACCAGATCGGGCGCGTCGCGCATGGTGCGGGCCAGTTTCCGGTACGCGGTGAACAGCACGTCCACGCCCTTGTGCGGCCCGAGCGCCCCCACGAACAGCAGGTACGGCCGGCCGGGCAGCCACTTCGGCCGGGCCGTGTTGCGCGCCAGCTCGTCCAGCCCGTCCGGCACCAGGCTCGACACCACCCGCACCGGCAGGCCCGCGGGAAGGCGGGCGCGGTCGAGCGCCTCGGCCACCGACGGCGAGATCGCAGTCAGCGCGTCGATGCCGTGGTGCCGGTGCGCCCGCAGCGCCGCGGTCAGCGCCGCCGCCCGCGGCCGCCCGTATTGCCCGGCCGCGCAGGACACGCAGCGCGACAGCCGTGGGCCCGGCCGGCATCCGCCGCCGTCGCGCGCGTACGTCTTCTTGACGCAGGCGAGGCCGAAGTCGTGCGCGGTGTGCACGTGCGGCCGCCCCTCCCGGCGGTAGCGCAGCGGAAGGTAGGAGTACATGAGCCAGTCGTGGCTGTGCACGACGTCGTAGCCGCCGCCGCACAGCTCGCGCCGGATGTCCGCGACGGTGAGCGGGTCGGGCGCGGTGGGGTGGAACGGCTTGCCCGGGTCCCGGTTCATCCCGGGCAGCAGTGTGGTGGCGACGCTGCGGGCCCGGACGACGCGCACGCCGTTGCGGGTCTCGCCGTCCCGCGCCGCGGCGGTGGCCAGCGTGAGCACGGTCACCTCGTGCCCGCGCCGCACCAGCTCCTCGCTGCTGGTGGCGATGCTGCGCTCGAGCCCGCCGATCACGGGCGCGTAGAGATTGGCCAGCTGAAGAATCCTCACGGAGCCCTCCGGGTTCGGGAACGGGGTCGGGAGTACGGCGACGGGCGGCGGTTCCGGTTGCCCACCCGCATGGCCGGCCCGCGCACGACCGGGTGCAGCGGCGCTCGCGGGGCATGCGCCGGCCACGGCCGGGGCATCGGGCCGGACGTGGCGCGGCGGACGAGCCGGGCGTGGCCGGCGTGGGCGACCACGATCAGCGCGCCGGCGGACTGGCCGGTCAGCCAGGCGAAGCCGGCCGCCTCGATGCCCATCGACGGCAGCCACAGCCAGGTCAGGGCCAGGCAGGCGGCGGCCATCAGCAGGTTCAGGCGCAGGCAGCGGCGCAGCGCGCCCTGGGAGCGCCAGTGCGCGACGGCCAGGTTGGTGATCGCGTCCGGGATCGCGGCCAGAATCAGGATCTTGAGCAGGAGCCCGCCGCCGGCCGCGTAGGCCGGGCTGAACAGCGCGAGGATCCCGCCGCCGGCCAGGAACAGGCCGGCCGCGGGGCCGCCGATGACGACCAGCACGACCAGGGCGGCCCGCGGCAGCGAGGCGGAGCGGCCGGCGGCGTTGGTGGGTTCGGCGGCGTTGGTGGGTTCGGCGGCGTTGGTGCGTTCGGCGTACAGCGCGGAAGCCACCGCCGGCGACACCATGAACAGCACCGACGCGGTCATCCAGGCCATGTAGAAGTGGGCGTTGTCGGCGGCGCCCAGCCGGGCGGTGACCAGCACCGGGAGCACCGCGCTCGGGCCGGCCTGGGCCAGGTTGATCAGGTGGTGACCGGTGAGCGAGCCGCGTACGTGCCGCAGCTCGCCGGCCAGGCCCGCGCCGGCCAGCCGGTATCCCGGGCGCAGGCGGGGCAGGCTGCGGCTGAGCGTGTACCCGGTGACCGCCAGCGAGGGAAGGGTCCAGGCCAGCACGACCGCCCACGCGGTGGCGAACCCGGCGCCGGTCAGGGCGAGCAGGACCACGACCTTGCCGCCGGCCAGGGCGAGGTTGCGCCAGAGCATGCCCTGGCTCGCCCGATGCGCCACGAAGACGTAGTCGAGCAGCATCGACGCGGTCAGGGCGACCGCCGTGGCGACCAGGGCGGCGGCGCCGGCCGGCTCGTGCAGGAAGCCGAAGTTGCCGGCCAGCCGGGGCAGCACGAGCACGGCGGCCACCGCGGCGGCCGCGGTGGCGGCGCAGCCGAGGAGCAGGCCGGCGCTGACGATGCGGGACCAGGCGGCGGCGGGCACGCCGGGCAGGCGCTGGATGAACATGTGGCCGAGGCCGAGGTTGGCGATCATGCTGACCATCGTGGCCGCGGAGATCAGCGCGGTGGCGGTGCCGATCGCGGGGCGGGGCAGCTCGCGGGCCGCGACCATCCAGTAGAGATAACCGAGCCCGCTGGTGCCGACGGTGCTCGCCATGATGAGGACGCTGTTGCGGGCCAGCGAGTCGCGCCCGACCCGGCCTAGCAAGGCCCGGCCCCACAAGCCCGCCCGTGCGGGGCTGCGCCGCGACCGCGGGCATAGAAGACGGTGCTCGCCGCGCCCAGGCTGATCTCGACGCGATGCAGGCCGGCGCCCGGCGGGGCGGGCACGTGCACCCGGACCGCGCGGGTGCTGTCCGCGGCGACCTCCACCGGCTGCGGCGGGCCGGCGGGCCGGTCGCCGATGCGTACCGCGAGCGGCTCGACGGCGGGTGGGCGGCCGGCGCTGGAGACGCGGATCGGCACGTCCAGGCCGCCGGCCGGGATGGTCACCGGACGCGCGATGCCGGCGGCCCAGCCGCCCAGCGCCACGCTGGTGAAGCCGGGTTCCGGCGGGTGCGGCATCCGGACGTACGCGAAAGTGGCCGCACCTCCCACGACCAGCGCGACCACCCCCGGAATCGCCACCGCGGCGAGCGTGCGCGCGAAGCGCGGATCGGCCACCGCGGCGCCGGACCGTTCCCGCAGCAGCGCCACCCCGCCGAGCCCGGCCGTCAGCACGGCCAGCCCGGCGGTCAGCGAGAGCGCCCGGATCGGCACGCCAGCCAGGTGCAGCACCAGCGCGACCAGCGGAAGGCCGATCAGGCCGGCCGTCGCGCCGAGGCCGAGCCGGAGGAGCGCCGGCGGCGCCGGGCGGATCAGCACGCGCGACCACAGCTCCCCGATCGCGAACAGCGCACCGGCCAGGAAGATCCCCATCGGTCCGGACCGGCCGAGCGTGAGCTCGCCGAACGCGAGCGCGCCGAGGCAGACGCCGGCCGCGCCGAGCAACCGCGGGGTCGTCACGAGGCGACCTCGAAGTCGAAGCGGTAGATCGCGATGTCCCCGCTGTCGTAGATCTTGATGGTCCAGGGCAAGTGGTCGAACTTGGTGAGCTGACCGAGCGTGAAGGCCGGCCGCCCGTTGTGCCGGATCGGCTCGTTGGTCTCGAAGTAGATGCCGATCTCCGGCACCTCCCGGGCCATCCGCCGGTCGACGATCAGGTATTCGAAGTTCCACGAGCTCAGCTGGGCGATGAGGGCCGGCGGCACCGGCGTGCCGGGCTGCGCGAGGTAGAGCTCGTAGGTGGGGAAGGTGACCGAGCCGGTGACCGGGAACTGCCCGCCGGACGAGCCGAAGATGAGCCCGGCGTAACGGTCGGCGACGATGCGCAGGTCGCGGCCCTGGGTGGCGCGCAGCCAGTTCGAGGCGGCGACCACCTCGGGGGTGAGCGAGCGGGTGTCGGAGCCGTACGCGGGCGGGCCGGGAAAGCGGTAGGACGGGTTCATCCCGGCGGCGGTGTTGCCGACCAGCATCACCGCGACCAGCGCGACCAGCGCGGGCCCCGCGACCCGGGCGGCCCGGTCCAGCAGGGCGACCACCAGCGGGGCGACGACCAGGGCGATCCCGAGATAGCTGAACGCCCACGAGCGGCGCGCGCCCTCGGCGCCGGACGGGGTGAGGATGAGGACGGCGGCCGGGAAGTAGCAGAGGCCGATCGCCAGCGCCGCCGCCGCGAATCCGCGGCGGAGCGGATCGGCGGCCCGGCGCCGGCGCAGCCGCCACGCCGCCGGGATCATGGCGGCCAGGGCGAGGACCGGCGCGGCGAACGCGGCCTTCTGCTCCCACCAGGGCGCGACCGACTGCTGGAACAGCGTGCGCCCGCCCGACCCGCTGTCGTGGACCAGGCCGGCGATCTGGCCGAGCGCCTTGCCGAGGTAGGGGTCGAGGTAGCCGGCGGTCTTCGGCGCGACCCAGCAGAGCCAGCCGGTCACCAGGCCGGCGGCGGCGACCGTGAGCGCCCACCCGGTCCAGGCGGCCGGGGCGGCCCCGCGGCGGCCGGTGATCGCGGCCGAGAAGACGATCATGATCGCGATCAGGCCGAGCGCGGTGAGGTGGTGGGTGACGACCGTAGCCGCCGCGAGCACCAGCGCGGCGAGGATCCAGCCGGCGCCGCGGTCCGCCATGGCCCGCAGGAGCGCCACGAGCGTCCAGATCATCAGGGGGATCGCCAGCGACTCGTACCCGAACTGGGTGTCGAAGAACAGGAAAGAGCTGTTCAACGTGTACGCGATCGCGGCCACCGCCGCGGTCCGCCGGTCCCGCCAGATCTCCTCGGCGAGGACCGCCACGCCCAGCACCACGAGCACGTGGGCGGCGATGAGCACGAGCAGCGCGGCGCGCCAGACCGACGCGCCGGTCAGCGCGGAGACGGCGGCCACCGTGGCGTGCAGGCCGGGGAAGTCGCCGATCACCCGGACGATCGGATTGGGGTCGAAGAGGTGGCCGTCGAGCAGGATCCCGCGGCTCTGCCGCCAGTGCGCGAACTCGTCGTGGTACCGCGGGCCGGTCGGGTTGCGCAGGAGTTTCGGCAGGTAGGTGAAGCAGGCGTACGCGACGAGCACGGCGACCCGCAGCAGCGGGCCGGTGCCGCGGCGGCCCGCCCACCAGACGGCCGGCAGGGTGAAGACCAGCATGCCGAGCCAGAACCAGCCGAACGGGTCTCGTCCCCATTCGGCGGACCGGTCCGCGGTGACCAGCGCCGCCGCCCCGGCCACCCCGGCGGCGGTGAGAGTGGCGGCGCAGGCCATCGCCTGCGTCGTGCCGGGTGCCTTCGGGGAGATGCCGGCCGGGGACGGCCGGACCGCGGTCAGCATCATCGATCGCCCACTCCCTGCTGGATCAGCCGGGTCCGGGGCGCGACGCTCGCGTACACCTCCCGGGTGGACAGCACCACATCGCTCCAGGTCGGCAGGGCGTTGCTGCCGTGCCCGACCCGCCGGGTGGACGCCGCGACCCGCAGCGCGCCGGCCAGGGCGACCTCGTCGTCCGGGTTGACCAGCCACACCGGAACCCCGTCGCCGGCCATCGCGGCCAGCTCGCGGTGCGCCGGGATGAACGACGCCACGGTCGGGATCCCCGCGGTCAGCGCGTCCGCGACCGCCATGCCGAACGCCTCGTGGCCGGAGGCCGAGACGGCCGCCGCCGCCACCGTCATCCGCACCGCGAACGCGTCGCCGGCGAGCCGGCCGTGGAACACCACCCGCCGCCCGAGGCCCAACCGGCCGGCCACCTGCTCCAGCTCCTCGCGGGCCGGGCCCGACCCGACCACGTCGAGCCGGTGGTCGGCGGGCAGGTGGACCATCGCCCGGATGACCCGGTCGACCCGCTTGTAGCGCTCGAGCCGCCCGATGCAGAGGATGCTGCGCCCGGTCCGGTCGGCGGGCGCGGCCTCGGCCACGCGCACCGGGTCGGTGCCGTTCGGGATGACCACCATCCGGCCGGCGGCCTCCGGGAAGTGACGGACGAGCAGCTCGCGCTCGGCCCGGGTGACGCAGATGAGCCGGTCCGACCGGGCGACGATCCGGCGGCCCACCGGGCGGTAGATCGGGTGCAATGCCGCGCGCAGCAGGCTGTGCCCGGTGCCGTGGTAGTGCGGGGTGAAGACCAGCGGCGTGTCGTTGGAGAGCGCGGCCGGCAGCGCGGCCAGGGCGTGGTAGCTGTGCGCGTGCAGCAGGTCGTACCGGCCGGCGTTGGCGCGCAGCCACGGCCACAGCGCCCGGGAGAAACGGTAGTTCGGGGCGGCCACGGTCAGCGGGAAGCGGCGGACCAGCACCCCGTCGAGGATCTCCTCGGCCGCGGTGCCGTGCTGGGTCAGCACCTCGACCTCGTCGCCGCCCGCCGCCAGGGCCGCGCAGAGCCGGCGGCAGTGCGTCTCGACGCCGCCGACGTCGGGGTGGTACGCGCTGGTGACGACGCCGATCCTCACCGCGCCCGCTCCGCGAGGCGGGCCGGCCGCCACGCCGGCCGGTCGCGCCGCGGCCATTCCCGGGCGATGGTCCGCAGCACGCGCAGGCCGTCGGTCATCGCGTTGAGGTTGCTCTCGCCGTGGATGCGCGCCTGCTCGAAGCTGGCCACCTCGACGATGCGCAGCCGGGCGCGGGCCGCGCGCAGGTTGAGCAGGGTCTCGATCTCGAAGCCGTCGCCCCAGAGCCGGCCGCCGCCGCTCGGCGGCGCGGGCGTCGTGCTGTCCAGGCCGAAGACGTCGAGGTGCCGGGCCCAGAAGGCGTTGTAGCCGTAGCAGAGGTCGCTGTACCGGGTGCGGAACAGCGTGTTGACCAGCACGCTCAGGCACTTGTTGCCGGCCCGGCGCAGCCGGGTGATGTCGGCGCTGCCGCCGGAGCCGCGGAACCGCGAGCCCTTCGCGAAGTCGGCGCCGCCGCGCAGCGCCGCGATGAAGCTCGGGATCTCCGTGGGGTCGGTCGATCCGTCGGCGTCGATCATCACCAGGATGTCGCCGGTCGCGGCGGCGAAGCCGCAGGCCAGCGCGTTGCCCTTGCCCCGGCGGTTCTGCCGGACGACCCGGATGCCGGGCATGAGGCGGCGGGCGACGCCGACGGTGTCGTCGGTGGACCCGCCGTCGACCAGGATCACCTCGTCGACCTCGGGCAGGCGGGCCAGCACGTACGGCAGGTTCCGCGCCTCGTTGAGCGCCGGGACGACGACGCTGACCAGGGGCTCGCCCGACGGGACGACCACCTGGGGTATCTCGGTCTCCGTTCCGGCCGATGGGCTGACGTAGGGGACCGTGGACATGGCAGTTCTCCAAGGCTCAGTGGGGTGCTGCGAGGTGGTGCCGGAGGCGCGGCCGGCGCCCGTCCGGGGCCCCGGCCGCGATGAGGTCGATCAGGCGCCGGCGCCGTCGACCGTCCACGAGTAGATGTCCTGCTTCGAGAGGGCGTTGCCGGTGCCCGCGGTGAAGCCGACCCAGGCCGTGTCCGAGCCGACCTCGCCGGCCAGGTCGACGGTGGTCTCCAGGGCGAGCTCCTCGGTGGCGCCCGCGCGCAGCGACTTGACGTAGACGCGCAGGGCGTTGCTGCCGGCGTCGTAGTTCACCCGGGCCCAGAACGGCCGGCCGTACAGCGGGATCGACGGCTCGCCGACGGCCGAGTGCTGGTCCGGGTTGCCGCCCATCACCACGGCGAGGTGGTTGTTGCTCGGGTCGGTGGAGTTCTGGAATGTGTCGAACTCGACCGCGACGCTGTGCTTGATGCTGCGGTAGCCGAGGCCGCCGCCCCAGCCGCCGAGCGCCCGCGGGCCGTCGTCCTGCACGAGGAACGCGATGCCGTCCGCGCCCGGCCGGAAGTGGTGCAGATAGACCTTGAAGACCGACTCGAACGACTCGTTCAGGTCGAGCTTCTTCCGCGACCAGGCCGAGCCGACCTGCCGGTACCCGCCCGCGGTGAGCCGCAGGATGCGCTGGTGTAGGCGGCCGGACGAGGTGAGGATGTCGGCACTGCCGTTGCGTTCCAGCGTCTTGGAGGCGCCGGCGAAGGTCGGGTAGTTGATCAGCGGTTCGCCGTCCGCCGCGAACGCGCCGGAGGGCGCGACGCCCCCCGCTATGGAAAGGGCGAGGGCGGCGATCAGCCCGCCTCGAGCGACTCGTGATGAGACCACAGTTCTGCGCTCCATTTCGGATGATTTGCCCCACTTGGACGTGCCTCAAGGTAGGACAGCGCGCAGAGCCGCGTAAGCGAGTCCGGGTTATTTACCTCAAATTGGACGTTTCCGGTGAATACCGCCGCGGCCGGTCGCCGCGCCGACGCCGTACGATCCCGGCGTGCTCCCTTACCTGGATGCGCCCACGCCCCTGGCCTTCGCCCACCGCGGCGGGGCGGCGGTCGGCGACGAGAACACCGCCGAGGCGTTCGCGCGCGCGATCCGGCTGGGTTTCCGGTACATCGAGACCGACGTGCACGCCACCGCCGACGGCGTCCCGGTCGTCTTCCACGACGACACGCTGGCCCGGCTGACCGGCCACCCCGGGCGGGTCGCCGACCTGCGCTGGGCCGATCTCGCCACGGTCCGGGTGGCCGGCGCGGCGGCGATCCCGCGCCTCGACGAGACCCTCGACGCCTGGCCGGACGTGCGCTTCAACATTGACGTGAAGGCCGGCCGCAGCGCCGAGCCCACGGTCACGACGGTCCGCCGGGCCGGCGCCGAGGACCGGGTGCTGCTCGCGTCGTTCAGCGACGCGCGGCTGGCCGAGCTGCGCCGGCTGGCCGGGCCGCGGGTCGCCACCTCGCTGGGCATGCGGGCCGTGGCGCTGCTGCGGCTGGCCGCGTGGACCGGGGCGCCGCTGCGGCTGCCGGCCTCGGCGGTGGCGGCCCAGGTGCCGGTGCGGCACGGACGGATCACCGTGGTCGACCGCCGGTTCGTCGATCGCTGCCACCGGCTGGGCCTGCAGGTGCACGTGTGGACCATCGACGACCCGGCCGAGATGATGCGGCTGATCGACCTCGGGGTGGACGGGATCATGACCGACGATCTGCCGGCCCTGCGAAAGGCATATGAATCGCGTGGCCTTTGGCCGAGCAATTAGCCGGCGACACTCACAGGTTCTTTTGCGGCACCGGAAGCCGATCTTGGGTTACATTGAAGGGCGCAGCGGGGCGGTGACGGTCCGTAGATCGCCACTCATCTAAGTTCGCAGGTCAGCCAAAAATCTCGTGATCTTGTTGAACCCCCGGGCATCGTCCGTTCGGAGGATGCTCGGGGTTCGCGGGCGGCGGCATATTTCTTCTTTAAGTTTGGGACAAGAATTCATCAAATTCGCTGCTTGAATTGCTATTTCGCGGCGTGCCTCATACCGTTCGAGGACCGGATTTCAGGGGCCGGACGAAATTCTTCGGAAAAATGAGGTATCGCGCATGCGTAGGTCGGCTTACCGCCGTGCTGCCGCACCATCCGGCGGCAACCGGCGGCTCCTCGCGGTCGGTGCGGTCATCGCCGCGCTGGGCGCCGTCGTCGCGTTCACCACCATCTCCAGCGCCGCCGAGAACGACGCCCCCGAGGGCAGCGGCGCCGGCAAGGTGGTCAACGGCCAGGTGATCCTGACCGACACGTGCGTGGACTCCAAACTCGAGGGGCACGACGGCTTCCAGAAGGGCGACCGCTGCGTCTCCACCGAGTTCGGTGAGGTCAGCTCCGCGGCCAACAACCCCTCGCTGCTGATCACCCAGGCGCCCCGTACGGTCACGGTCAACACGCCGTTCACGCTCAAGGTCAGCACGCGGAACCTGATCCGCGACCGGTTCCTCGCGGCCGGCAAGGGCGGGTACTACGTGGAGAGCTCGGTGCTGCAGAACGGCATCAACCGCGGCCACTTCCACACCGCCTGCCGAATGCTGACCAGCACGCGGGAGGCGCCCGACCCGTCGCCGGTCCCCGCCTTCTTCGTGGCGACCGAGGACAGCAAGGGTGGCAAGGCCCCCGACACGGTGACCATCGAGGTGCCCGGCATGCCGGCCATCGGCACCGCCCAGTGCGCCTCGTGGGCCGGTGACGGCTCGCACCGCATCCCGATGATGGAGCGGGCCAACGAGACGCCGGCCCTCGACGCCGTCCGCATCCAGGTTCGCGGCGCCAACAACGGCGGCGGCGACAACAACGGCGGCAACACCGGCGGTGGCGGCGACAACAACGGCGGTGGCGCCAACAACGGCGGGAACACCGGCGGCGGCAACGACAACGGTGGCAACAACGGCGGCGGCGCGACCAACGCCCCGACCACCGCGCCGGCCACCACCGCCCCGACGACCAAGGCCACCCAGCCGACCACCAAGGACGACTTCACCCCCAAGGCGACCCCGACGACCAAGAAGCCGGGCACGACGACCGGGACGAAGAAGGCCGAATCCACCTCGAAGACGAAGGCGCCGTCCTCCACCCGTACCGAAGAAAGCGACGCCACGGCGACGGACGACGACACCGCGAGCGACGACACCCGGCGCGCGGAGACCTCGGAAGCGAAGCCGAAGGCGAGCAAGAGCTCGGCGGCGGCCGCCGCCGACGAGGGGGACGACATCACCTACACCAGCGACGACGGCCAGCTGAACTCGGGCCTCGAGCCGCCGACCGCCGAGCAGGTGGCCGCGCGGACCACCACCCAGCAGAAGAGCGGCGTGCTGGCGCTGACCGGCAGCAACACCGTCGCCTTCCTGGGCGCCGCGGTGGTGCTGATGCTGGCCGGCCTCACCGTGATGGCGCTGACCCGGCGCCGCCGCCCGGGGACGCCCTGGGAGTGACCCGAACGGCAGACAAGGGGCGGCCCGCCATTGCGGCGGGCCGCCCCTGTGCTGTGAGGGTAGCCTTACCGGCGACGAGGCGGGCGATCATCCGAGCGGAAGAGGATCAGCATGCCGAACAGGCCGGCACGGCCAGCCCACCGGGCGACGGTCACCCGGGTGGAGCGGCTCACCCCGCACATGATCCGGGTGGTGGTGGGCGGTGAGGGCCTCCGGGCGATCACCGCGGGCGAGTACACCGACCACTACGTGAAGGTGCTGTTCCCCCGGCCCGGCGTCGCCTATCCCGAGCCGTTCGACCAGGGCGTCGTGCGCGAGACGATGCCGCCCGCGGAATGGCCGGCGATCCGCACCTACACGGTCCGCAAGTGGCTGCCCGAGGTCCCCGAGATGTGGCTCGACTTCGTCGTGCACGGCGACGAGGGCATCGCCGGGCCGTGGGCCGCACGGGCGAGGCCCGGCGACCCGTTCCTGTTCATGGGGCCGAGCGGGGCGTACGCGCCCGGGGCGGACGCCGCCTGGCACCTGCTGGCCGGCGACGAGAGCGCCCTGCCGGCGATCGGCGCCGCGCTCGAGCGGATGCCGGCCGGCGCCACCGTGCGCGCCTTCATCGAGGTGTCCGGTCCCGACGAGGAGCAGAAGCTGGAGACGCACGCCGACGCCGAGATCGTCTGGCTGCACCGGGGCTCGTCCCGGCCCGGATCGCTGCTGGGGCCGGCGGTTCGCGACTGCGCGTTCCCCGAGGGCCGGGTGCACGCGTTCGTGCACGGCGAGGCCAACCTGGTCAAGGAACTGCGCGCCTACCTGCGCAAGGAGTGCGCGATCCCGCTCGATCAGCTGTCGATCTCGGGCTACTGGCGGCTGGGCATGAACGAGGACGGCTGGCAGTCGTCCAAGCGCGAGTGGAACCAGCAGGTGGAGCGGGAGCAGGAGCGGCCGGCGGTGTGAGGGCCCGCACTCCGGCAGGCATCCGGGGCCGGCAGCGCCGATGATGTGTAAGTGGTGATTGCCGAAGCTGAGCTGACAGATACTCGTACCGGGAGAACCCGCGCGCGCCTGATCGCCGTGGGGGCCCTGCTGCTGGCCGCGGTCAACCTGCGGCTCGCGGTGACGAGCGTCGGCCCGGTGCTCAGCGAGATCCGATCCGGGCTGGGCATGAGCTCGTCAGTCGCCGGCCTGCTCACCTCGGTCCCCGCGTTCTGCTTCGCGATCCTCGGCCTGGCGGCGCCCCGGCTGGCCCGCCGCTTCGGCCCGGCCCGCGTGATCATCGTGGGCCTCGCGGTGCTCGCCGCCGGCCTCGCGCTGCGCGCCTACGTGCCCGGGACCGCCCTGTTCCTGCTGCTCAGCGTCGTGTCGCTGGCCGGCATCGCGGTCGTGAACGTGCTGCTCCCGATGATCGTCAAGGAGCAGTTCCCCACCCAGGTCGGCACGATGACCGGCCTCTACACGGTGGCGCTCAACCTCGGCGCGACCCTGGCCGCGGCCGCCACGGTGCCGCTGACCGACGCGTTCGGCGGCGACTGGCGCCTCGGCCTGGCCTGCTGGGCGGTGCTGGCGGCGATCGCGCTGCCGGCGTGGATCCCGCTCGCCCGCCACGATCACAAGGTCGACGACCAACCCCGGACCCAGGATCTGGTACGGGTCAGCCGGCACCCGGTCGCGTGGGCCCTCGCCCTGTACTTCGGCCTCCAGTCCACCTCCGCCTACGTCATCATCGGCTGGCTCCCGCAGATCTACCGCGACGCCGGGCTGTCCGCCGACGAGGCCGGCCTGCTGTTCGCCGCCACCTCGCTGCTCGGGGTGCCGCTGGGCATGGCCCTGTCGTCGGTGGCCGGCCGGGTGCCCAGCCAGAGCTGGATAGCCGCCGCGCTGGCGGTCTTCGGCGTGGCCGGCTACGCGGGCCTGTGGTGGGATCCGGCCGCCGCGCCGTGGGTCTGGGCAGTGCTGCTGGGCATCGTCAACACCGCCTTCCCCCTGGTCCTGACCATGATCGGCCTACGCGGCCGGACGCCCGGCACGGTGGTCCGGTTGTCCGCCTTCGCCCAGGGTGTCGGTTACCTGCTCGCCATCCCCGGGCCGATCCTGGTCGGCGTCCTGCACGATCACACGGACGGCTGGCGGGCGCCGCTGGCCCTGATGATCGTCCTGATGATCCCCCAGGGCCTCGCCGGCATGGTCGCCGGCCGCAACCGCCAGGTCTGACCCCCGCGGCTCCCGCCGGTCAGAGGAGTTTCCGCAGCTCGGCGGCCACCTCGGTGGGGCGCTCGACGTGCGGGGAGTGGCCGCAGTTCTCGTAGACGACCTCGGTGTAGGCGCCGCCCGCGGCCGCGTAGCGGTCCAGGACAGCCCGGGTCTGGCCGATCATCGGCTGGGGCGGGCAGGCGTCGGCGCCCGGCCATCCCGGGACCGCGCCGATCGAGCCGAGGAAGGCCAGGTCGAAGAACGACGTGTCGGAGACGATGGCGTCCTTGTCGCCGCGCACCCAGGTGATCGGGGGCTTGGGGGTGACCGCGACCAGGTCGGCGGCGATGGTGAAGTGGTTGGGGGCCATCGTGTTGAGCACGCCGCGGTCGCCGGGGGCGATGCCGGGCCAGTTCTCGCTGGGCTTGCTGTCGCCGGGGTAGTTGTCGTCGCCGATCGCCGTGGACAGCACGGTGTCGAGCAGCAGCTGCTCGTCGTCGCCGAGCGACGCCGGGTCGGCCACGTAGGCGGTGCGCAGCACGGCGAGCGGGCTGGTCGGGCCGTCGTCGGCGCGGTCGCCCGCGGCGATCCGGCGCACGAAGTCGGGGTTCGCGCCGCCGCCGCCGGTGCCGGCGAAGTCCGCGGTGGTGGGGGTGCCGTCGAGGTCGCGGGTGCCGCCGAAGCCGTACGGGCTGAGCGGCGCCTCAAGCAGCAGGGCCGAGACCCGCTCGGGGTGGTCGACGAGCAGCTGCATCGCGACGCCGCACCCCATCGAGTGCGCGGCGACGGTGACCGGCCCGCCACCCGGGAACAGCGCCGGGTCGTCGAGCAGCGCCGCCACGTCGTCGGCGAAGTCCCGCAGGCCGCGACCGGCGTCCACCGGCGCGGTCTCGGAGCGGCCGTACCCGCGCAGGTCGGGCGCGACGATCCGCAGGGTGGGCGGAAGGTGGCGCAGCAGCGGCCGCCAGAAGTCGGCCGACGAGCAGTTGCCGTGCACGAGCAGCACCGGCGAGCCGTCGGCGGGCCCGGAGACGAGAACGTTGAGCGAGATGCCGCGGACGGCGACGGTAACCTCTTCCATCGCCGCAGCTTCCCACCGCAACGGCCCATGGACAGTGTGGCCGGCCCACATATCCTCGGAGGTCATGGGAGACGTATGGGCGGCCGGCAACGCGTACGAGGCTTACGTCGGTCGATGGAGCCGCCCGGTCGCCGCGAAGTTCGTCCGGTGGCTGACGGTGCCGGGCGACGACCGGCCCGGGGTGGCGCCGGGCCGGCGCTGGCTGGACGCGGGCTGCGGCACCGGCGCGCTGACCGGCACCGTGCTGGCCGCCGCCGCGCCGGCCGAGATCGTGGGCGTGGACATGTCCCGGGGATTTCTCGCCGAGGCCCGCGCCCACCTACCGGCGGCGCGCTTCGTGGCCGGCGACGCGTCGGCGTTGCCGCTGGCGCAGGGCCGCTTCGACGCGGTGGTGAGCGGCCTGGCCCTGAATTTCGTCCCCGGCTCGCAGCGGGCGGTCGACGAGTTCGCCCGGGTGGCCGCCCCGGGCGCGACGGTGGCCGCGTACGTCTGGGACTACGCGACCGGGATGCAGATGATGCGCCACTTCTGGGACGTCGCGGCCGAGTTCGACCCGGCCGCGGCCGAGCAGGACGAGGGCCCGCGCTTCCCGATCTGCCATCCCGAGGCGCTGGCCCGGGCCTGGACCGGCGCCGGCCTGCGCGGCGCCGAGACCCGCCCGATCGAGATCCCCACCGTCTTCGGGGACTTCGACGACTATTGGCGGCCGTTCCTGGGCGGCCAGGGTCCGGCCCCCGCATACCTGGCCCGGCTGTCCCCGGACAAGCGGGCGGCGATCCGCGACCGGCTCGACGCGCGCCTGCCCCGCGAGACGGACGGCTCGATCGCGCTGACCGCCCGGGCGTGGGCCGTTCGCGGATTCAAGGTCGCGTGAGCGCCGGCGGCGAGGCACTCGTCGCCGGTACGACCTAATTCGTATGCCCCTCGGCGCGTGCGCAAGGGTTTTCCCTATTCCCAAAGACACTTGTCGATGCCTAGCGTCTCACCTCAAGTCGTCCTGGTGTGACTCATCGTCCACCGGACCTTGAGCCCGCCCATACCCCCGGGCGGGAAAGGAGCACCCGCGTGAAACGTCGAATCCCCCTGACCGTCGCGCTCGCGGCGGGCACCGCGGCCGCCTCGGCCCTGGTCGCGGTGGCCCAGCCGGCCACCGCCCAGCCGGTCGACCCGGCCGCCGCGGCGAAGACGGCGGCCACCAAGGCCGACGCGCTCGTCGCGAGCCAGCCGTCGGTCCTGCAGGCGAGCAGCCACGACACCTTCCAGCAGCAGAAGGTGATCTCGTCGCACGGACTCAACTACGTCCCCTACACCCGCTCCTACAAGGGTTTCCCGGTCGACGGTGGCGACTTCGTCGTCATGACGGACGCCAGCGGCGCGACCAAGTACACCTCGGTCGCGCAGTCGAGCCCGATCGGCGAGCTGTCCGTCACGCCGAAGCTGGCCGACACGGACGCCGCGGCGATCGCCAAGCAGCAGCTCAAGACGGTGTCCAGCGTGGAGGGCACCAGGCTGGTCATCGACGCCGCCGAGGGCCGGGCGGCCCGGCTGGCGTGGCAGACGACGGTCAACGGCACCGGCGCCGAGGGCGTCAGCCGGCTCACCGTCAACGTGGACGCGATCACCGGCAAGGTGCTCGACACCCGCGAGCACGTCATCCAGGCGGCCGGCACCGGCACCGGCTGGATCAACGGCACCGTGTCGATCGACACCACCCAGTCCGGTTCGACGTATCTGATGCAGGACCCGTCGCACACGACGATCCGGGCGCAGAACGCGTCGGGCAACGCCACCTTCAGCGGCTCGGACAACGTCTGGGGCAACGGCAGCGGCACCGACCGCGAGACCGGCGGCGTCGACGCGTTCTACGTCGCGCAGAAGCAGTTCGCCATGCTGTCGTCCTGGCTCGGCCGCAACGGCCAGAACGGCTCCGGCGGGGCGTGGCCGATCCGGATCGGTCTCAACGACCAGAACGCGTACTACGACGGCACCCAGGTGCAGATCGGCAAGAACACCGCCGGTCAGTGGATCGCGTCGGCGGACGTGGTGGGCCACGAGCTCGGCCACGGCATCGACGACTACACCCCGGGCGGCATCTCCCGCGGCAACACCCAGGAGTTCGTGGCCGACACGTTCGGCGCGGCGACCGAGGCGTTCATCAACAACCCGAACGACCCGCCGGACTACCTGGTCGGCGAGGAGGTCAACCTGGTCGGCAGCGGCCCGATCCGCAACATGTACAACCCGTCGGCGCTGGGCGACTCGAACTGCTACTCCTCGAGCGTCCCGTCGCAGGAAGTGCACGCCGCGGCCGGTCCCGGCAACCACTGGTTCTACCTGCTCGCGCAGGGCTCGAGCGGCAACGGCCAGCCGTCCAGCTCGACCTGCAACGGCTCCACGGTGAGCGGTCTGGGCATCCAGAAGGCCATCACCATCATGTACAACGCGATGCTGATGAAGACCTCGAGCTCGTCGTACCTGAAGTACCGGACCTGGACGCTCACCGCGGCCAAGAACCTGTACCCGGGTAGCTGCGCCGAGTTCAACACGGTCAAGGCGGCCTGGGACGCGGTCAACCTGCCGGCCCAGTCGGCCGACCCGACCTGCAGCGGCGGCACCACCACGCCGCCGACCACCACCCCGACGACCCCGCCGACCGGGACCTGCGCCTCGGCGCAGCTGCTGGGCAACTCCGGCTTCGAGAGCGGCGGGAGCAACTGGTCGTACAGCAGCGGCGTCATCTCGACGGCGTCCGGCTCCAACGTCCCGTACGCCGGCAGCTACTTCGCCTGGCTCGACGGCTACGGCCGGAGCCACACCGACACGCTGTCCCAGTCGGTGACGATCCCGTCGACCTGCACGAACGCCACGCTGAGCTTCTACCTGAAGATCACTTCGGCGGAGACCACGACGTCCACCGCGTACGACAAGCTGACCGTCAAGGCCGGCTCGACCACGCTGGCGACGTACTCCAACCTGAACAAGGGCGGCTACGCCCAGAGGTCGTTCAACCTGTCCAGCTTCAAGGGCCAGACCGTGACGATCTCGTTCAGCGGGGTCGAGGACTCCTCGCTCCAGACGTCCTTCCAGATCGACAACACCGCGCTCAACGTGAGCTGAGCCGCGGGCAACGGAAAGGGGCCGGCGCCGCGATGGCGTCGGCCCTCTTTCGCTACGGACGCACGTTGTGGTTGCCGGCGAACAGGTTGCCCGGGTCGTACTCGCGCTTGACCGCGGCCAGCCGCCGATAGGTCTCCGGCGGGTAGACGGCCCGGACATCCGCGTCGGTGGCCGAGCTGAGGAAATTGGCGTAAGCGCCGCTCACGTACGGCTCGAGCCGGTCCCGCGTCGCGGTCTGTTCCTGGTTCACGGTCCCCGTCATGACCATCAGCTCGGCCTGGCGGTGCGCGTACGCCGTGGCGTCGCCGGGAACCCGGGCCACCGCGCCCCCGACGCTGCGGATCGCGATGGCCGGCGACTGCCCGGACGCCCCGATCTCGACGAGCACCCGCAGCGCGTCGGGCACCGACTCCTCGTCCACGAACACGCCCCGGCTGACGAACCGGACGCCCGGCGGCGGGACCATGCCGTCCACCAGCACATCGGCGTACGCCTTGAGGACGACCTCGTCGGCGATCACCGTGCCGAGCGCGCGGATCGGGTCCAGCGCCTCCGCGGCGAGCGCCGGGTCGTCCGAGTCGATCACGACATGCACCTCGACCGGCGCCTCCGCGCCGCCGGCGAACGGGTTGGCGAACGACGCGATCGCGGTGAGGTCCTCCGGCGCCGTACGCATGTAGTCGGCCCAGCCCTGCAGCACCGCGCCCGCCTCGGCCGCGGGAAAGGCGATCCGCCCGTGGAAGACGTCGGTCGTCGGGTGCGCCGCGAACTCGAACGCGGTCACGATCCCGAAGTTGCCGCCGCCGCCGCGAAGCGCCCAGAACAGCTCCGCGTTCTCGCCGGCGTCGGCCCGCACCACCTCGCCGGACGCCGTGACCAGCTCGGCCGCGACGAGGCTGTCCAGCGCCAGCCCGTACTTGCGGACCTTCCACCCGATGCCGCCGGTCAGGGTCAGGCCGCCGACCCCGACGCTCCTGGTGTCGCCGGACGAGATCGCCAGGTTGTGCGGGGCCAGCGCCGTGGCGACCTGGCCCCACGTCGCGCCGCCCCCGATCCGTACGATATGACGGTCTTTGTCGATGACCGAGACCTCGGCGAGCCGGCTGAGGTCGATCACCACGCCGCCGTCGTTGGTGCCGAAGCCCGCGAAGCTGTGCCCGCCGCCCCGGACGGACAGATGCCGTCCGGCGTTGAGTCTGATCGCCGCTTGGACGTCCGCGACGCCGGCCGGTCGCAGGATGAGGGCCGGACTGCCGGTCACCAGCATCGTGCGGCTCGCCGCCGGGTATTCCGCCGTGTCCGGACCGATGATGTCGCCACTGAATCCTGTTGTCGTCATGTCGTGGTGACGAAACGGACCGGCCCGATGTGAGACCCCTCGGCAGTGACCTGCGTCTCCCTGGCTCCGTCGGCCCGCGGGCCTTCCCCGCCCCGCGGGGAGCGGCTCGGGTTCCGCCGGGTGCAGGGTGGTTCCTCCCGTTCATCAGCCGGCGCTGGGTGCCCGATCGGTATTTCACGTCACCGATCGCCCGGAGGAACTCTTGAAGCGTCTCGTCGCCATCGCCGCCCTGGCCGCCGTCCCGGCCCTGTTCGCCGCGCCGGCCTTCGCGGCCACCTCCTCCACCGCGGTCGCGAAGCCGTCGGCGCAGGTCATCACGGGATACGAGAACGAGGTCGTGCGGCTGACCAACGCGCAGCGCACCGCGAAGGGCTGCCCGGCGCTGCGGATCGACGAGCGGCTGCGCACCGCCGCCCGTGCGCACAGCACCGACATGGTGACGCGCGGCTTCTTCAGCCACACCGGCTCGAACGGCAGCACCTTCGTCGCCCGCGAGGCGGCGGCCGGCTACCCGAGCCGCAGCGCCAATGCCGAGAACATCGCCTGGGGCTACCGCACCCCCAAGGACGTCGTCACCGGCTGGATGAACAGCCCCGGCCACCGTGCCAACATCCTCAACTGCGGCAGCGTCGCGGTGGGCGTCGGCCTGGCCTACACCAAGAGCGGCGCGCCGTACTGGACCCAGGACTTCGGCCGCTCCTGACCCCGCGACCGCGGGCCCTGCCTTTGCCGCCCGGCGCGGTCAGGGCGCAGGGTGGCCGTGTGCCCGCAGCACTTGGAGATGGGCGCGATCCCGGTCGCGCCCCATCATCAATTTCGTCGTCGCCACCACGTCCAGCGTCACGAATCGCAGCCCGGCGAGCACATCGGCCCGGTCGATCAGCTCGTCCACCGTTCCGAACTCCGGAAACCAATCGTCGAAGACGTCCAGATCCCCGCCGAACAACGGCACCCGCCGCGCCGCCGAATAGGGCGCCCCCTCGATCGGCCCGAGCCTCGCGGCGATCTTCCACGCCGCCCCGCGAGCGACGATGTCCAGGTCGCTCGGGTCGTCGATCCACCCCCGCGCGTACAGCGGCCCGCTCCCGCAGATCACGAAGTCCCCGGGCGGCATACGCAGCGACAACAGCTCCCGGAAGTACCGATGACCGAGGAAGTGCATGGCGTCCGCCCTCACCTGGAACGACCCTTAGAATACGGTTTGCGCCCCGCGCGATTCCGGCCGATTTGACCTGCGCCGGGCGGGAAACCGGCCGCCGGCGCCCACCATTACCGCTTCAGCGTGTACGCCCAGTCGGCCCGCACGAGGGCCTCCACAGTAGAGAATGCATTCGCCGCGATCGAGAAGACGACGGTCGCCGGCGGCACCCTCACCGGCACGGTCACCCATCAGGGGCGCTAGTCGTCGGAGCTCTCGAGGAACGCGCGCATGCGGCGGCGGGCGTGTTCGCTCTCCAGCAGCGCCACCGCCTGTTCGGCCCGTTTCAGCAGCTCGGCCGCGCGTCCACCGGTCGGGTCGGCGGCCTTCTCCTCGGTGGACCAGTATTTGAACGTCCGGATCTGGTGGGCCCGGGCCGTGTCGTCGGCGGACCCGATCGCCTCGACGGCCAGGCCCATCTCGTCGCGCGCCTTCTCCACCCGGCCCGCCGAGAAGAGGAAGAACGCGTATCCGCGACGCGCGAACAGCGTCTGTACCGTCCCCTCGTCCTCGGCCGCGTCGATGGCCGCGCGCCAGGACTGGTCGGCCTCGGCGGGGTAGCCGGAACGGCCGAGCGCGTAGGCGAGCGTCCGGTATTCCGGGCTGGTGATGTCGGTGAGTCGCTTCTGCAGGGTGAACGCCTGGATCGCGAGCAGCTCGGCCCGCGCGTTGACCGCATCCGCCAGGTCGCCGTGCGGCAGCCGGTGCTCGAGGCGCAGGCCGTTGAGGTCGTCGATCAGCGTGACGAACCGGAGTCGTTCCCCCCGGCGGGCCATGCTGCGCCGCTCGGCGATGCCGTAGAGGGAGACCGCCAGGGCGGCGAGGCTGATCACCAGCGCCGGAATGCCAGCTGCCTGCATGCATCACAGTCTATGTACGCAAGCGCTCTCCATAGCCGTACATCTATGGATTTTTGGCCTGGGCGCCGCCGCGGGGTGGCCCGCGGCGGGGTGGGGCAGGCCGGGCCGAGCGCCTCGTCGGCCTCGGCGACATTGCCGCTCGACGACATTGCCGCCTCGACGGCGGCGGGCGCCATTCGCCGGTGGTGCGACATAAGGTCCGCAGCACGGAACTCGCGAGTCGCCACGGCACTCGCGAACGTATTTTCTCGCTGATTTCGGCCATCGCCGACCGTCGATGTGATCGCACCTATTGTGCCTGGGCTGCAACGCCCCGTGAGGGGCGTTGCAGCTTCCGCTAGGCTCGCGCCCGAGAAGTTGACTTTGCGTAAGCACTTCCCATCGGTGCGTGCCTATCGGTAGGCTCTCAGGTCAAGAAGCGATGTCGAACTCGCCATCCTTGGCCGAGTCCACGAAGGCGGTCCACTCCGCCTGCGTGAACAAGAGAGCCGGTCCAGACCGGTCCTTGCTGTCACGGACGGCAACAGCTTCGTCGAGGAAGGCGACCTCGACGCAGTTGTTTCCGCCACTGCCGTTGCTCCGGCTGCCCTTCTTCCAGACAGCACCGTTGAGATGGTGCGTGAGCAATCTCAAGCACCTCCCTTCAGTATGGGTTTGTCTCGGAGCCCTAAGCGACCAGCAGGCTCTCGATCATCTTGATTGTCTGGCGATGGTCGAGCGCCTTCGCGCTCAATCGCTCGAACTCTTTCCGGTAACGGGCAACCTCGGATGGTTGCTCTTCGTAAGAGTCTCCCGCAAGACCTTCAAGATAGACAACACCCAGATTGGTGGTTTCCGGCCGGGAAATCCCGTGGTTCATCTGCGCGTCTACGCCGCGGAACTCCAATATCGCCACCGGTCCACCGAGGAACCCGTGTTCGCCCGATCCGAACGGCAGGATCTGCAGGTTCACATTCGGTAATTGAGCCATTTCTATTAGATATCGAAGCTGTTCCGACATCACTTCCGGGCCGCCGACGACACGCCGTACGACCGACTCGTCCATCACGACGCCGAACTCGAGCGGGCGGGACTCGGTCAGCCGGGCCTGGCGGGTCAGCCGCAGGCGCACCCGGCGGTCGATCTCGTGCGGCGGGTCGGACTGGCGCCCGGTGCGCAGCAGCGCCCGGATGTACGCCTCCGTCTGGAGCAGGCCGGGCACGATCACCGGCTCCCAGTCCAGCATCGAGGCGGCGCCGGCCTCCAGGCCGACGAAGTTGCCCGGGCGGATCACGTCGCGGTAGTCGCTCCACCACGTGCGCTCGCGCGACATGCGGGCGAGCTCGATCAGCGCCTCGCGGTACGCCTCGTCCCGCACGTGATAGAGATCCAGCAGGTCGCGCACGTCACGGGCGGTCACCGCGACGCGGGCCGTCTCGATCCTCGTGACCTTGGCAGCGTGCCACTCGAAATGGCGGGAGACATTCTCCTGCGTCAATCCGGCAGCCTCGCGGCAGCGCTTCAACTCCGCGCCCAGCCGGCGGCGCCTCAGCGTCGGGCCTTCGTCAACGGACACCTGGACTCCCCTTGGCCCTCAGGTTTCCTCAGGTAAACGATCCTACGACCGCCGGGCTCATGATCCAACGTGGACCGAAGCTCAGAACAAGAAGTCTAGTACTCCTTGCATTGACCTTGAGGACGGGTACATGATGCGGCGACATTGAGAGTTATCGAGTCATGTACGCACAGTGATCTTCCGCAAGGGGCGTGGCAGCGTGTTGGCTGACCAGTACTTTCTGATCGCACACCAGGACCGCACCGGCCGTTCACGACTCCATCCACGGGCGACAGGACTGGGCCTGGCCGCCGCGTTGCTGGGGGAACTGATCCTGGAGGGACGGATCGGCATCGCCGACGGTGACCTCGTCATCCTCGACCGGCATCCACCGGCCGACTCATTGACGCACGACATCCTCGACCTCCTGATCGCCCAGCAACGACACCGCGAAGTTCGCACCTGGCTCGCCTTCCTCTCCCAGGACGCCGAGGTCCGGGTCGGCGAGCGGTTGGTACGTCTCGGCGCGGTAGACCTGATCACCCGGCGGCGGATGCTGTCGACCGAAGTGGTCTACATGCCGAACAGTCCGGAACAACGCAACGCAGCCGCCTGGGCACCCGCCCGGTTGGCCAATCTACTCGTCCGGGGCATCGAGCTCAGCCTCACCGACCGGGTGCTGGTCGGCCTCGTGGCCGCCACCGGTCTGACCAGGCACGTGCTCTACGACTTCGAGATGCACCGGCAAGCGTTCCAGTCCCTGCCGAGCGCCGTCGGCGCACTGCCCGGCGACCTACGGGACCTTATCGAATTCACCGAGGCCTCCGTGGGCTCGGTCCTGACCGTCGGTCGGCGGTGAGTGCCATCGGGCGTCACCACCTCCGGCGAAACAACTTCGACCAATGGGCCGGGAGGATGTTGATGACGCAGAAGGACCCCGTCGAGCCGGACATCGTGGCGAGGGCGCTGGCCAAGAACAGGCTCGGCGTCCCGTCCGTGGTGTTCTTCGGTGTGGCAGGCGCCGCGCCGCTGACGGTGATCATCGGGGCGATCTCGGCCACGTACGCGATCATCGGGAGCACCGCGGTCCCGATCGCGTACGTGGCGGTGGCCGGGATCCTTTCCCTGTTCACCGTGGGTTTCGTGGCGATGAGCCGGCACATCGTCAACTCGGGGGCTTTCTATTCCTACATCAGCCATGGGCTCGGCCGGGTCGTCGGCGTGGGCGCGGCGTTCGTCGCCCTCCCGGCGTACTCGGCGATGCAGATCGGCCTGTTCGGCCTGTTCGGCTCGGCGGCTTCCGGCATCCTCGCCGCGTTCGGCGTCATCACCCCGTGGTGGGTGTGCGCCATCGCCGCCTGGCTCATCGTCACGGTGCTCGGCGTGCTCTGGGTCGACCTCAGCGGCAAGGTGCTCGCCGTGCTGCTGGTCGCCGAGATCAGCATCGTGCTCATCTACGACCTCACCATGATCAGCCACCCCGCCGGTGGCCAGGTCACGTTCACCTCCTTCAGCCCGGCGCCGCTTCTCACCCCGGTCGTCGGCTCGCTGCTCGTGATCGCGATCGCCGGCTTCGTCGGCTTCGAGGCCACCGTCGTCCTCTCCGAGGAGGCGAAAGACCCGAAGCGCACGATCGCCCGCGCCACCCACTGGGCCGTGCTGCTGGCCGCGCTGCTCTGCAGCCTGTCCGCCTGGGCCATGGCCGTGAACACCGGGCCGGAGAACATCGCGGCGACCGCCGCCGAGCACCAGACCGACCTGGTCTTCTTCCTGATCGGCGCGCACCTGCCCGCGGCCCTGGTCAACCTCGGCTACCTGCTGTTCCTGACCAGCGTCTTCGCGGCGCTGCTCGCGTTCCAGGCCGCCGTCTCCCGCTACCAGTTCGCGCTCGGCCGCGAGGGCGTGCTGCCGGCGGTGTTCGGACGCACCCACCCGCGTACCGGCGCGCCGCTGGCCGGCTCGATCACCCAGAGCATCATCGCGATCGTCGTGCTGAGCATGTACGCGGTGGCCGGCGCCGACCCGCTGGTCTACCTGTTCGCCTGGATGAGCACGATCGGCGGCCTCGGCGTGCTGATCCTCATGTGGGCCACCTCGGCCGCGGTGATCGGCTTCTTCGCCCGCGGCCGTCGCCGGGAGAACGTGTGGCGGGCGTACGTGGCTCCGTTCATGTCCTTCCTTCTTCTCTCCGTGGTTCTCACCGCCACGGTGATCGGCTTCGGCGAGCTGCTCCAGGTCGACGGCGACTCGATCTTCCAGTGGCTGATCCCGGTGCTCTATCTCGGCACGGCGTTCGTCGGCTTCTGCTGGGCATGGATCATGCGGGCCGCGCGGCCCGAGGTCTACGCGCAGATCGGCCGCGGCACCGAGCACAAGACGAGCATCCTGGCCGACGCCGGCTTCCCCCGGCCGCTGCACGCCGCCGACCCGGTCGGCGCCGCCCGAAGCGGCTATCCGTATTAGAGGCATCGCATGTACAAGGTCAAGGATCTGGTCATCCGGGATCTCGCGCCGGCCTCCGCCGACGAGATCACCGAGGTCGTGGATCTGGCCATGCGGGACGGGCTGGTCGCCAGGTGGCTCCAGCCCGACACCCCGGCCCGCCATCGCGGCAGCTTCGACTACTTGGCGATCTTCGTCGAGCACGCCCTCCGCTTCGGCGACGTCTACACCACGGCGGAGGGCGACACCGGCCGTCTGACCGGCGCCGCCCTCTGGTTACCGATGACGACCACGGTGTCGGCGCCCCTCGACGACCACCGGATCAAGGAGATCGCCGGCGACGCGTACGACCGCGTGTGCGAACTGGACGCGGCGCTCGACGCCGAGCACCCGGCCGGCGACCACCACTACCTGGCTTACCTGGCCGTGCGCCCCGATCAGCAGGGACGTGGCCTGGGAAGCACCCTCCTGCGCCGGCACCATCGCCGCCTCGACGCGGCGGGCCTCCCGGCGTACCTGGAGGCGAACGACCCTCGCAACCGTGACCTCTACCTCCGGCACGGATACCGGGTCCGGTCCGTGATCGCGCTACCCGACGGGCCGTCGCTCTGGTGCATGTGGAGGTCGCCTATGGACTGACGCTCCGCCTGACCGCTTCGTCAGGCCGCCGACTTCGTCAGGCTGCCGACGGGAACTCGTACAGCCAGTACGACTGCTGGTCGATCCGGTTGAACCGCATGCTGTCCGAGTTCCGGCTGATCATGAGCCGGAAGACCCGGGCCATGTGGCGGACATCGTCGTTGTAGGAGCAGATGTCCAGGCCGACCAGACCGTTCTGGATCGATGCGACGAGGTACATCTGCTCGACCATCTGGGCGAACGCCTCGCGGCCCTGGAACTCGGGACTCACGGCAATGAACCCGATGTACCAGATCTTCTTGGCCGCGTAGTGCTCGGGCCAGTGGCGCTGGAAGTACTGCGGCGAGATCAACGGAACGGCTTCGAGATCGTTGGTGTACGTGGTGATCCCGCAGAGCGTGCCTTCGTCGGTGAGGGCGAGGTACTTGTCGACCCGCGTGTCGCTCATGACCTCGTCGAACTCGGCCTTGTACATCATGTGCCGCTGGACCGCGAGCGTGTTCAACTCCTCGAAGCAGTCCTGGTAGAGCTGCCATGCAGCGCTGTGCAGATCTTCATCGATGATCTGGTCGACAACTTTGATAAGCATGCTCTGCTCCCCCGCGGGACGGCAATCCCGCTTGCTCGCACTCACACTGATCAATGATCCGGTGACCACAGAGTACGAACAGTGACGGCTCAAGCACAATGCGTGTTCGTCAAAAAGAGTGTGCCAATATCGGCGAGACGGCTTGCTTGCCCGTTTCTGTGCAACTTGCGCGCCCGGGACGCATTCCCCGGGCCGCCGTGAATACCCGCTCACCGCAAGATCACACCGCCGCCGCGCGCCGTCTCCGAAGAACCTACCGGAGGCGGCCCGGTCCTGCTGGGCAGGGGTGCGCCCGCCGGTCCCCATCGGACTCCACCGTGGACCGGTCTGGAAAGTGCCCCCGTTATCGGGTCATTAAAGCCGCCCCTTTTGCGACCCCCGGTCGTGAACTGGACTCCGAGTTCAGTCCCCGAAGGACTACGCATCTGCGTACTTCAACCGGCCTCGGTTATCGCCATACGCTTTGGCCGGCTCGCACCACCGAATGGAGTACGCATGAAAACAGGTCCTCGCTTACTACTCATCGCCCTGCTGGCGACGTGCGGCTACCTCGCCGCCCCGGCCGGCTCGGCCAACGCCATCTCCCTGCCGGGCATGGTCCTGACCTCGGCCCCGGCCCCGCTGCCGCCCCCGCTCACCGGGCTGGCCACCGGCAAGCGCATCAACTACGTCTCCACCGACGTCCACGGCGCCCTGATCACCGCCACCGCTCTGATCATGACGCCGAAGACGGGAAAGCAGAACCGGATCGCGGCCTGGGCGCACGGCACCACCGGCCTCGCCGACAAGTGCGCCCCCTCGACCAGCCAGAGCGTCTTCTGGCCCGAGGCCCGCGACGCGGTCGCCGCGCTGCTCGGCAGCGGCTTCACCGTCGCCGCTCCCGACTACCCCGGGCTCGGCACCGCCCAGTCCCACCCGTACCTGGTGGGCGCCAGCGAAGCTCGAGCGACCATCGACGCCGTCAAGGCCGCCCGCAACCTCGACTCGTCGCTCTCCACCCAGTACGTGGTGGACGGCCACTCCCAGGGCGGCGCGGCGGCCGTGTTCGCCAACCAGATCGCCGCCGGCTACGACGGCAACCTGGTGCTCAAGGGCACCGCGAGCATCGCACCGGTCTCCGCCATCCCGCTGCTGGCCGAGGTGATCCCCGGGACGCCCATTCAGGGCTACCTGGTGATGGGCCTGTACGGCCTGAACGCCGTCGACCCCCTCTTCAACCCCAACAGCGTCCTGGCCCCGCAGGCCAAGACCAAGCAGGCGGTTCTCACCAGCGGCTGCCTCAACGAGATCCTTGCCTCCTACCAGTCCCTGACCGCGAGCCAACTCCTGGTGGGTGGCGCCCTGCCCGCGTCGGTGGTCGCCAAGCTGACCTCCTACGACGAGCCGGGCCAGACGACAACGACCGCGCCGGTGCTGCTCGTCCAGGGCACCGCCGACACCACGATCCCCGTGGAACTGACCCGTGACATGCTGTTTCCGCTGCTCGACAGCTACGCCCCGCCGGTCACCTACTACGAGGTGCCCAACGGAACGCACGATTCAGCGGTAACCTCATCGGCCGGCTACGTCGCAACGTGGCTGGCTGCGCTCTTCAGCTGATTCCCGGTGGCGCCGCCCCGCCACCCTCCGTGCCGTCCGTCCACCGGCACGAAAGTTCGGGCCCCGCAAGCCACCCCGCCGCGGCCCACTGACCGCCCCCGCCCCGGCCCACTGACCGCCCCCGCCCCGGCACTGGGTGGGGTGAAGTAGAGCAGGTGGGTCTGACACTTTTGCGGTGCCGTCCACAAATGCCATCAGGCGGCGGGGATGTGCGAGGTCTTTGCCAAGCGGCGCGTCGGGGCCGCCGCCGTGGAACCCCGGACCACCAGCTCGGCCGGGAAGATGTATTCGGATCGGGGGGCCGCGTGGCCGTTGATCTCGTCGACCAGGGCGCGGACGGCGGCGTTGCCCATGGCAGCGACCGGCTGCCGCAGGGTGGTGAGCGGCGGGTCGGTGAAGGCGATCAGCGGGGAATCGTCGAAGCCGACCACCGACATGTCGCGGGGGACGGCGAGCCCGCGGCGGTGCGCGGCGCGGATGGCGCCCAGGGCCATCAGGTCGGAGCCGCAGACCAGGGCGGTGACCTCGCGGTCGAGGAGCTGGCCGGCCGCGACCTCGCCGCCCTCGACGCCGAAGAGGGTCAGGACCACCAGTTCGTCCGGAGCGTGCCGGTCGTAACCGGGCACGTGGCGGCGCATGGCGTTGTGGTAGCCCTCGAGCTTGCGCTGGACGGCCCGGAAGCGCTCGGGGCCGGAGACGAAGCCGATGCGCTCGTGGCCCAGCGCGGCCAGGTGGGCGACCGCCGACTCGGCGGCCTGCTTGTCGTCGCACGAGATGAAGGGGGCGGCTATCCCCTCGGCGAAGCCGTTGACGAAGACGATCGGCATCGGGCGGTCGATCAGGCGCTGGTAACGCTCGTGGTCGGCGGTGGTGTCGGCGTGCAGGCCGGCCACGAAGACGATGCCGCTCACCTGACGGTCGAGGAGCATCTCGAGGTACTCGTCCTCGGTGACGCCACCCGGGGTCTGGGTGCACAGGACCGGGGTGTAGCCCGTCTGGGCCAGGGCCGACTCGATGATCTGGGCGAACGCCGGGAAGATCGGGTTTTCCAGCTCGGGGACGATCAGGCCGACCAGGCCGGCGCTGCGCTTGTGCAGGCGCTCGGGCCGCTCGTAGCCGAGGACGTCCAGCGCGGTGACGACGGCCTGGCGGGTGTCGGCCGAGACGCCCGGGCGGTCGTTGAGGACGCGCGACACCGTCGCCTCGCTGACGCCCGCCTGACGAGCGATATCCGAGAGACGCGCACGCATGCGGTCACAATAACGCTTCGAAATTTCCTGCGCGCATCACACCGCGACCCCTCAAGCCCGGCGATCCGGGACCGATGGGAACGCTCGTGGACGCATCCGGGCGCAGACAATGGGAGAGCCGCTCCTGGCGTCGTGACCCGCTGCTGATCGGCGCGGTCGCCTGGACCGCCCTGGCGGCGGTCATCTTCTTCGCGCTCTCGGCCGACACCGAGACGAACACCCTTTGGCAGGTACGCGCGTACTGGATCTTCCAGCTGCCGCTGGACGGCCTGCTCGCGTACTCGTCCTGGCGGGTGTTCCGGGTCGCGGCCGGCGCGACCCGCCGGTTCTGGCTGGTGCTGGCCGCGTCGGTCAGCGGCTTCCTGTGCGGCGACTCGATCCAGACCGTCCTCACCTTCGTGAACCCGCCCGGCACCTGGTCGACCACCGGCGGCATCGTGCAGTCCGCGATCTTCACCGTCGGCCTCGTCGCGATCGTGGTGGCGATGCTGGCGCATCCGCACCCGGGCCGGTCCGGGCGGGAACGGCTGGCGTTCTGGCTGGACTCGGCGACGGTGCTGGTCGGCGGCGCGGTGATCGCCTGGGGCTTCGCGGTGAAGCCGGGCGAGTACAGCCGCACCGACATGCTGGCCACGCTCGGGCTCGCCGCGGTCGCGCTGACCTCCAGCTTCGCCTCGGTGAAGATGATCCTGAGCGGGAACGCGCCGATGCGCCGGTCCGCCGCGATCCCGATGACCGTCTCGGCGGGCTTCACGATGATCGGGTTGTTCGTGGCGCCGCCCGCGGTCGGCCACCTGGACCCCTCGGTCTACCTGGTGCGGCTCATGCCGTCGCTGCTGATCGCGCTCGGGCCGCGCATCCAGGAGCTGATCGCCCGCTTCGACCCCGAACCGTTCGGCGAGCGGCGCCGCAAGAGATACAGCCTTCTCCCGTACGGATCAATGATTGTCGCCCTTGTCGCCCTGATCGCGGTCATGCCGCACGGGGTGGGCGCCCAGATGTGGGGCGTCGTGGTGGGGCTGGCCCTGATCTGTGTGCTGGTGGCCGGCCGGCAGCTGGTCGCTTTCCACGACAACACGTCGCTGATCGAGCGGCTCGATGCCACGATGGCCGAGCTGCGGCGGCAGGCCGAGACCGACGGGCTGACCGGGCTGGCCAACCGCACCCGGTTCCACGAGGAGCTGGGCCGGGCGCTCGAGCAGCCGTCCGGGGTGTCGGTGCTGCTGGTCGACCTGGACGGGTTCAAGGCGGTGAACGACACGCTCGGCCACGCGGCCGGCGACGAGCTGCTGGTCGCGGTGGCCGAGAAGATGCGCGCCGCGCTGCGCGCCGGAGACGTTCCGGCGCGGCTGGGCGGCGACGAGTTCGCGGTGCTGCTGCGCGACTGCGCCGGTCCGGAGTCCGAGGAGACCGCGCGCCGCATCCTCGTCGCGTTGTCCGACCCGGTGGAGATCTCGGGCGTGCCGGTGCGGGCCGGCGCGAGCATCGGGGCCGCGAGCGCCGAGCCGGGCGAGGGCGCGGGCGCGCTGGTCCGGCGGGCGGACGTGGCGATGTACGCGGCCAAGTCGGCCGGCAAGGGTACGTGGAAGCGGTACGACGCCGGGATGGAGAGCATCCCCGCTATCAATTGACAGATCTGCGGGACGCGACGAGTACCCTTCGCGGATGCCGCAGCGAAGAATGGCGTGGCTCGATGCGCTGCGCGCGATAGCGGCCCTGCTCGTCGTGTACGCGCACCTGAGCCACTACCTGCTCCGCGGCGCCCGTGACGTCTCCGCCGAGTGGCTGCACGCCGGCCCCGCCGGGGTGATGCTGTTCTTCCTGGTCAGCGGCTACATCATCCCGGCGTCGCTGGAGCGCCACGGCGACCTGCGCCGATTCTGGATCGGCCGGGCCGCCCGGCTCTACCCGCTCTACCTCGTGATCTGCGGCCTGGTGGCGGTGACCGCCGCGCTCGCCCAGGCCGCGCCGCTCAGCCCAGCCGCGCCGCTCAGCCCGGCCACGCCGCTCAGCCCGGCCGCGCCGCTCAGCCCGGCCGCGCCCAGCCCGGCCGCGCCGCTCACGCTGGGCGGGACGGTCGCTCACCTCACCATGCTGCCGCAGCTGCTGGGCACTTCCCTGCTCACCCCGGTGGTCTGGACGCTGACCTTCGAGATGGCGTTCTACCTGCTCGTCGCCGCCCTCTTCGCGCTGAGCCGGCACCGCGCCAGCGCCGCCGTCGCGGTGTGCCTCGCGGTGGCCGGGGTCGCCACCGCGCCGCTCACCCCCGGCCGGCTCGCCTCGCCGGCCCTTCCGTTCCTCGTCGCTGCGCTGCTCGCGATCGGCCTGATCGCGCTGACCCGCCGCCACCACCAGGTGGCGGTCGCGGGCGCGATCGTGCTGCTCGCCGTCGCCGGCACGTTGCTGGTCGCCGGCCAGGACGTGTCCCACGCCTGGGACGGCCTACTCATCCCGGCCGTGATGTTCACCGGGACCACGATCTACCGCGCCGAGCACCGGCAGATCCCGCGCCGCCAGGCCGTCGCGGCGGTCGCCGTGGTCGCCGCGGCGCTGCTGACCAACTGGTTCGCCGAGCTGGTCTCGCTGAACGCGCTCACCCCGAAGTACATGGCCCGCTCGGTCATCACGCTGCTGGTCATCGGCGGCTCCTTCGCCATCGGCATGGCCTGGCGGCGAACGCCGCGTTTCCTCGCCTGGCTAGGCCGGGTGAGCTACTCGACCTACCTCATTCACGTGCCGCTGATCGGGCTGCTCGCCGTGCCCCTGACCGTCCTCGGCCGGCGGCTGCGCGGGCCGGTCGAGCTCGTCGCGGTGGCCGGCTTCCTCGGGCTGCTGTTCGGTCTTTCGTGGCTCGCCCACCGCTACGTCGAGCTCCCCGGCCAGCGCCTCGGCCGCCGCCTGACGGCCGCCCGCGCGCCCCGGCAACGAGTTACGGCGCAGCGGACGGAAGCCGGCGACCGCCCCACCCGCGTGCCTCGGGAAAGCGGCACGGCGCAAGAGACCGGAGCCGGCGTCCGCCCCACCCGTGTGCCCCGGCAACGCGGCACGGCGCAGCAGAGTGAAGCCGGCGACCGCCGTGAGCACCGCCACGGCCGCGAGATAGAGCCGGTCGACCGGGCCGTCCGCGTTGCCGAATAGGCCGAAGACAGTGTGCCCGACCAGCGCGCCGAAGCTCGCGGCCACGAGATGGCGCGGCGTCCACGCATAGATCCAACCGGCCCGCACGGCGCCCGCCACCAGCAGCGCGCCGGCCGCCATCGGCACCAACGACCAGTCGCCGTGCGTGAACGACGGCTGCGTCGCACCGCCGAAGGGCCAGATCAACGCCAGGAAACCGCAGGTGGCGACGGCCGCGACCACGGCAACCGCCGGCGAGGAGGGCGCAGGGAACCTTTGCTCTGCTTCCTCACGGTAAGCGGAGCAAAGGGGCAGGCGCTTCCCTACAGTGAGCAGAGCCAAGGGGGCGGCGTGCTTCCTCAGGGTGAGCAGAGCAAAGGGCGGTGAAAGAGCTGGTCGCGGCCGGGTGAGGAGGCGGCGGAGGGTCGGGCGGCGCGAAGGGCGCAGGCGCACCCGCAGTGCCAGCACGATGAGCCCGGCCGCCAGCAGGACAACGATCGCGACCGCCAGCAGCGGCATGGTGTATCCCGGGTCTTCGGACGGCGGCACCGCCACCCGCACCAGGCCCGCGCGCGTAGATCGGCGCGAAGACCAGCCAGGCCCACGCCATCCGCAACGGCACGGTGCCGAGAACTCACCTCGGCGCAGATCGGCGCGAGCAGGGCGAGCAGCAACGCGGCCCGTCGATGGCGCCTCAAGACGAGGGGCGCGGCCGCACCAGGCCGAGATCGTACGCGAGCACGACCGCCTGCACCCGGTCGCGCACCCCGAGCTTGCGCAGGATCGCCGACACGTGCGTCTTCACGGTGGCCTCGGTGACCACCAGCCGCGCGGCGATCTCCGCGTTGGACGAGCCCCGGGCCAGCAACGTCAGCACCTCCCGCTCCCGCTCGGTGAGCCGCTCCAGCGAGCCATCGGCGGCGGACGGCGTCACGTCGGTGGCCAGGAACCGGTCGAGCAGCCTACGGGTCGCGGTCGGCGCGAGCAGCGCGTCCCCGCCGGCCACCACCCGGATCGCGTCGACCAGGTCGGCCGGCCGCACGTCCTTGAGCAGGAACCCGCTCGCTCCCGCCCGCAACGCCGCATACAGCGGCTCCTCCAGGTCATATGTGGTCAAGATGATCACCCTAGGCGGGCCGGCGGCGGCGGTGATCCGAGCGGTGGCGGCCACGCCGTCGAGGCCGGGCATGCGCACGTCCATCAGCACCACGTCCGGGTGGGTCTGCGCGGCCAGCCGGATCGCCTGCTCCCCGTCGCTCGCCTCGCCGACCACCTCGAGGTCGTCGCGGGACTCCAGGATCATCCGGAAGCCGGAACGGACCAGCGCCTGGTCGTCGGCGATCAGCACTTTGATGGTCACGGCTTCTCCCGTACCGGAAGATGCGCCTCGACCTCGAACCCGCCGGCGTCCCGCGGCCCGGCCGCGAACGAGCCGCCGAGGATCTCGGCCCGCTCCCGCATGCCGATCAGGCCGTGCCCACCCGGCTTCGCCACCGGGGAGGATCCGTCGTCGCGCACCCGCACCAGCACCTCCGACTCGTCGACCCGCACCGTCACCTCGGCCGCGGACGCCCGGGCGTGGCGCAGCGTGTTCGTCAGCGCCTCCTGCACTATCCGATACGCGCTGACCTGCACCCCGAGCGGCACGTCGCCGTCACCCTCGCGGCGGACGGAAACCCGCAGCCCCGACTCGCCCATCGTGGTGGCGAGCCGATCCATATCCTCGAGCGTCGGCTGCGGCCCCGCGTTCCCGGGATCGTCGGCGCGCACCGTACGCAAGAAACCGCGCAACTCCGCAAGCGCATGCCGGCCCGCCTCCTCGGTGCGACGCAGCGCCTCCCGCGCCCGCGCGGGATTCGACTCGAAGACGTCGTCGGCCGCCGCCGCCTGCACCACCATCACCGAGACCGTATGCGAAAGGATGTCGTGCAGGTCGCGCGCGATCCGCGCCCGCTCCTCGAGCACCGCCTGCCGCCGCTCGGCCACCAGCCGGGCCCCGCGCGCCCGGGCCAGCGCGCCCCAGCTCCACGCCAGCAGCACCGCGCCCAGCCACAGCGCGGCCGTCACCCACCGCTGCTGCGCCAGGGTCGGCCCGCACACCGCGACCACCGCGAGCCCCAGGATCCACAGCGTCTCGGCGGCCGGCCGCAACCAGGCGTACGTGCACAGCACCACGAAGGCGATCCCCGGCCCGAAATCCGGAATCAGAGTTTGCAGCGCCGCGCTCACCACGAGGACGACCGCGGTACCGAGCCGCGGCCGCTCGTCGAGCCACCACAGCGCCGCCGCCTGCACCAGGATCAGGGCGACGACCAGCACGCGTGGCCCGAACGACGACGTCCAGATCAACGCGGGCAAGGAGACGGCCACCGACGCGACGGTGAAGACCGTGCGCCACCGCCGCGGCAGCCGCGCCGCATAGCCGTCGCTCATGCGGCCGATCCTAGGAGAGCACGCGGCCGATCTCAGGCGAGACTGACGACGGTTCCGGTGTGCCGCGCCCGCTCCGCCGCCCACACCACCCGGTGCCCGGCCAGCGACGTGGCCGCGTCCGACCGGATCAGCGACGCGTCACCCGAGGCCACCGCCGCGAGAAACGCGTCCACCAGCGCCTCGTCGCCGTCGGCGTGACCGGCCGAGACCTGATCGGAAACGGTGACCACGGTGTCCGCCCCGGTGCGGAAGTCGACCATCCGGATCGCGGCGCCGTCGCCGTCGAGGTAGCCGTGCGTGCCGAAGATCCGTGTCTTGCGCTGCTCGGCCGGCGTGAACGCGGTCATCGTGAAGGCCACGGTCACGCCGCTCTCCAGCTCCATCGTGACCACCTGGTGGTCGACGACGTCGTTCTGCCCGTTGTAGACGCATTCCCCGTACGGCCCGAGCCGCAAGGCCTCGTCCAGGTCCGCATAGGACGACAGCACGACCGAGACCGGCCAGCCCGGCCCGGCGTCGCGATAGATCCGCGGCGCCGAGTAGGGGCAATCGGGCTCCACCGCGCAGTCCAGGCAGCGGTCGGCGGCCCCGGCCGGCTTCGACGAGGGCTTGAAGTGCGCGAGACCGCCGAACGAGCTCACCCGCCGGGCCGGCGACCCGGCCACGTAGAGCAACCAGTCGATGTCGTGGCATGACTTGGCGAGCAGCATCGGCGACGAGCTCGCGGTGTCCCGCCAGGCGCCGCGCACGAACGAATGCGCCTGGTGCCACCAGCCGACCGGTTCGAGGTGCTGAATGCTGACGACGTCGCCGATGCGGCCGTCATCGATCAAAGACTTCAAGACCTTCGTGTACGGCGTGTAGCGCAGCACATGGCAGACGGCCAGCATCACCCCCGCGTCGTCGACGGCCGACGCGATGCGGGTCGCCGGGCCTTCCTCGGGCGCCATCGGCTTCTCGAGCAGCAGGTGGTAGCCCAGCCCGGCCAGATGGACGGCCGGCCCCTCATGATCGCGGTCCTGGGTGGCGACGATCGCCGCGTCGGCGAGGCGGCCATCGATCTCGCGCCAGTCGGCAACCGCCGCGGCGCCGAACTCGCCGGCCGCGCGCGACCGGCGATCCGGGTCGGGCTCGGCCACCGCGACGATCCGGCCCGCGCCCGAGGCCACGGCCCGCCGCGCATAGCCCATCCCGCGCTGTCCCGCGCCCACCAGCACCAGCGACGTGCTCATGCGCCGGCCACGATCACTTCGGTGCCCTGGCGGCGGATCGCGTCGACCCCGGCCGGGTCGGCGCTCGCGTCGGTGACCAGGGTGGACACATCCGTGACCGGGCAGATCCCGGCCAGGCAGACCTTGCCCACCTTGGAACCGTCGGCGACCACGATCACCCGGTCGGCGCGGCGGATCATGGTGGCGTTGGTGTTGGCCTCGATCTCGTCGTGGGTGGTGAGGCCGCCCCGGGCGCTGATCCCGTCCACGCCGACCACGGCGACCGCCATGTTCAAGCCTTTGAGGGCCTGGTCGGCGATCGGGCCGACCAGCTCGTAGGACTGGGTCCGGGAGACGCCGCCCGTCATGATCAGTTTTAGCCGGGGGCGCAGGGCGAGCTCGGCGGCGATGTTGAGCGCGTTGGTCACCACGGTGAGGTCGACCCGCTCGGCGAGCAGCCGGGCCAGCAGGTGCGTGGTGGTGCCGCCGGTCAGCCCGAGCGTCAGCGGCCCCCGCGGAAGCAGCTCGGCGACGGTCTTGGCGACCAGCGCCTTCTCCTCGCGGTGCTGGCCGACCCGATAGCGGACGGGCAGCTCGTACGCGACGTCGACGGCGACCGCGCCGCCGTGGGTGCGCGACAGCAGGCGCTGGTCCTCGAGCACCTGCAGATCGCGGCGGATGGTGGCGGGCGAGACCGCGAACTCGTCGGCGAGGTGCCCGGCGTCGACCGAGCCGTGGCTGGCGACGCGCTCGAGGATGGCCGACACCCGGTCGGCCCGGCGCAGCGAACTCATGGATCCTCTTCAACGATTGATCAAACGAGCAGTCAATGTAGTTCGTTTCCAAGCGATCCACCAGTTGCTATTGCGCGTTCTTGGCGATCGCGCCAAGAATCCGGCCATGACAGTGATCGCCTTCCTGGGCGCCGGCAGCGTGGTCTTCACCCGCGAGCTGCTGGCCGACATTCTCTCGTTCCCCGAGCTCCGCGACGTCACCCTGGCCCTGCACGACATCGACCCCGAGCGCCTGGAGACGGCCGAGGCGATCGCCCGGCAGACCGCGGAGCAGCTCGGCTGCCGTCCGACCATCACGACGAGCCTCGACCGGCGACGGGCGCTGGACGGCGCCGGCTTCGTAATCAACTCGATCCAGGTCGGCATGTATGCGGCGACCGTCAAGGACTTCGAGATACCGGCCAAGTACGGCCTGCGCCAGACGATCGCCGACACGCTCGGCATCGGCGGCATCTTCCGAGCCCTCCGGACCTTCCCGGTGCTGGACGGCATCGCGCGGGACATCGCCGAGGTCTGTCCCGATGCCTGGCTGCTGAACTACACCAACCCGATGGCCATGAACATCGCCTACCTTGCCGCCATAAATCCGGCGATCAAGGCCGTGGGCCTCTGCCACTCCGTCTTCTGGACCGTCCACGACCTGGCCGAGCTGCTGAATGTGCCGCTCGACGAGATCGACTACCTGGGCGCCGGCGTCAACCACCAGGCCTGGCTGCTCAGGTTCGAGCACCGGGGCGAGTCGCTGTATCCGAAGCTGGACTCCCTGCTCGAGAAGGATCCCGAGCTGCGCAGACGCGTACGCATGGACATGTACCAGCGGCTCGGGTACTTCCCCACCGAGACCAGCGAGCACTCGTCGGAGTACGTCCCGTGGTACCTGCGCCACGACGAGGAGATCACCCGGCTGCGCATCCCGGTCGGCGACTACCTGCGGATCAGCGCCGGCAACGTGGCGGAGTATGAAAAAACCCGCGCATCGCTCCAAAACGGCGAACCGCTCGACCTCAGCCGCGACGCCACCGAGTACGCCCCGCAGGTGATCCACAGCATGGTCACCGGCACCATGCGCCGCATCCACGCGAACGTCCCGAACCACGGCCTGATCGGCAACCTCCCCGAGGGCTACGCGGTCGAGGTGCCGGCCGTGGTGGACCGCCTCGGCGTGCGACCCGAGCGGGTCGGCGACCTGCCCCCGCAATGCGCCGCGCTCAACCGCGGCTTCGTCAGCGTGGGCCAGCTGACCGTGCGGGCCGCGCTGACCGGCGACAAGCGCATGGTCCGCCAGGCCGCCATGGTCGACCCGAACACGGCGGCCACCCTCACCGTCGATCAGATCTGGGCGCTGTGCGACGAGCTGACGGCGGCGCACGGCGACCTCATGCCCGAGGCGCTGAGATAGAACGCTCACTCCGCGATGCTCGTTTGATGCGCACATCTTGTGGAGTGATCACAAACGAGCATAATTCTCGAACATGAATGACACTGAGGCCGAGATCACCAGTCAGCCGGAGGTGTGGCTGCGGAGCCTGGCCCTCAGCGACCAGGCGGAGCGGGAGCTCGTCGCCCCCGGCGAGCGCATGCTCGTGCTCGGCTGCGGCACCTCCTGGTTCGTCGCGCAGGCGCTGGCCGAGCTTCGGGAGAGTGCCGGCTTCGGGGAAACCGACGCGATCTGCGCGTCGGAGTTCCGGCCCCGCCGCCGCTACGACCGGATCCTCGCGGTCACGCGCTCGGGCACCTCGACCGAGGTGCTCGAGGCGCTGCGGACGATCCCGCCGTCGGCCCGCACGGTCGCGATCACCGCGGTCCGCGGCGAGCCGGTCGACGACCTGACCGACGCGCAGCTGGTGCTCGACTTCGCCGACGAGCGCAGCGTGGTGCAGACCCGGTTCCCCACCACCGTGCTGGCGCTCACCCGGCACGCGTTCGGCGAGAACATCGACCGCGTCGTCCGCGATGGCCGCGAGGCGCTGAAAGTCGATCTTCCCAAGGACCCGGCCGAGATCGATCATCTGGTCTTCCTCGGCACCGGCTGGACCTATGGCCTGGCCAACGAGGCCGCGCTCAAGGTCCGCGAGGCCGCCCAGGCGTATTCCGAGTCGTACCCGGCCAAGGACTTCCGGCACGGCCCGGTCGCGGTGTGCGGACCGCGCTCGCTCGTGTGGTCCTTCGGCAACACCGATCCCGAGCTCGACGACGTGGCCCGCGGCGCCGGCGCCACGGCGTACCGGAATCGGCTGGACCCCCTCGCCCAGCTCGTGCTGGCCCAGCGCTTCGCGCTGGCCCTGGCCGCCCATCGCGGCCTCGACCCGGACAACCCACGACTGCTCACCCGATCCGTCGTCCTTACCCCCTGACCCGACGAACATCGAGGTGCTTTGATGAGAACTTTCCGGTTGCTGGCGAGCGGCTCGGTGGCCGCTCTGTTGCTCTCCGCCTGCATGGGCGGCACGACCGATGACGGCAAGGACGCCGCCGCGGGCTACGACCCGAAGGCGAACGTCGAAATCACCTGGTGGACCGGGCAGCCGGACGAGCAGGAGAAGGTGGCCGAGCAGTTGGCGGCCGAGTACCACACCGCGCACCCGAACGTCACGATCAAGGTGTCGTCCGGGGCGCCGACCACCGACGACCTGCTCACCAAGCTGTCGGCCGGGTTCACCGGCGGCAACTATCCGGACATCTCCTACGCCTACGGCAACTGGGCCGGTGATCTGGGCGCCAGCGGCAAGACGCAGGACCTCACCTCGTACGTCAATGACCCGAATTTCCAATGGGACGAGATCCCGGCCGCCGCTCGCGAGGTGGCGACCGCCGACGGCAAGGTCATCGGGATCCCGGCGCTGGTCGACAACCTGGCGCTGATCTACAACAAGAAGCTGTTCGACCAGGCCGGCCTCGACTACCCGACGGACGACTGGTCGTGGGACGACTTCCGCGCGGCGGCCAAGAAGCTGACGAACACCGCTACTAAGACGTACGGCACGGCCTACTCGGTCTCCGGCAGCGAGGACACCACCTGGCACCTGTGGCCGATGCTCTGGCAGCACGGCGGCAAGATCCTCGATGGCACCAAGCCCGCCTTCAACTCCGACGCCGGCGTGGCCGCGCTCGAAACGCTGCGGCAGATGGCGGTCGACGACAAGTCGATGTACCTCGACCAGACCGACGAGAAGTACGCCGGGCTGTTCAACAGCGGGCACGTCGCGATGATGCTGTCCGGCCCGTGGTCGCTGCTGGAGATCAAGGAGGCCAAGCTCGACTACGGCGTGGTCAACCTGCCCGGCTACAACGGCGACCACCAGACCGTCTCCGGCCCCGACCTGTGGGTGCTTTTCGACCACGACGACGTGAACCGGGCCGGCGCGTCCCGCGACTTCGTGAAGTGGCTGACCAGCAAGGAGATCGACCCGAAATGGAACCTCGCGGTCGGCAACCTGCCGCTGCGCAGCAGTGAGAAGGACACCCCCGAGTTCGCCACCTACATCAAGGAGTACCCGGGCGGCCAGAAGTTCTTCGACAACCTGGCCAACGCGAAGCAGGCCCGGCCCACGCTCCCGGGGTACGAGGTGCTCTCGCGCAACGTCGGCGACGCGATCGCCAAGGTGATGCAGGGCCAGGCCCAGCCCAAGGAGGCCCTGGACGAGGCGGCCAAGAAGTCCGCCGACGCGATCGGATAGCCGATGGCCGTCACGTTCGCGGTCACCCCGCGGTCCCCCTCCACGCCGGTACCCGCCGAGCGCGGCCCTCGCGGCCGCGCTCTGCGGCGGCACCTCACCGGCTGGGCCTTCGCCGGCCCGGCCACCGCGATCGTCGTCGGGCTCTCGATCTTCCCGGCGGTCTGGGCGTTCTTCATCTCCCGGGCCAAGTGGAACGGCATCGCCCCGGCGACGATGGTCGGCTGGGGCAACTACCGCAAGCTCGTCCAGGACCCCGACATGATCGCGGCGACCCGGCACACGCTGATCCTCACCGCGATCTTCGTACCCGGCTCGATCGTCCTCGGCATCCTCATCGCGGTCGCGCTCAACCAGAAGATCCGGTTGATCGGCTTCTACCGCACCTGCATCTTCGTGCCCTACGTGGCGTCGGCCGCGGCCACCGGCATCCTGGCCGGCTTCGTCTTCAACCCGCAGTTCGGGGTGGTCAACGACATCCTGCGCCACCTCGGCCTGCCGCAGGGCCAGTTCCTGGAGAGCCGGCACGTGGCGATCTACGTGATCTGCGTGATCGCGCTCTGGGGCGAGGTCGGCTTCACCACGGTGATCTACCTGGCCGCGCTGCAGGACATCCCGCGCGACCTGGTCGAGGCCGCCACCATGGACGGGGCCGGCAAGTGGCGGGTGTTCCGGCACGTCACGCTGCCGGAGCTGCGGCCGGTCACGGTCTTCGCGGCGGTCTGGCAGACCATCACCGCGATGCAGCTGTTCGATCTGATCTACACCACCACCCGGGGCGGGCCGATCAACAGCACCCAGACGATCGTCTACTACATCTACGAGCTGGCATTTCAAACCCAGAGGCTGGGGTACGGCGCGGCCGCCGCGTACCTGTTGTTCATCGTGACCCTGGTACTGAGCCTCATCGTGATCCTCTACAGCCGTCGGCGCGGGTCCGAGGTGTTCTGACCATGCGATGGAAGCTGCCGTTCAGCCCTTGGCATCTGCTGCTGATGCCGCTCGCGCTGATCTTCGTGCTGCCGCTCGTGCAGATGGTGCTCACCTCGTTCATGAGCAGCGCCGAGATCAACCAGTTCCCGCCCAAGCTGATCCCGACCAGCCTGCACCTGGAGGGCTACCGGCACCTGTTCGCCGAGACCAAGGCGCTGCGCTGGCTGGTCAACTCGGTGATCGTCTCGGGCATCGCGGTCGTCGCGCACCTGGCGCTCTGCTCGATGGCCGGCTACGGCTTCGCCCGCCTCAAGTTCGCCGGTCGCGGGCTGGCGTTCGTGCTGATCCTGGCCACCGTCATGATCCCGATCCAGCTGCTGATGATCCCGACGTACCTGATGTTCGCCCGGATCGGCATCGTGGACACCCTGGCGGCCGCGTACGTGCCGTGGCTCGCCTCGGCGTTCGGCATCTTCCTGATGCGGCAGTTCTTCCTCGGGCTGCCGGTCGAGCTCGAGGAGGCGGCGCTGATCGACGGCTGCGGCCGGTGGCGGACGTTCCGCAGCATCGTGCTGCCGCTGGCCAAGCCGGCGCTGACCACGCTGGCCATCATCACGCTGCTGTGGAGCTGGAACGACCTGCTCTGGCCGCTGGTGGCGATCTCCGACGACAGCCGGTTCACGCTGCAGATCGGGCTCGCCAACTTCCAGGGCATGCGGCGCACCGAGTGGTCGCAGCTGATGGCCGGCAACGTGCTGGCCACCATGCCGCTGATCATCGCGTTCCTGGTGGCCCAGAAGAAGTTCATCGCCACGATGACCTTCACCGGCATCAAGGGGTGATGTGACCATCACGCCGCTGGCCAAGTGGCTTTGGTCCGCACCCGCGGTCAAACAGCCAGGTCCTTCGGTCCCGCCTGGGCCGCCGTTCCGCCGGCGGCCCGGGTGCTCAGCGAGCCGGCGACCGCGGCCCACCCGACGGCGTCCTCGATGGACTTCCCGCTCAGGCGGGCCGCGAGGAAGCCGGCGTTGAAGCTGTCGCCGGCGCCGGTCGTGTCCACCACGTCCACCGTCCGGCCCGGGGCCGCGCAGGCGCCGCCCGGCCACCAGGCCCGGGCACCGCGCGCGCCGTCCTTCATCACCACGGTCGTGCCGCCGGCCACCAGGCTCGCGGCCGCCTCGTCCGTTTCATCCAGACCAGTGATCGCCTTCAGCTCATTCGCGTTAGGGAGGAAGACGTCGGTGAACGCGAGGATCTCTGTGATCGACTCCCACGTCTCGTCGGGATCCCAGTTGGTGTCGAGCGAAGCGGTAAGCCCGATCTTTCGGGCATTGCGAAAGATGTCCGCCAGCCCCGCCGCCAGCTCTGGCTGCAAATACAACGAGGCCACATGCACATGCCGCGCCCTCGCCAGCAGCTCACCGGTGACATCTGCGGGCCGCAGCGCCGGGATGGTGCCGGGCAGGGTGAGCATCCCCCGGTCGTCCTTTTCGGACAGCACGACCGTCAGGCCGGTCGGGGCGCCGCGCCCGTCGGCGGCCAGCAGCGTCACGTCGCGCTTTTCCAGCTCGTCCCGCACCAGCCGCCCGAACACGTCGTCGCCCACCGCGGCCAGCAACGCCGTCCGCAGCCCGAGCCGCGCGCACCCGGCCGCCGTGATCGCCGCCGACCCGCCCAGCACCAGGTCGGCCGCGGTCAGCAGCTGCTCGGCCTGGCCGAAGCGCGGCCGCACGTCGCCGCGCAGCAGCAGATCGGGATTGGCGTCCCCGACCACGAGAACGTCGAACTCGGCCACGACCGCCTCCACTGTCCATATGAACACGCCGAGAGCACCATACGCGCATGTTCGGCTATTGACATCTGCGCGTTCGATCAGATGCAATCAACCTCGACGCGATCGAGCCCAGCCGGTACCCAGCCCGGCAGTCCGATTCGCCAGGGCTCCGGCAGACGGGCCCGAGGCGGGGCAGATCCCTTTCGGAGCCTCGGCATGATCGTCACCGTCACCCTGAATCCGGCCCTCGACCTCACCTACTCGGTCGACGCCCTGGTCCCGCACGGCACGCACCGGGTCGGCACGGTGGCCGAACGCCCCGGCGGCAAGGGCCTCAACGTGGCCCGCGTGCTGCACGCCCTCGGCGAGCCGGTGCTGGCGACCGGCCTGCTCGGCGGCGGCACCGGCGCCCGGGTCGCCGGCCTGCTCACCGACGAGGGCGTGCGGTCGAGCTTCGTACGCATCGCCGGCGAGACCCGCCGCACGGTGGCCGTGGTCGACGCCACCGACGCCACCGGCTTCTGGGAGCCCGGCCCGGTCGTCGGCGCCGGCGAGTGGTCGCTGTTCCTGGCCGAGTTCCGCGAGCTGCTGGGTCCGGCCACGGTGGTCGCGCTGAGCGGTTCCCTTCCGCCCGGCGTTCCGCTTGACGCGTACGCCCAATTGATCGCCCTCGCCTCGGCGGCCGGCGTCCGGACGGTGCTCGACAGCAGCGGTCCCGCCCTGCACGCGGGCCTGCGCGCCGGCCCCTCCGTGGCCAAGCCGAACGCGGACGAGCTGGCCGCCGTCCTGCGCACCGCGAACGTCCGCCAACCGGGGCCGCAGGGGCTGGCCGACGCGGTGCGCGCGCTCGCCGACGGGCCGGTCGTCGTGTCCCGCGGGGTGGCCGGCCTCTTCGCGGTCGCCGGCGACGAGGTGTGGGAGTGCGCGCCGCCCATACCCGTCGAGGGAAACCCGACCGGGGCCGGCGACGCCTGCGTCGCCGCGCTCGCCCGCGGCCTGCGTGACCACACGCCCTGGCCGGAGCTGCTGCCGGACGCCGTCGCCCTGTCGGCGGCGGCCGTCGCCGCCCCGGTGGCCGGCGCCTTCGACCCCGACGTCTACCGGCGGACACGAGCGACCGCCCGCACCCGTCCCGCCGCGCGCTCGTCCGCCGTGCCCGCCGCGCCGCCCGCTGGAGGAACCCGTGCTCGCACCCACCGGTGACCTGGTCGCCGCCGCGCGGAAGGAGCGCGGCGCGGTCGGCGCCTTCAACGTGATCACCATCGAGCACGCCGAGGCCATCGTGGCCGGGGCCGAGGCGGCCGGGCTGCCGGTGATCCTGCAGGTCAGCGAGAACGCGGTGCGCTTCCACCACGGGCGGCTCGCGCCGATCGCGGCCGCCGCGCGCAGCATCGCCGAGGCCGCCGAGGTCGCGGTGGCGCTGCATCTCGACCACGTCGAGGACGACGAGCTGCTCGCCCAGGCGGCGGCGAACGGATTCGGCTCGGTCATGTACGACGCCTCCCGCCTCCCGTACGCGGAAAATGTCGCCGCCACGGCCGGCGCCGTCCGACGCTGCCGCGCGGCCGGCCTCTGGGTGGAGAGCGAGCTCGGCGAGATCGGCGGCAAGGGCGGGGCGCACGCGAGGGGCGCGCGCACCGACCCGGACGAGGCCCGCGCGTACGTCGCCGCGACCGGGGTGGACGCGCTGGCGGTCGCCGTCGGCTCGTCGCACGCGATGACCACCCGCAGCGCGAAGCTCGACCACGACCTGATCGCCCGGCTGGCCGCCGCGGTGCCGGTCCCGCTGGTGCTGCACGGCTCCTCGGGCGTGCCCGACGAGGAGCTCAGTGCCGCGGTCCGGGGCGGCATGGCAAAGATCAACATCGGCACGGCGCTGAACACCGCGTTCACCGGGACGGTCCGCGACGCGCTCGGGGACCAGCCGGACCTGGTCGATCCGCGGCGCTACCTGGCGTCGGCCCGCACGGCGATGGCGACGACCGTCGAGGCGGCGTTGCGGGTTCTCCAATCGGGGGTGATCCCCGCCTGATCCCGGCTTCCGGCGGCCGAGCCGGTCAGGCGACCTGGGCGAGACCGTGGTCGGTGTTGTTGAAGCGGCGGCCGCCCTCCTCGGTGACGGTGACGATGTCCTCGATCCGGACGCCGAACTTGCCGGGCAGGTAGATGCCGGGCTCGATCGAGAAGCACATCCCGGGCACCAGCGGCTGCTTCTCCCCCGCCACCAGGTACGGCGGCTCGTGGGTGGTCACGCCGATGCCGTGGCCGGTGCGGTGGATGAAGTACTCGCCGTAGCCGGCGTCGCGGATCACCTGGCGGGCCACCCAGTCGATCTCCTCGCAGGCGACGCCCGGCCGGACCGCCTCGAAGGCCGCCTGCTGGGCCTGGCGGACGATGGCGTGGACCTCGCGGACCTCGTCGGCGGGCGGCCCGACGGTGACCGTGCGGGTGGTGTCGGAGCCGTAGCCCTCCAGGAGGCCGCCGAAGTCGAGGACGACCGCGTCGCCGGTCTGGATGACGCGCTCGCCGGCCTCGTGGTGCGGGTTGGCGCCGTTGGGGCCGGAGCCGACGACGGTGAAGTCGACCTGCTCGTGACCGAACTTGCGGAGCAGCGCGGCCAGGTCGGCGGCCACCTCGGTCTCGCGGCGGCCGGCGAAGCGTACGCCCAGGATCTCGCCGTAGGCGGCGTCGGCGGCCGCACCGGCCGCGGCCAGCCGGGCCAGCTCGTGCTCGTCCTTGACCGCGCGGAGCATCGGCTGGCAGACCGAGAGCGCCTCGTAGGACGTGCCGGGAAGCGCCTTCTGCAGGCCGAGCAGGTGCATCGCCCAGGTGGCGTCGGAGATGCCGTAACGGCCGTCGGGGCGCAGCAGCGGCGCGACCGACTGATACGGGTCGCTGCCGTCGGCCCAGTCGACCAGGGTCAGCGCCGGCGCGCCCACCGCGGCGGCGGCGTCGGGGCGCTCAAGGGCCGGCACCACCAGGGTCGGCGGGCGGTCGGCGGTGAGCACCAGCAGGGTGAGCCGCTCGGTGACCGCGGTCGGCCGGTACGCGGTGAGCCAGGTCAGGTCGGGCCCGAGCCCGACCAGGATCCCGGACAGGCCGTGCGCGGTGGCGGCCTCGACCGCATGTCGCATCCGGGCCGCGTAGTCGTCGGCGGTGAACTGTACGGTCATGCGCCCAGTATCGGGCCTGGAGAAGGCGCCGCGCCTCATCCCCCGAGGGCGATGAGGCGCGGCGTCCGCGACCGGTCAGGAGATCAGCGACCGGATCAGCACGATCGCGAAGAACACGACGATGAAGGCCAGGTCGATCGCGACGCCCCCGACCCGCAGCGGCGGGATGATCCGCCGGACGGGCGCGAGGATCGGCTCGGTGATCGCGGTGACACCGCGGGTCAATCGGTACCGGAACGAACCGGCCGTGGACGGGCCGGCGAGCGCGACGGACCAGTCGAGCACCACGCGAGCGACCAGGATCAGTTGCAGCAGCAGTAGTACCAGGCTGACGAGGGCGAGCATCTTTCCTCCAGTTACCGACGGAGCAGCTGGTACTACTGTGCGTCGGATTGCTGTGAGGCCGCTGAGCAATCCCTGTGCCCTACACGCATCTCCAGATGACCGCCCGGATGGTGTCCGAGGCGTCGTCCGACTGCCCGGAGATGACCCGGCCGTCGTCGCTGATCGCGTTGGGGACGTTCGTGAGCAGTCCCGGTTCGTGCTGGGCCAGCGCCGGCAGCTCGATCCGCTTGCCGCCGGCCAGCAGCGCCGCCCGGCCCTGCTTGGTGATGCCGACCTCCCAGCCCTGCGCGTTCCGCGCGTCGGCCCGCGTCTGCCAGTCGTCGGCGATCAGCGTCTCGCCGGTGCGGACGTTCCACCGGACCGCCCAGATCCGGTCCGCCGGTTTGCCGGCCCGGCCCTCGTCGTTCTGATCGGCGACGCCGATCGCCCAGCCGTTGCGGACCGAGAAAGCCCGGGCGCTGACCGCCGTCTTCCCGTCGACCGTGGGCAACGGCAGCGCGCGATGCGTGCCGTCGGCGAACCAGACGTACGGCACCTTCAGGTCGAGGCTGCCGACCACCGTGCCGTCCTCGTCGATGTCGGTGGCCGTCGCGCTCTGCATGCCCTTCGGCACCGGAAGCACGATCGGCTTGGCGGTCGCCGACGGCCAGACCACCGCATGATCGCCGGCCTCGCCGGCGATCGCGCCGGCTTCGTTGATGGCGGTCGCCTCACCGCGGCTCACCCCGGGGAGTTTCACCACCTTGCCGTGCACGTACGCGTACGGCACCGGCCCGGTGTCGGCGTCGCTCTTGCCCTGGTAGCTCCAGCCGACCGCGGTGCCGGCGGAGTTGACGTCGCGCAGCGACTCCTCCAGGTCCCCGGGCAGGTTCACCTTGGCGGCCTTGCCGTTGTGCCAGATGACCGCCTGGTAGCCGCCCTTCGGGTAGGAGCGGCCGACCTGATAGGCGCCGGTCGGGTCGGCGCCGGACACGAGCGCCATCCGCACGCCGTCGGGCACGGGCAGCTCTTCGAGCGTGCAGCTGGTGGGCGGCGTCGCGGCCGGAGCGGCCCACCCGGGCGTGCCCGGGATCGTGTAGGCGGCCTTCGGCTTCGCGGACGCGGACGGGGACGCGGCGACCGGGGTGGTCGTGCCGGTCTTGGCGCGGCTCGCGCTCACCGCGATCGCCGCTCCGGCGACGGCCAGCGTGGTCACGGCCGCTACCCCGGCGTACCCCACCGCGCGGCGGCTCTTGCGCCGCCGCCCGTCGGCCATGGCCCGGGTGATGTCGACGGTCGAGGGCTGCGGCGGCTCGGGGTCGAGGGACCGCAGCAGCTCGGTCTCGGATGGCATTATCGGCTCCTTCATCGCACTGCGGAAAAGCCTGCGAAGTCCCGCTCGCCGAGCAGGCGCCGCAGGGTGGCGAGCCCTCGGGAGGTCTGGCTCTTGACCGTGCCGGCCGAGCAGCCGAGCACCGCGGCCGTCTCCTCGACCGGCAGGTCGTAGAAGAACCGCAGCACCAGCACCGCCTGTTGCCGGCGGGGCACGCGCCGCAGGGCCGCGCGCACCACCTGACGGTCCTCGCTGCCGCCGTCCTCGAGCGGCGGCGGCTCGGGCATCTCCCGGAACAGGCGGACCCGGGCCCAGGCCAGCCGCTTCTCGTCCAGGAACGTCCGGACCAGCATCGTGCGGACGTACGCGTCGAGGTTGTCGGCGGCCTGCGCCCGCCGCCACTTCACGTACAGCCTCGTGATGGTCTGTTGCACCAGGTCGTCGGCGCGATGTGAATCGCTGGTGAGGAGATACGCCAGCCGTCGCAGCGCGGGAATCCGCGCGGCGACGTATTCGACGTAGTCCGCTTCCGAACCGTCCCGCATCGCCCGTCCCTCCGTTGGGTCATCACCCCTCAGACGGGGCCGGCCGATCGGCCGGTTGCACGTCAGTCCCGAAGGCGGCGACCGGCCCGATCGGCCCGTCAGTCCGGCAGATCGGCGACGAGGCCGGCGATGAGATCGGCGACCGGGCGGGCGCGGGCCGCCGCGAACCCCGTGCCCGCCCAGAGGTTCAGCGCGCTCGGGTCGCCCCGTTTCGCCGCCGCCGCGCGGATCGGGGCGGTCAGGTGGTGCACGGCCGGGTACCCGATCGGGGCGACCGCCGAGTAGGCGTCGGTGAAGCGGTTGCGCAGGGCGCGGGCCGGCTGACCGGTGAAGGCCCGGGTCACCACCGTCTCCCGATAGTCGCCGGAGAGCATCGCGGCGCGCTGGGCCGGGCGGGTGCCGGCCTCGTCGGCGAGCAGGAAGTACGTGCCGCACTGGACGGCCGCGGCGCCCGCGCCGAGCAGGGCGCGCACGTCCGCCGCGGACGCGACGCCGCCGGCCGCGATGACCGGGATGTCGGTGACCGCGCGCACGGCGGCGAGGACCTCGGCGGCGACCGACCCGCCCCGGTAGCCGGCCGGGCTGGTGGTCGAGGCGTGGCCGCCGGCCGCGCCGGCCTGGGCGATCAGGGCGTCCGGCGCCGAGGCCAGCGCGCGGCGCGCCTCGCCGGCCGACGTGACGGTGATGAGGACCCGGCTGCCGGCCGCGCGCAGCGCCCGGGTGACGGCCGGCTCGGGCACCCCGAAGGTGAAGCTGACCAGCGGTGTCCCGTACGCGATCGCCAGCTCCACCTTCGCCGCGAACTCGTCGTCGTCGCCGACCCGCAGCGGGGGCAGGTCGACCTGGTAGCGGTCGGCCTCGTCGCGCAGCAGCAGGCGATACCGCTCGAGGGGCTCGAGGTCGGCGGGCGCCGGCGTCGGCACGAAGATGTTGAGCCCGTGCGGGACGCCGCGCACCGCCCGCAGCTCGTCCTCCACCGCCGCCGGCGTCTTGTATCCGGCCGCCAGGAAGCCCAGCGTGCCCATCTCGGCGGCGGCCCGCACCAACTCGGTGCCGGTCGGCCCACCGGCCATCGGGGCGACGATGACGGGACTGAGGAGGTCGCGCATGGCTGCGACCCTACGTCGGGCGCCGGCGCCGGTCAGTAGCCCGCGTCGTCCAGCGCCTTGGTGGCGAGCTCACGGCCGAGCGCGACCATGTCGCCGGCGCGGTGGAAATCCAGCACCCGCCCGGCGGTGACCGGCACCGCGATGTGCACGTCCGGCGGCAGGCCGGCCATCCGGTACCGGGCGATCATGTCCTGCATCGCGTCCAGCGAGTTGGTGATGACGTCGGCCAGGCGGGGGCCGGCCTCCACGGCGGTCTCCGCCACCTCGGTCCCGGCCGCCGGGTCGCCGTCCTCGGCGCGGTGCTGTATCGCGTGCCGCAGCCGGGCCCGCCACTCGCCCGGGCGCTGCCGTTTGGCCGCGGCGCGGATCGGCGCGGCCGGCTCGTTGCCCGGCCGGCGGCCCAGCAGCGAGACGGCCACCGTCAGATCGGCCGGCGCCGACGCGGTCGGCTCGATCGGCACCGGGTTGAGCAGTCCCCCGTCGGCCAGCACGCGCCCGTCGGCGAGCACCGGCGTGATCAGCCCCGGGATGGCGATCGACGCCCGGATCGCCGAGCGCAGCGAGCCGTTCTGGAACCACACCTCACGTCGGGCGGTGATGTCGGTGGCCACCGCCGTGTACGGGATCGGCAGCTCCTCGATCTGCATGTCGCCGAGGAAGGCGTCGAGGTGATCGATCAGCCGATCGGCCGTGATCATGCCGGGCGCCGACCACTTGGGGGGGTCGAACAGCCGCAGCACGTCGCGCTGCTTGAGCCCGGTCACCCACTGCGTGAACTCGGTCAGCCGGCCCGCGGCCATCACCCCGCCGACCAGGGCGCCCATCGACGAGCCGGCGACCGCCACGATCTCGAAGCCGCGCTCGCCGAGCACCTCGATGACGCCGATGTGCGCGAACCCCCGCGCACCACCCGACCCCAGAGCCAACGCGACCCGCCGCGACACGACCCGATGGTAGCGGCCTTGACCGGGCCTGCAAGATTCGTACGGTCATGGCGACGGACCGAGGAGAGCCGCCACCCGATGTTGAACCACCTGCTGCCACTGATCTCGTCGCCGTGGCTCTATGTGATCATCTTTCTGCTGGTGGCGGTCGACGGCTTCGTCCCGGTCGCGATGTCGGAAGCCGTGATCATCGGCGTGGCCGCGTTGTCGACCGCCGGCTCACCCGATCTCACCGTCCTGGCGGCGGCGGCCGTCGCGGGTGGCATGGCCGGGGACCGGATCTCCTACTACGCCGGCCGGAAGGCGGGCGCGCGGATCAGGAACGGCAAGCTGGCCACCGCAAAGGCAAAGGCAGAGCAGGCTTTCGTACGGCAGGGCAGCGCGGCCCTGGTGATCGGCCGGTTCATCCCGTACGGGCGCACCGCCACCACGCTGACGGCCGGGTCGGTCTCGCTGCCGATGCGGCCGTTCTACCTGGCCAGCGCCGTGTCCAGCCTGCTGTGGGCGGCGTACTCGATCGGCCTGGGCCGCCTCGGCGGCGCGACCTTCGCCGACTCGCCGCTGCTGGCCGCCGCCTTCGGCATCGCCCTCGGGTTCCTGCTCGCCGGGCTGCACGGCGCCGTCAAGCGTCTGGGCTCGCTGCTCGCTCCGATCCTTCGCCGCGCCCGCTTCCCCGCCGGCCGTCGGCCGGTGCTCGCCCCGGCCCTCTTCCGCGCCCGCCGACGGCCGGCACCCGCGCCGGCCGTCGACGACATCGACGCCCTGGAACCCGGCCTGGTCGAGACCGGCTGACCGGAGCGGTCGCGCGCGTCAGTCGGTGCCGGACTCCATGGCGGCCTGGTCGAGCAGGTCGTCCTCGGTGCGGACGGCGCCGCGCGACGCGATCTCCTCGGCGCCGCCGGCCGGCAGGGCGCCGACCAGGCCCTGCGGGCTGCCGACCATGCCGAGGCGGGCGTACTGCTCGAGCTTGGTGCGGCTGTCGGCGATGTCGAGGTTGCGCATCGTCAGCTGGCCGATCCGGTCGGCCGGGGCGAACGCCGGCGCCTCGGTCCGCTCCATCGACAGCTTGTCCGGGTGGTAGCTGAACGCCGGGCCGGTGGTGTTCAGCACCGAGTAGTCGTCGCCGCGGCGCAGCCGGAGGGTCACCTCGCCGGTCACCGCGTTGCCGACCCACCGCTGCAGGGCCTCGCGCAGCATCAGCGCCTGCGGGTCGAGCCACCGCCCCTCGTACATGAGGCGGCCCAGCTTGCGGCCGTCGGTCTGATAGCTGGCCACGGTGTCCTCGTTGTGGATCGCGTTGACCAGCCGCTCGTACGCGATGTGCAGCAGCGCCATGCCGGGCGCCTCGTAGATGCCCCGGCTCTTGGCCTCGATGATCCGGTTCTCGATCTGGTCGGACATGCCCAGCCCGTGCCGGCCGCCGACGGCGTTGGCCTCCAGCACCAGGTCGACCGCCGAGCCGAACTCCTTGCCGTTGATGGTGACCGGCCGGCCCTCGGCGAAGCCGATCGTCACGTCCTCGGTCGCGATCGCCACGTCGGGGTCCCAGAACCGGACGCCCATGATCGGGTCGACGATCTCGATGCCGGCGTCGAGGTGCTCCAGCGACTTCGCCTCGTGGGTGGCGCCCCAGATGTTGGCGTCGGTCGAGTACGCCTTCTCGGTCGAGTCCCGGTAGGGCAGGTCGTGGGCGAGCAGCCACTCGCTCATCTCCTTGCGCCCGCCGAGCTCGGCCACGAACGTCCTGTCGAGCCACGGCTTGTAGATGCGCAGCGACGGGTTGGCCAGCAGGCCGTACCGGTAGAACCGCTCGATGTCGTTGCCCTTGAACGTCGAGCCGTCGCCCCAGATCTGCACCTGGTCCTCGAGCATGGCCCGCACCAGCAGCGTGCCGGTGACGGCCCGGCCCAGCGGCGTGGTGTTGAAGTAGGTGCGGCCGCCGGAGCGGATGTGGAACGCGCCACAGGCGAGCGCGGCGAGGCCCTCCTCGACGAGGGCCGACCGGCAGTCGACCAGCCGGGCGAGCTCGGCGCCGTAGGCGAGGGCGCGGTCGGGCACGGACGTCACGTCGGGCTCGTCGTACTGCCCGATCTCGGCGGTGTACGCGCAGGGCACGGCGCCCTTCTCGCGCATCCACGCGACCGCGACCGATGTGTCGAGGCCGCCGGAGAAGGCGATGCCGACCCGTTCGCCGACCGGAAGAGAGGAGAGAACCTTGGTCACGCTTTAGATTATGCACCATGACGAATTTTCATGCTATCGCGCCGGCGTGCGATCCCGGTCTCGGTCGCCGGGCGTGGCCGCGCCCCGGCCCGGCTCGGGCACCCGCGTGTTGAGCCCGGGCACGGTCTGGCCGATCCGGTTCAGCGATCCCGGCACCCCGCGCGAGTGCTCGGGGACCCGGGCGTCCGCGGCCTGCTCCTTCAGCAGCTTGAGGTAGAGATCCTTCTCCGCGACGAACTCACCGAGCTCGGCCGTCATCGAGCCGGCCGGCACCTGGATGAAGTCGGCCGGCGCCTCGCCGCGCAGACCGACCAGGCGCCCCTCGCGGACGATCATCTTCAGCCGGACCGCGGTGCCCTGGAGCACGGCGACCAGCCCCGGCGGCCCGGCCATGCGGTGCGCCTGCCCGGCCGGGTCCTGGCCGTGCGAGACGCCGACCACGTCGAAGACCTCGCCCTCGGCCGCGCCGCCGGCGAAGCGCACGCGCACCTTCTGGGCCGAACCGCCGGACTGCTCGGCCGGGGCGACCTCCTGGATCGTGCCGATCCGCCGCTCGACCCGCGGATCCAGGAACAGGTCGGTGTTGCGGGCGAGGACCGCGTTCTTGAACGCCATCAGCTCGCGCAGCGCGGCCTCCGCCTCGCCCGGGGGCAGGTTGCCGTAGCCGAGCCGCTCGCCCAGCGCGACGACCTCCGGCGGGATGGGCGGCAGCGGCTCGCCCGGCCGCGGCGTCACCGGCCGGCCCAGCCAGATCACCCTGCTCGCCCCGGAGTGCGCCGCCGTCCAGGCGGCCCAGCCGGCCGTCGCGCCGCCGCCCGAGATCAGGACGACCTTGTTTCGCACCGGGGCGGAGAAGATCGCGTCGCCGTACACCAGGCGGCCGGTGTCCACCAGCACGTTCTCGTGCTCCGGCGTGACCTTCGCCTGCGGTCCGTGGCTCTCCAGCCGGGTGGCCGGGCCGGGGCCGGTCGCGAGGTTGAGGCCCTTGCGGGCGTAGAAGTACTTCGGCTCCCCGGTCGTGTTGCTCCGCACCAGAACCCGGAACGGGGTGTCGTGCGGCCAGCTGCCGTCGCCGGGATTGGCCTCCACCCGCACCTGGGTGCCGCGGTAGGACACCACGCCCGCCTCGTACGCCGTCATGGTCAGCGCGTCGGCGATGTCCTCGGCCCGGCCGAAGCCGGACGCGTCGGCGGTGAACTCCTGCGGCTGCCGGGTCAGCCCGGCCGAGCCCCACTCGCCCGGCGGCTGGCCGATCCGGCCCTGCTGCAGGCCGCCGCTGGCCAGCAGCTGCTCGGCGCGGGCCCGCCACGGCTCGACCTCGCCGGCGGTGATGTTGAGGACCTTCGGCACCTCGGTGACGTCGACGCCCGGCGCGCTGCGCATGCCTCGCGCGGACGGCGTGGTCGCGCCGGCCAGGATGCCGCCCGGACCGCCGCCGAGGGTGAGCACGTCGACCGGGATGTGCTGCATGCCGTCGATGAGCTTCTGCACGGCGGTGTCGCGGGCCGCGAGCCGCTCGAGCGCCGCGCTCACCTCGCGCCGGGCCGACGCGGCCTGCTCCGGGGTCGGCGCGGGCCGGCCGAGGCCACCCGGCCCGGCGTCCAGGCCCTCGACCAGCGTCATCGGCTCGCCCCCGTCCGGCTTGACCGAATAGCTCCGGCGTCCGCTGATCACGTCGACGTCGCCCGGCACGACGTCGGCGCCCTGCTTCGCCATCGCCTCGAGCAGGCGCGGCATCTGGCTGCGCGGCACCTCGTAGAGGCCGGCCTCGAGCTGCCGCATCATGCCGGCCAGCTCGGCCTGGCGCAACTGCGCCGCCTCCGGCCCGGCCAGCCGCAGCTGGATCTCCTCGAGCGGGATCCCCAGCTCCTCCAGCAGTCGCGGCTCGCGCGCGAGGCGCTCGCTCAGCTTGTCGTACACCTCCTGCTCGGCCCGGGTCGCTTCGTTGTCGCGGCGCAGCCCGGCGTCGAGGTCCTCCGGCCGCCGGCTCGTCCGCGCCAGCTCGGCCAGCGCGATGGCCTCCCGCCGGGCCTCCAGCGCACGCCCGGCGGCCTGACCCAGCTTGCCGCCCTGGCCGGCCGCCCAGTCCGTGAACCGCTTCATGAACTTGCCGCGGGCGATCAGGGTCATGGCGACGTACGAGACGAAGCTCTGTCCCGCGATCTCCTCGACCTCGGCGGCCGACAGCCCCTGCCGTCCCCGGCTCTCCCAGACGGCCTTGACCTCCTGCTTGGCGAGTTCGGCCGCGCCCATCACCAGCATCGGGACGCCGTGCTCGACGGCGAGCGCCTGGAGCCCGCCGGCGGCCGCCCAGGCGGTCCGCTCCATCCGGGCGGCGATCTTCGACATCGTGCCGAACAGGAACAGGTTGAACGCGAAGTCGCCGGCCAGGCCGCCGGCGGTCACCTCGTCGGAGAACATCATGGCGTTGCCGGCGGTGAAGGTCACCGCCTCCGCCGTCTGGACCGTCCAGAACGCGGCCGTGGTGCCGAGCTCCAGGCCACCCACCACGCCGCGGGCGATGGCCCCCACGCCCGAAGTCACGAGCATGAGCGCGACCATCGCGATCATCTGGCCGATGAACGCGCGAATCTGGGCGTCGTGCACCGCGTCGGCCACGCGCCGCAGCCACTTCTGCAGCCGCGGGTCCGCGGCCATCCCCTCGACGTCGCCCTTGACCGCCTGCCGGTCGCCACTCTCCCAGCGCGTCTTGGCGTCCACCCACAGGTCTTTCCAATACTGGGCCTCCGCCTTGAGCTGCGCTATCTCGATCACGTCGCCGATGCTCGCGGTCAGGTTGGCCCAGAAGCCGTCGCTGTCGACCAGCGCCTTCCACATCTGCTCGACGTTGTCCAGCCCGCTGTCGATCGCGACCTCGGTCTGCAGATCCGAGACCAGCCCGAACACCTCATCGAGCGACGCGCCGAACGCCTGCGGGTCGTCGGTGGCCTGGGTACGCAACTCGATCATGCGGCCGCGCAGCGCTTCCTCCCGTACGCCCAGGCCGGTGGCGCCCTGCCGCCCGCCCATCCCGGAGATGGTCGCCTGCAGCCCGTGCAGGATCCCCTCCATCACGGTGACCGGGAGCAGCTTGAGGCCGAGCTGGGCGGTGGTGAGCCGCTCCCGGGCGGTGGCGACCAGCAGCGAGGCGCCGGCCGCGCCGGCCAGGCCCTCGGCCACGTCCCGGAACGCCTTGCGGTAGTAGTCGGGCAGGTTCAGGGCGAACGGATCGGCCTTCTCGGCCGCCTTGTCGAGCAGCTCGACGAGGTGCGCGAACCCGGCGCTGACCTCGGTCAGGAGGCCCTCCTGCGCCTCGGCCTGCAGCGTCCACTCCTGGATGCCGGCCGCCGTGCCGCCCGCGAGCTGCCGGCGCCGCTCGGTCAGATCCGCGCGGGCCTTCTCCACGTCCCCCTGCACGCCGAAGCGTTTGGCTCGCGTCGCCACCGCGGTCAGGAGCAACTCGCTGTTGTTCATCGTCACCAGGACGTGCAGCGGCTGGGCCGGGGCGACCGGCCCGAACGGCGCGCCGGCACGGGCCTGGGCCAGCGCGGCCTCGCCGGCCGCCGGGGAGGCGAGCAATTCGCGTACGGGATCGGGCGTGCCCGACGGTGTGGTAGCGCCGGGCTGTCCGACCGGCGCGGTCCCCGCCGCCGACGCGCGGCGCAGCTCCTCCTGCCGGCTCGGCAGCAACTGACCGGACCAGGGGAAGCCGAACAGCCGCCCGGCCGCCATGAGCTGGTACGCCATCTCGGTCGTGCCGTACAGCGCGAGGGCGACCTCCTCGCGCCTGGCGTCCAGCGGCTGCTCCACCCGGACCCAGTAGGTCAGGCCCTCGGCCGGGAGGTAGCTGAGCCGGACCGGCCGCAGCGCCGCGGCCGCGGGTGCCGGGCCGCTCGCCCGGTACGCCGCCAGGTCGACCTCCACCGCGCCGCCGGCGGTGAGGACGTCGGCCGCCAGCGCGTCCAGCGGATGCGAGACCAGCAGGGCACGCGGATCGGGCTCGGGCGCCAGCCCCGGGTCGGTCCGCGCGGCCCGCTCCCAGGCGGCGAGCTGGGCCCGGCTGCGGGCGTCGAGGTACCGCGGGACCATTCGCGCGAGCGACTCCCGCAACCGTCCGATCAGGGCGTCCGAGAGCCCGATGGCGACGTCCGGATACCACACCAGCGGGCCGGTCGACAGCTCCCACATGGAGATGTCGTCCGGTCGCGACTCGGGCGCCATCGCCTGCTGCGTGTGCACCCGGGTGCGGTCGATGATCCGGGCCGCCTCGTCCACGGCGCCGAGCAGCCGGTCGAGCGCCTTGAGCAGATCCGGGCCCCGCGGCAGCGCCAGATCGACCGCCTCGGCGAGCGGCTGCGCCCCGGCGGTCAACTGCAGATGGGGGCTCGGCGAAGCGAAGCCGAACCGGCCGATCGCCGCCCCGATGCCATCGCAGATCTCGGCGGCGAAGTAGGTGCAGTAGCGCTGGTAGTCGGCTGTTTCCGACGGCTTGTCCCGGCTCCACAGCCCGACCGATCGGCGGCCGGTCAACCCGGCGCCCGACTGCACGGCGTGCGCGGCCTCATGCGCGACCAATCGCTGCGCGCCCGGGCCGCTCGCGCTCGCCACGCCGCCCGGAAGGTAGACCTCGGTGCCGTGCGCCGCGCCGTGGACGCCGAGCCGGTCGAGAGTCGCGTCCGCGCCGGCGCGAACCCCGATCGAGCCGAGCAGGGGCCGGAACGCGGGATCGGCCTGCCCGACGACCGAGGCCGGCAGCCCGCCACGGCTCGGCGTGCCCGCCGGCGGACCGGTCGGCTGCGTCGCGGCCGGCGTTGCCGGCGTGGCTGCCGCGGGCGGACCGGTCGGCTGCGGCGTGGCCGGCGCGGCTGCCGCGGGCCAGTCGGGGAACATCCGGCGGGCGAGTTGCTCGGTGCCCTCCTCCGAACCCGCGCGGTGACCGCCGAGCGCGCGGGCGACGGCCGCGTTCGAGACTCCCGCCGGCAGCGCCGCTCCGGCGCCCTCCGCCGGGCGGGAGGACGGCGCCGCCCGGGCCGCATCCGGCTCCCGGTCGAAGGCCCCCTCGTGTCCCTCCACAGCGCCAGCGTCGCCCCACGTGTCAACCGATCCCAGCGCGCGAGGGCAGACTTAGGTGCACGTCGGATAGCCGACGATCAATCGATCTCCCGCAGCCGGCGCCGCAGAAACGCCCGCTCCGGCTCGTTGCCGGCGAGCTCGAGGGCTTGCCGGTACGCGTCCGCGGCCTCCGCCGTCCGGCCCAGCCGGCCGAGCAGGTCGCCGCGAGCGGCCGGAAGAAGGTGATAGCCGGACAGCCGCCGGTCCGCCGTCAAGCCGTCCAGCAGCGCGAGCCCGGCCGCGGGCCCGTCGACCATGGCGACCGCCACCGCCCGGTTGAGCTCGACCAGCGGCGAGGGCGCCACCGTCCGCAGGACGTCGTACAGCGCGACGATCTGCGGCCAGTCGGTGGTCGCGACGGTCGCCGCCTCGTCGTGCACGGCCGCGATGGCGGCCTGCAACGCGTACGGGCCGGGCCGGCCACCGGTCAGCGCCTCGACCACGAGCCGGCGCCCCTCCTCGATCCGGCCGGCGTCCCACCGGGACCGGTCCTGGTCGTCGAGCAGCACCAGCTCGCCGCGGACGTTCACCCGCGCGTCGCGGCGGGCGTCGATGAGCAGCATGAGCGCGAGCAGGCCGGCCACCTCGCGCCGGCGCGGCACCAGGCGGTGCAGGATCCGGGCCAGCCGCACCGCCTCGTCGGCCAGCTCGGGGCGCATCAGGGCGGGGCCGCTCGTCGCGGCGTACCCCTCGGTGAAGATCAGATAGATCACCCGCAGCACCGCCGGCAGCCGCAGCGTCAACTCCTCGCCGCGCGGGACGCGGAACGGGATCCGCGCCTCGCGGATCTTGCGCTTCGCGCGCACCAGCCGCTGCGCCATCGTCGCGTGCGGGGTGAGGAACGCGCGGGCGACCTCCGCGGTGGTCAGCCCGCCCAGGCAGTTCAGCGTCAGCGCGGTCTGCGCCTCCAGCGCCAGCGCCGGATGGCAGCAGGTGAAGAAGAGATGCAGCCGCTCGTCCGGCAACTCGTCCGGATCGGCGGTCTGCGGCGGTGGCGGCTGGTACCGGTCGGCCTCCACCTGGAGCAGGGCCAGCTTCGCGGCCAGCACCCGGTCCCGGCGCAACAGGTCGACCGCCCGGTGGCGGGCCGTGGTCAGCAGCCACGCCGCCGGGCGGTCGGGCACCCCGTCGCGCGGCCACCGCTGCAACGCCGCGGCGACGGCGTCGGCGGCGACCTCCTCGGCCAGGTCGAGGTCACCGAGGGTACGCACGAGCGTGGCCAGCAGGCGCCCCCACTCCTCGCGGAAGACCGCCTCGACCGAGTCGGCCGCCGTACCCATCGATGACCCCCGGCCTCAGGACGCGCTGTCGAACTCCATGATCGGCCGCACCTCGACCGACCCGTACTTCGCGCCCGGGCACTTGGCCGCCCAGTCGATCGCCGCGTCCAGGTCGGGCACGTCGATCAGGTAGTAGCCACCGAGAACCTCCCGCGTCTCGGCGAACGGCCCGTCCGTGACCACCCGCTCACCGTCCTTGACCCGGACGGTGGTGGCCGTCTTGCTGTCCTGCAGCGCCTCGCCGCCGGGGCTGACCCCGGCCTCGCTGATCGCGTTGCTGTACGCCCAGTACTCGTTCATCACCTTCTCGGCCTCGGCCGGATCGGGCGCGCCGGTGGTTTCCTCGCTGTAGATCAGCAACAGGTAACGCATGATGGTTTCCCCTCAGGTCGGGCAGCCGCCGATGGGCCGCTTCCACCGTGACGACGATCGGACCCGGCGTTATCGACAACCCCGGCGAGATTTTTTCTACACCGATTCGCCGAGCGGTGCGGGTCGAGGCCCCATCGCGGTGGCGCTGTCTGTCCTGGAGCGCGCGGGTGTGTTACGCCCGGGGTGCGGTTCGGGTGCTCGCAAGATTGGCAGCGGCCGCGCCGAGCATGCGCCGTTCAGCCGGATCGACGTGCCGCCCGGGGTCAGCCGGGTGACCGCGCATCCGGCGATCCGGGCGTGGTGAGCGAGGGCGCGCAGTGGTGGTGGGGCGCGGGCGCAGTCTGCGGGCGCGGCGGCGCTGGGACGCGGGCGCAGTCTGCAGGCGCGCGGCGGCGCTGGGCGCGTCGGGCGTGGTCGGCACGGGCGCCGCGGTGGTCGGCGAGCCGTTGCCGCGCGGCAGCAATGGGCGCGAGACACGAGAGCCTGCCGATGTGAATACGCCGGCGGTAACCCTTCCGGCACGTTTTCAGAAAAGGGTGGATCACGCGTGGAACGACTCGTCCACCTCGCCGAAGAGCCGCTTTCCGGGCGGGCCGGAATCGCCCCGCGTTCCCCACGGTAAAGCGCGAACTCCCGCGGGTATCCGCCAAGGTGACGGGGTGCTGCTCGCCCGGGACCCGGCTGCGGCTGACAATCTTGCCGAACCAGTTTCGGCCCTCTTTTCGTGACGGGCCGATCCAGCTCGGTCCGCTCCGGCGCGGCCGACCCCGCCTCGTTCCGCTCCATTTCCGCCGGCTCCACCTCGGCCCGTTCGAGCCCGGCCTGCTCGGGTCCGGCCTGCTCGGGTCCGGCCTGCTCGGGCCCAGCCTGTTCCATTTCGGCATGCGCCAACGTGGCTGGCTCGGACTGGGTCTGCACCGCCGCATGCGGCCCGGACTGCGGCGGCGCCGGCGGCCGGTCGTTCGCCTGCTCGGGCGTTGCGGCCACGGGCGCCGCCGCGACCCCTTCCTGCCATGCGGCCCACAACTCCTCGTCGCTCGGGAGATGGCCATAGAGGGAACGCAGCTTGCGGGCATGACGTTGCGTCAAGCCCCACGCGCGATGCCTCTGATGCTCCCGGCGAAATTGTTCGGCCTCGGCGGAATAGTTGCGGCGCTTTGTCGGGTCACGCATCGTGGCCAATTGCGCCGAGGTGAACAACTGCAGCTGCCGCATAAGCCATTCTCCCGCAGCCCTACCCGGCCCGGCCACTATTCGATCACGCTATGTGCGATTAATTCGCAGCGTCAAGCCGCGCGCATTGCTCCGCCGCTGTCTCGGAAAAATCCAGATGTTCCGCAGGCCGTCGATGTGGCCCCTCGGTGCGATCCCCGGCCTACCCAACATGGCCCACGAGAGCGCCTTCAAGTCCTATGTGCTCAACCTCGGCGAAGCGCTGCACCACGAGCTCGCCGCATCCGGCGTCAAGGGCACCGTCATGCTGCCCGGAAACGTCGACACCCCGATCATCGACCGGTTCGGGCTGGACCGGGCGCGGCTGCCGATCAGCCCGACCCCGGCGGGCAAGGCTGTCGACCAGACCGTCCGTGCCCTGCTGGCCGGGCGGGCAACCATCATCCCGGATCGCCGGATGCCTGCGGTCGCCCGGCTGACCCCGCGCGGCGCGTCGATCCGGCTGAACGGGCGCATGCTCGGCGAGGCCGCCGCTAAGCTCGCAAACACCAGAACCGCACCCAGCTCCACCTGCTGACCACACGGTCAGGCGCCGATAACTTGCTGTTCAACCGTGCTTTGCCACGGCGTCGCTCGCGGGGTGCCACATTTCGTAGTTCCCGCATTCCGCGGTGATCTCGGCCGTCGCCTGGGCCGCGGCGACGAAGTCGTCGACCAGCGGCGAGGTGCGTGCGGCCGCGACCGCCAGGCACACCTGGTCGGGCGCGAGATCGGGGATCGGCACATAGCTGATCTCCGGATGTGAGTAGAACACGGACGCCGAACGGGCCAGGAACGAGATGCCCCGGCCGGCCGCGACGTGTTCGAGCGTCTCGTCCACCCCGCGCGCCCGGTATCCGGCGTCGGGGTGCGGTCGCTGGGTGGGCTGCGTGCTCGGGTCGGCATGCCAGACCAGCGGTTCGCCGGCCAGGTCGGCCTCGGTGACCGCCTCCTTGCCGGCCAACCGGTGGCCGGCGGGCAGCACCGCGACCCGTGGCTCGGCATACAGGGGGGTTACGCGCAGGCCGACCTCGTCGATGGGCAGCCGCACATAGCCGACGTCGATGCGGCCGTCGAGCAGCATCGGCGCCTGGTCGTCCCACTCGATCCGCTGCATGTCCACGACCACGTCCGGGTGCCGGGCCTCGAACGCCCGCGCCGCCGGGATGACCGGGATGCCGGCCCGGAAACCGACCACCAGCCGCTGGTGGCCGCCGGCGGCCCCGGAGACCCGGCGGCGGACCGCGTGTGCGGAGGCCAGCAGCGGCCCGGCGTCGGTCAGCAGCTGCCGGCCCGCGTCGGTCAGCACCACGCCGTGGCGATCTCTGGTGAACAGCGCGGCGCCGAGATCGTGCTCCAGCGCTCGGATCTGCCGGCTGAGGACCGGCTGCGCGATGTGCAGCTCCTCGGCGGCGCGCCCGAAGTGCAGCTGGTCGGCCACGGCGACGAAGTAGCGCAGCTTGCGCAGGTCCAGATCCATGGCGCCTCCGATCCGGTGATGTCTTGACGGTATCACCACGGCCGAAAGAAGTCTTGGACAGTCGGTCCGGCCGGTGGCAATCTGAATCCGTACCCGATAGGGCCAAGCGAATTCGGCGCAATTTCGCATCGGAATTCGATGGCCGGACCCAGCCTTCAGAACGGGCCAGGGAAGAACAGTTCGTCCACCCTCTCTTCCAAGGACAGTGAAGTGCGCGTTTTTGTCGCTGGCGGAACCGGCCATTCCGGTTCGTTCATCATTCCCGAGCTCATCGCCGCCGGGCATGAGGTCACCGGCCTGGCCCGCTCGGACGCGGCCGCGGCGGCGGTGTCCGCGCTCGGCGCGAAGGTACGTCTCGGCAGCCTCCAGGATCTCGACGGGCTCAAGGAGGCGGCCGCCGATTCCGACGGCGTCATTCACGTGGCGCATCGGCAGGACCTGCTCGTCTCGGGCGGGGTGAACGCCGTGGCCGCCGCGGAGGTGCCGATCATGCTCGCGTACGGCGAGGCCCTGGCCGGAACCGGAAAGCCGCTGGTCGCAGCGGGGAGCATCGGCTCGCCCGGGCAGCAGTACCTCGGCCGGGCGGCCACCGAGGAGGACCCGGCCCTCCCGGTCACCGATGCGCATCGGGGCACCCTGCACGCTCGCAACATCGTGGAGACGACCGTGATCGGCCTCGCCGAGCAGGGAGTGCGGTCGTCGGTCGTGCGGATTGCCACCATCGCGCACAGCACGGCCGATCGCGCCGGCTTCCTCGTGCGGCTGATCGCGCTCGCGCGGGAGAAGGGCTTCGCCGGCTACCCCGGAGACGGCGCGAACCTGTGGAACGCCGTGCGCACCCGCGACGTCGCGTCCTTGTTCCGCCTGGCGCTGGAGAAAGGGCCGGCCGGGCGATACTGGCACGCGGTCGAGGACGAGGGCATTCCGTTCCGGGAGATCGCCGAGGCCATCGGGAGCCGTCTGGGACTGCCCGCCGTGAGCATTCCCGTGGACGAGTTGATGGTGCCGGGATATTTCGGTTTCCTCGCGAACATTGTCACGAAGAGCTACCCGGCTTCCAACCTCATCACCCGCCGGACCCTCGGCTGGGAGCCCACTCAGCCCGGCCTGCTCGCCGGTTTGGACAACGGCCATTACTTCGCCGCCAGTTGATGGCGAAGGACCGTTTCGGAAATTCGTCAACGCAATGGAGTGATCATGGGAAAGCTCGATGGCAAGGTAGCGGTGATCACCGGCGGATCGACCGGCATGGCGCTGGCCGGCGCCAAACTGTTCGTGGAGGAAGGAGCGTACGTTTTCATCCAGGCCCGGCGGCCGGAGGCGTTGGACGACGCCGTCAAGGTGATCGGCCGCAACGTCACCGCCGTCCAGGGTGACGCGTCCGAACTGGACGACCTGGACCGCTTGTACGACACCGTCAAGCGGGAAAAGGGCTCGATCGACGTGCTGTGGGCCAGCGCCGGGATGGGCGAGTCCGCCGTCCTCGGCGAAATCACCGAGGAACAGTTCCAGCGTGCCTTCTGGCTCAACGCGCGCGGCACCCTGTTCACCGTGCAGAAGGCGCTACCGCTCCTCAACGACAACGGCTCGATCTTCATGACCGGATCGAACGCCTCCCTCGGCGCCTTCCCCGGCTGGAGTCTGTACGCGGGAAGCAAAGCCGTCCAGCAGGCCTGGGCCCGCGTCTGGCTCAACGAACTGCGCGACCGCAAGATCCGGGTCAACGTCCTGACCCCCGGCCAGGTCGCCACCGCCAAACAGGAAGAACTGTTCGACGAGGCGACCAAGGCCGCATTCGAGTCCCTCATCCCGCGCGGAACGATGGGCCGCCCCGAGGAGATCGCGACCGTCGCCCTGTTCCTCGCCTCCGACGACTCCAGCTACGTCAACGGCCTGGAACTGGTCGCCGACGGCGGCACCACCGCCATCTGAATCACACACCCCGCGGAATGCCGCGGGCACACCGGAAGAGAGCACAACTCATGAGCAGCATCACCATCATCGGCACCGGGAACATGGCCCGTACCATCGGCACGCTCGCGGTGGCGGGCGGCAACAGCGTCGAGGTCATGGGCCGCGACCATGCCAAGGCCGAAGACCTGGCCAAGACCCTGGGCGGCGTGACGACGGGCAAGTGGGGCGCCGTCCCGGCCGGCGACATCGTCATCACGGCCCTGTTGTACGCGGGCGTCGTTCCGGTCGTCGCCGAGTTCGGGGACGCCCTCGCGGGCAAGGTCATCGTCGACATCAGCAACCCCTTCAACGCCACGTTCGACGGACTGGCCGTCAGCGAGGACACCTCGGTGGCGCAGGAAGTCGCCAAGGTGGCCCCGGCCGGCGCCGCCGTGATCAAGGCGTTCAACACCATCTTCCGCAATGTCCTGGAGAACGGCCGGCCCAACGTCTTCATGGCCGGCGACGATGCGCAGGCCAAGGCGGCCGTGGCGGCATTCATCAAGAGCCTCGGGCTGCGCCCGCTGGACGTCGGCGGCCTGCGAATGGCGCACTGGCTGGAAGGAATGGGCCTGGTCACGATGGGTCTCGCCGGCAACGGGGTCGGCCACTGGGACTTCGCCCTCGGCGTCGACGAATTCGCCGGCTGACCCCGCCGGTGGCTTCACGGCCTGCTGACTGCGGCTAGCTCGTTCCGTCGCCGGAAGGCCGGTGCGGTGACAAACCGAACGCCGGCCTTCTCCCGATGAGGCGCCGATACCAGGGGCGGCGGTCCAGCGGTTCCTCGGCGAACGGATTCGCCCCCAGCGCCCGGGCCGACTCGGCGCCCAGGTCGACCGGGCCGGTCCGGGGCAGCGTCTCCACGAGTCGTTCGAGAAACGGCATCGCCGACTCGTCGATCATCGCGACAAAGCGGCGGCCCTCGGCCTCGATGACCACTTCGACGGAGGAGCCGACCGCGGCCGGCGTGATTCGCCAGTGCGCGTCGGTCAGATCAACAATCATGGTTCCTCGATTCGAGCCCGTTCACGGGCTTCAACTCATGTCGATCGCGTACGCGTCGGCGCGGACGTCCGCGTCCGGATGCCGGCGCAGTTCGATCAGCATCTCCCGCCATGGTGTTTTCCAGCCGAAGCCGGCGCCGTGCCGCACCAGCGCGACCGCGAACAGTCCGCCGGCGAGGTCGCCGCGGGCGGCCAGCCGCGTGATGGTGCTGGCGAGGAAGTCGACGGTGGGTTGTTCGCGGAGGCTGCGCAAGCGGGCGCCGACGCGGTCGGCCGTGCGGACCGCGAGGGCGGGGCGGCCCGCGCACCATCCGGCGACCTCGTCCACATTGCCCAGCCGGCCCAGCCCGACCAGCATCTCCGCGGCGGTGTCGACGAACCCCGGTTGAGCGGCGAGCCGGCGCGCCGCGGCGAAGAGCCCGGCGCGGTCCGCCTCGGCCGGCAGGCTGCCGGACCGGGTGAGTGCGCCGCGGGCGAGAAGCTCGATGCGGCGCCGGGCCGGGCGGTCCACGGTCGGGTCGCCGGGATGGTCGTCGCCGGCATCCCGGTCGGTGAGCCGGTCCAGCGCGGCGCCCAGGACGGCGTCACCGCCGGCCTTCAGCAAGCCGGCCACCTCGACGTACGCGATGGTCTCGCCGAGATCGGTGAGACGGTCCACGATCAGGCCGCCGACCTCGGGCAGCCACGGCGCCCATTCGCCGAGCCAGCCGAACGCGGCCCGCCGGACCTCCCGGTCGGCGGCCCCGCACAGCCCGACGATGAACGCGCCGTAGCGCGATCGATACCGTTCCGGGATCGTGTACGGGTACGCGCTCAGCACCGCCCGGCGTTCCTCCCGGCTGCCCTCGACCGCGGTCCGCAGGATGGTCCAGCTCGCCTCGGCGTGCAGGCGCTGCCGGGCGGCGGAGACGATCGCGGCGCGCAGGTCGCGGTGCGCGTTCTGGTTCGCGTACGCCGCCAGCAGCGTGGTCATCGCCTGGGGCGGGCCGTACCGGGCCAGCAGGCGCGCCGCCTCCTTCCGGCTGGTGATCTTCGCGGGCCCGGTCAGCACCGGGCCGAGCACGTCGGGCAGCCGGGACGGCGGGACGTGCCGCGCCGCCCGGCCGGCCGCGTACAGCGCGACCCGCGCCCGGTCGCCGTCGGCAAATCGCAGCAGCACGGGCAGCGCCTCGTCCGGCCGATCGGTCCAGACGAGCGCGCCGAGCGCCGCTTCGGCGATCACCACTTCGGGGGCGTCGAGGTGGCGCAGCACCAGTTCGCGGCCGGTGCCGGGGATCGCCGCGGCGGCCCGGATCGCCGCCGCGCGTTGCCACACCCCTTGCTCGGTGTCGGCGATGATCAGCTCCTGCAGGTCCACGAACCGGGTTTGCTGCCGGGGCAGCCACCGCTCCGGGCGATACGCCCAGGCCGGCACCCAGCGCGTTCCCGCCTCCACGAACCGGCCGCGGGGCCGCCGATCGAGCACGCGGTCGAGCAGATCCGTACGCGAGGTGCAGATCGTCGCCCAGACCGGGTGGATCGTCACCGCCGTCGGATCGGTGTCCAGCACCTCGGCGACCCGGTCCGACCGGGTCCGGGGATCGTCCAGCCACAGCCCGATCGCCTCCCGGGCCACCGAGGGCAGCGTGCGGGGGCCGATCGCCCGGCGCAGCAGTTCCTGCAGCTGCGGCAGCTGCCAGGCTCGTTTGCCGAGCACGTGGGTGAGCGCGAACAGCCGACCGTACCGGCCGCGGACGATGCCCGCCTCGACCCAGCCGCGCAGCCGGTCGAAGACCATCGTCTCCTGTCCGCGGCGCAGCACCGTGTCGAATCGGCGCAGCATCGGCGTGTGCGCGCCGGAGCTCGCCAGGTCGATCGTGAGCAGCGCCCATTCGCGCAGCTCCGGCACGGCCACGTGATGCTGGAGCACGTCGGCCGCCAGGGTGCTCAGCGCCCTCGTCGTGATGGCGGACGCGTCGCGGGCGTCGACCGCGTCGGTGGTCAGCTGAGTGAGCCCGGCCGCGGTGTCCGCGGTCAGCAGCGGCGCCACTTTGGCGAGGGCGGTCAGCGCAGCCCCGCGTACCGGATCCTGCTCGTTGCGCAGCCGGCCGAGGCGCGCGACGACCTCGGCCACCGCCCGCGGATCGCGAGAGCGACGGGCGGCACCGACCAGCAACGTGTACCCGTGCGCGCGCTCGTCGGCGTCGCCCGAGCGCAGCGCGACCTCCAGCGCCGCGGACGCATCCGGCCAAGGCAGGTAGGCGCTCCAGACGAGCACCTCGGCCTCCCGCTCCCGAATCCTGGCTAGGCCGAGCACACGTGTCGCCTCCCGGATCCGGACGGCGGCCGGCAGCACCTCCATGATCTCGGCCGCCGGAATCAGCGACGCCGTGTCGGCCTCGGCCATGGCCAGGTCGTACAGCTCGCCCCGCCGGGCCGGCGTGACGGCGTCGAGCAGCGCCGCCAGCGCCAGGTGCCGCTCCCGCAGACGGGCCGCGAGCGGCGCCAGCTCATCGGTGGACAGCGTCGCGAGGCGACGCAGCAGGGCCGGCGGCAGCAAGATTCCCTGCAGCCAGGCGACGCGACCCGGCGCGGTCAACAGGCGGGCGACGCGACTCGCGTCATGTGCCGCGAGGATTCCGTACGCGCGCAGCGCCCCCGGCAGCGAGTTGTCCGGCGCGTACCGTTCCAGCAGATCCAACGTCTGCGCCGGGTCGCACCGCAGCACCGCCTCGGCGGCGTCACCCCAGACCCGTGCCCGCAGCTCCGGCGCGGCGGCGGCGAGCCGCTCGCGGACGCGGTCCAGCAGGACGCCGGCATGTCGCCGGACCAGCCGCCCGAGGCTGACCGCATGCTCCAGATCCGGCAGCAACGCCCGTACCGTCTCGGCACCGCAAGCGGGCAGCAGCGCGGCTGCCTCCGCGTCGCCGAACTGCGCACGAACCTCGGCGATCAACGCGTCGGCGACAGCCGGCGCGGGCCGGCGGCGCAGCGCCCGATAAACCCGCCGCCGCTCCATCGCCGACCGCTCGGCGTGATCACCGACCGGGATACCGGCACGCAAGGCCGCGGCGAGCGCGGCCGCCCGGATCGACGGCTGTGGATCGCGCACCGCGGCGGCGATACCGTCACCGTCCCGAGCCACCATGGCGGCGACCAGAGCGAGATGCCGCTCGTAGGAACCCTGCCCGCGCAGATCACCGCAGACCTCGGCACGGTCCGGCGCGGAACGCGCCCACTGCGCGAGGTGGTTCATCCGCCGCCGGTGCGGCAAGGGATCCAGCGACATCAGCAGGGTACGGGTGGCAGCGATCACGGCGCACATTGTGCCGCGCCACGACGAGATCGATGCCTGCAACCGCGCCCCGGCCCACCTCGCCCGCTCCTACCCGGACCAGGCCGGCTCAGACACGCCGTGCGCGCCGCGCCGGGAGAGCAGGTCACCGCGCGCTGCTGGCCGGCACCCTGCGCGACCCGGAGCTGCTGTCGGCGCAGGTCCGTTACCTGCACGGCTGGATCGATACGGTTGCCGCATCGACGGCCTGAGCCGAGCCAGCCCACCGGCTGGTGAGCACCCGGCATGCCCGCGACGCATGCTGTCGTCGAGGTAGTTGGCGGTCGTCGACGCAGTTGGCGGCCGGACACGACCGCGGGGACGGCGGGCGGCACGGAGCCGGCTTCGGCCGGCGGCGGCACGGTCGCGTCGAGGGCCGGCGACATCACGGCCGGTCTCCGTTGCTTGCCGGAACATCTGGATTTCTCCGTGACGGCGTTGGAACAATGCGCGCGCTTGACGCTGCGAATTAATCGCACATAGCGTGATCGAATAGTGGCCAGGCCGGGTAGGGCTGCGGGAGAATGGGTTATGCGGCAGCTGCAGTTGTTCACCTCGGCGCAATTGGCCACGATGCGTGACCCGACAAAGCGCCGCAACTATTCCGCCGAGGCCGAGGAATTCCGCCGGGAGCATCAGAGGCATCGCGCGTGGGGTTTGACGCAACGTCACGCCCGCAAGCTGCGTTCCCTCTATGGCCATCTCCCCAGCGACGAGGAGTTGCGGGCCACATGGCAGGAAGGGGTCGCGGCGGCGCCCGTGGCCGCAACGCCCGAGCAGGCGAACGACCGGCCGCCGGCGCCGCCGCAGTCCGGGCCGCATGCGGCGGTGCAGACCCAGTCCGAGCCGGCCACGTCGGCGCAGGCCGGGCTCGAGCAGGCCGGACCCGAACAGGCTGGGCTCGAGCAGGCCGGGCTCGAGCAGGCCGGGCTCGAACAGGCCGGGGTGGCGCCGGTGGAAATGGAGCGGAACGAGGCGGGGTCGGCCGAGTCGGAGCGGACCGAGCTGGATCGGGCCGTCACGAAGAGAGGCCGAAACTGGTTCGGCAAAATTGTCGGCCGCAGCCGGAAAGCGGTTCTCCAGCGACTTGGACGAGTCGTTCCACGCGTGATCCACCCCTTTTCTGAAACCGTGCCGGAAGGGTTACCGCCGACGCATTCACATCGGCAGACTTTCGTGTCTCGCGCCCATTGCGGCCGCGCGGCAACGGCTCGCCGACCACCGCAGCGACCCGTGCCGACCGCGCTCGACGCGCCCACCACCGCTGCGCGCCGCCCATGCGCCCGCGCCCACCACTGCCGTGCGCCCACCACCGCTGCGCGCCGCCTATGCGCCCGCGCCCACCACCGCAGTGCGCCCACCACCGCTGCGCGCCGCCTATGCGCCCGCGCCCACCACCGCCGCGCCACCCACTGCCCGCGCCCACCACTACTGCGCCCCGTGCCCACGACCGCTACGCCCGGCCCACTGCGCCCGCGGCACCGCGCCGGCCTCCGTCATCGCACGGCTCAGACGCGTTGGTCCGCCCAGCGCGCGAACTGCGCCGCCGCCTGCCGTTCGGAGCGTGCGAGCAACAGCGCCCGCCCACCCGGCAACCGTCCCACCCCCTGGCTCACCACCAGATTGGCCATCACCCGCGCCAGCCCGTACCACGGCAGCCGCGGCGGCAGGCCCAGGTCGCGCATCGCGGCCCGGCCGAGCAGCCACGTGCTCACCGACAGCGCCTTCTCCCGCTCGTAGGCCCGCCGCCACCCCGAAGCCACGTCGTCGTTCATCTGGATCAGCGCGCGGGCCAGCGCCACGCTGTTGCCGTCCGGCGGCGGGTCGTAGGCGAGGAAGTGGTACAGCAGGCGGCGGCCCCGGCGTTCGTCGTGCGGGAGCCATTGCTCGTCGACGCCCATCAGCCAGCCGATGTAGGACCAGAGATGCATCACCGCCCGCGCGTCACCGCGCGTCACGCGTACGCCCAACAGGCGCAAGTGAAGCAGAAAGCTGGTGCTGAACACGCCCAGCGTGCTGGCCTGGTCGTATTGATTGATCGGCATGCCCCGGGTGGCCCAGTCCCAGCCGGGATCGGCCGCCAGCCGGTCGTTGACCAGCGCATGCATCACCCGCACGTGCAGGGTGAGCCGGAACCCCTCACCGTCGGTGTCCAGGCCGCCGGGGGCGGTCACCGCGCGCCACCACAGCGAGGTCTCCTTGATCCGGCGCAGCGTCTCGCCGCCGGTGAGGCGCCCGGTGCGGACCAGCGGCTCGAGAGCCGCGGCGGTGCGATAACCCCCGAGCAGCGAGCCGTAGGCGAGGACCAGGCCGGCATCCATCCCGTACGCCCGGCAGGCCCGCGCCCCGCGCGCCAGCAGCCGGTCGTCCACCCACGACGGGCGGTCCCGGACCGCGTCGAAGAACAGCTTCACCGGCTCGGGCACGTCGGCGTCGATCCCGGCGGCGAGCGCCCGGTGCAGGTCGCCGATGGTGAGCGCCGGATCGTCACGCACCGCACGCACGAGCGCGGCCGCCGTCTCGTCGCGTCGCATCAGCCCCGCACGCAACGCGACCAACTCCTCCTCGGTCGGTTGCGCGCCGCGCCCGGCCAGCCGCCGCAACGGCGCGGCGGCCCGCTCACCCCAGGCCCGATCGGCGCCGAATCGCGTAGGCATACCCCTAACGATAGAAGCGGCGTCATGCGATCGACGGGGCCGAATCGAGGTCATAGGCTGTCGATCGTTTCGAGTCAATGAGGATCGTTCCGGGTGGTGAGATCAAGTCGCTCAGGGCAGGTCCTGAACGGTCCTCGACTTCCCCAGAAGGGAACGACGACACGATGCGACTCCCACGACTGGCGCTCTTCCTGACGGCCGCGCTGATCCCGTCGCTGGCCGCGACCCCGGCGATCGCCGCCGGTCATCCCGCCGCCACCTGCGGCACCGACCCCGCCGCCCACCTGAGCGGCGTGCCCAGCCCCGAGTCCTTCCTCGGCTTCCCGCTCGGCCTCGGCCAGCAGCGGGTGGTCACCAACGCCGAGATCCGCGATTATTTGCGCGCGGTCGACAAGGCGTCCGACCGCGTGTCGACCGGCACGCTGGCCACCAGTGTCCTGGGCCAGCCGTTGGATTACGCCGTGGTCGCCGGAAAGCACGTGGATCTCGACGAGATCCGCGGCCTGCGCGACCCGCGCACGATGCGGCCCGACCGGGCCCGCCGGGTCGCCGCCCGCCAACCGGCCGTCGTCTGGATCGCCGGCAACGTCCACGGCGGCGAGGCGAGCGGCGCCGACGCCGCCCTCAAGACGCTGTACGAGCTGGCTGCCGGCCTCTCCTGCGCGGTGCGGGAGCGCGCCGACAACCTGATCACGGTGATCCTGCCGACCCAGAACCCGGACGGCCGGGACGCGAACCGGCGGCAGAACGAGTTCGGCTTCGACCTGAACCGGGACTGGTTCGCGCGCACCCAGCCCGAGACCGACGGCAAGCTCGAGCTGCTCCGGCGGTATCCGCCGCAGGTCTTCATCGACGCGCACGAGATGGGCGGCCGGCGGTACTTCTTCCCGCCGAACGCCGACCCGATCCACCACGAGATCGCCGACGCCCCGGTCGACTGGATCAACCGGATCGGCGCGGCCAACAAGGCCGCGTTCGGCTACAACGGCGCCTGCACGGCCACCGTCACCACCGAGTGCTACTTCAACTATGACGTCTACGACCTGTTCTTCATGGGTTACGGCGACACGGTGCCGGCCACCGGCTTCGGCGCGGCCGGCATGACGTACGAGAAAGGCAGCTCCTCGGCCGTCGAGGACCGCGTCCAGCAGCAGTTCACCACGCAATGGGCCACGCTCGGCTGGGCCGCCGTCAACAAGCGCGAGGTGCTGAACAGCTACTACCGGACCTGGGCGGACGCGCTCGCCGAGGGCCGGGCCGGCGCGCTCGAGCCCAACGAGGTCGTCCAGCCGGAGAACACCGTCCAGTTCCCGGTCCCGGACATCAAGATCCGGTCGTACTTCCTGATGCCCGGCCGCCAGCTCGGCGACGTCCGCCGGCTCGTCGAACGGTTGCGCCGGATGGACGTCGAGGTCTACAAGATCAAAAAGCCTTTCGTCGTACGCGACGCGCGCGTCTTCGGCGGCCGCAGCGGCACCAACGTGCGGGTCCCCGAGGGCGCCTACTGGATCCCGATGGACCAGCCGCAGAAGCACTGGATCCAGGCCACCCTGGGCGAGGACCCGTACGTCCCGTTCCCGTACTTCTATGACGTGTCGTCGTGGAGCAATCCGCTGCTGATGGGCATCGACACCCTGTACACCGGCGACGTGGTGCGGCCCCGGGCCGAGCTGGTCAGGCGGATCGAGGGCGGCCGGACCGGCGCTGCTCCGCGGCACGGCTCTTACACGTACGCGATGGACTCCGCCTCCGCCGCCCAGCTGACCTTCCAATTGCTCGGCCGGGGCGTCGCGGCCGTCCGCGACGCTTCTTCGGTTCGCGTGCCCGCCGCCGGCGTCACGCCGGATGTCGACCGGCTCGCCCGGTCGCTCGGCGTCGGCCTGGCCCCGAGTCGCCGGCCCGCCACCGGCGAAACGATCACCCTGCCGGACGTCGGCCTGTTCCGGGGCACCGGCATCTCCACCACCTCGGGCTCGTACGGCGAGGCCCGCTACGTCCTCGGCCAGCGGTGGGGCCTCGGCCTCACGCCGGTGACCACGGCCGACATCAACGACAACACGGCCGCCTTCACCGAGCGCACGGTGCTGCTCGTGCCGGACGGCAGCAACGCGACCGGCGGCCTCACCGCGGCCGGCCAGGCCAACCTGCGGAGCTGGATCGCCCAGGGCCGCACCTACATCGGCCTGCGCAACGAGGGCACCCGCCTGGCCCGGGCGGCCGGCCTGACCTCCACCACCGAGAAGCCCAAACCGGACGACTACCTGGTGATCGGCTCGCACCTGCGGGTGAACGTGGACACCGGCAGCCCGGTCGGGTCGGGGCGTCCCGCCGAGGACTTCGAGTTCAACAACGACGACCCGATCCTCACCCCGAGCACCACCGGCACGAACGTCGTCACGTACCCGAGCGGCGACACGTTCTGGCACAACGGCTACACCATCCACGAGGACACCCTCAAGGGCACCTCGGTGGTGGTGGACGAGCCGACCGGCGCCGGGCACGCGGTGCTGTTCGCGTTCAACCCGCTGTTCCGGGCGTACAACGAAAGCGGTTTGCAGTTGCTCGCCAACGCGGTGCTGCACCCGGCGGCGAGCGCGCCGTCCACGCTGCGCACGCCGGGGGTCGACCCGGCGCGGGCGGCCGCGGCGGCCGAGCCGGCGCCGGCCAACCTCGGCGGCGAGTGGCGACCGAGCCGCATCCAGGTGGCGGCCGGTGACCTGGCCCGGACGCGGAGCGTGGTCAGCCGGTACACCGACACCGCGACGGTCGCGGTCGCGGGCGACTCGGCGTACCTGACCATCCCGAACCCGGCGGGCCTGCAGTTCGACGAGCACCCGTTCCTGCGCGACCTGATCGGCGACCTGCGAGCAGCTTCGATCCCGCTGCGGTCCGTCGCCGGCTGACGCCTTGGCCAGGTGGCGCTCCGCGCGCCACCTGGCCGACCGGTCGAGAAGGGAGGACTGTGCGAAGCCGATTCGGCCGGGTCTACGTGGTCGTTCTCGCCGTAGGCGCAGCGCGTGCCCCTCCGGCCGGCGGGTGGACAACGCCCTGGTCACCGTACGGCTGCCGGAGCCGCTGAACGGGCGGCGGCTGGAGCACGGCGGCTGACGCTCAGGCCGCCTTTCCGGCGCCCCGCAACTCCACGCAGCAGCGGCCCGGGTGCGGGGCCAGCACCGGCGTCGCGCCGGTCGCGCCGAGCCCGTCCACCAGGCCGGACAGGAACGCGTGGTTGAGGCCGCAGACCAGCGCGGTGTGCCGGGCGGCCAGCGCGTGGAACGGGCAGTTGTGCAGGATGACCGCCCCGCGGTCGGCTCTCGGCTCGAAGCCCAGGGCGCCCAGCGCGCCGAGCACGTCCGGCCCGGGCGGCATCACCGCGGACAGGTCTCGCCCGCGGCGGTAGGCCAGGCGGGCGGCGGCCTCGGCGGCCGGCTCCTCGCCGCCGGCCACCGCCTCGGCCAGGATGTCCGCGATCAGCTCGTAGCGCCGCTCCGGAATGGTCACCGTCAGTCCGTCGCCGGTCGTCTCGTAGACCTTCGGCGTGCGGCCCCGGCCGCGCGGCTGGCCGGCCGGCGCCGCGTAGTGCGCCGACAGCAGGCCGGCCTCGACCAGCTTGTCCAGATGGAACGCGGCCAGCGCGCGGGTCATCGCGGTGGCCGCCGCGGCCTCTTCCCGGTCGACCGGGTGGTCCTGGCGGCGGACGTAGTCGTACAGCGCGCGGCGCGACGGCTCGGACAGGGCCGCGACCGCGCTCCACCGATCCTCCATGTCGCCAGAATATCACCAACGAACGCTATTGAAATTTTCCGCCGATGGGAGCAGGCTGCCCATTAACGCAAACTCGCGCTAGTGAAAATCCTGCTTGGAACGGAGCCCCGCGGATGACGACGATGGCGGAACGTGTGTACCCGGTCCGGACGGAGCCCGATCTGCTCGCCGCCGAGCGCGCGGCCGAGGCGTTCCTGGCCGCGGTCGGCGTGGACCTCGCGGCGCCCGGCCTGGACGGGACACCCCTGCGGATGGCGAAGGCGTACGCCGAGATGCTCACTCCCCGGGAGTTCGCGCTCACCACGTTCGACAACGACGAGGGGTACGACGAGCTGGTCCTGGCCCGGTCGATCCCGCTGCGCTCGCTCTGCGAGCACCACCTGTTGCCGTTCGTCGGCGTCGCGCACGTCGGCTACCTGCCCGGCGATCGCATCCTCGGCCTGTCCAAGCTGGCCCGGGTGGTGGAGCTCTTCGCCCGCCGCGCCCAGGTGCAGGAACGGCTCACCAAGCAGGTGGCCGACTGGCTCTGCACCCACCTGCGCCCGCGGGGCGTGGGCGTGGTGATCGAGGCCGAGCACCTGTGCATGAGTTTGCGCGGTGTCCAGGCCATCGGCGCGCGGACGGTGACGTCCACGCTGCTCGGCACGCTCCGCGACGACGCCCGCTCGCGTGCCGAGTTCCTCGCCATGACCGGCCTGGGCTCCAACTGACATGGGATAACGACAGGGAGGTCCCCATGCGCACACCAGTAGTCCTCATCGCCGCCGGTGCCATGCTGCTCGCCGGCAGCCCGGCATACGCCGCCGGATGGACCACCGTACCCAGCCCCAGTGAGGTGCCCGGCGACAACTACCTGTACGGCGCCGACTCGTCCGGCGCGACCAACGTCTGGGCCGTGGGCGGGGTCTATGCCCCGACCGGCGGCAACTTCCACGCCCTGGCCATGCGCTACGACGGCACGGCCTGGCGCTTCGTCTCCCGCGCCGGGCTGCCCGGCAACGAGACGCTCCGCGGCGTCGACGCGATCTCGGCCGGCGACGTCTGGGCGGTCGGCCAGGTCCGCTCCGGGATCAGCGGCTCCGCGACCTTGGCGGCCCACTGGAACGGGACGGCCTGGACCCGCGAAGCCACCCCCAACGCCAATCCCGCCAGCATGAACAATCTTTACGGGGTCGCGGCCGCCGGGGGCACGGTCTGGGCCGTCGGGAATTATGTCGACCCGAGCTCGTCGATCAACCGGCGCAAGCTGATCCTGCAACGCACCGGCGGCGCCTGGCATGTCGCCGCGGCCCCGGCCGTGGCGCGGTACGAGAGCCTCGCGGCGGTCGACGCCACCGGCCCGGCGGACGCCTGGGCGGTCGGCTCGGCGAGCGCCGACATCAACAGCGCCCCGCTCACGCCGCTGACCTTGCACTGGAACGGCAACGCCTGGGTTTCGACGACGCTGCCGGCCGCGTCCGGCACCTCGCTGGCCGGCGTCGACGCCCGGACATCGAGCGACGTGTGGGCGGTCGGGTCGACCTATGCCAGCACCGGCCGGCAGCCCTACACGGCGCACTTCGACGGCACATCCTGGCGTCGCGTGGCCACGCCGACGCTCCCCGGTGGCGGCGAGCTCACCGACGTGGTGGCGCTGTCGTCGTCGGCCGCGGTCGCGGTCGGCCGGTCCAACGGCGCCCCGCTGATCCTGCGCTGGGACGGCCGGTCCTGGACCCGCGAGGCCGCCCCGGCGTCGTCGAACCCGTTCCTCACCGGCGCCGCTGCTGCCGGATCCGGCTCGGTCTGGGCGGTCGGCTACCGCTTCGAATTCAACGCGTACGCCAACCGCACGCTGACCCTGCTCGGCTAGGCCGACGCTCCCTCGGAAACTGGGCCGGCCCTGTTCGCCAGCGGGGCCGGCCCTCCCCGGGAGCTAGAAAGTCCGGTTCCGCTGGTCGATACCGAGCGGGCCGTACGGGTAATCGGTCGGCCGCAGGTCGCTCGCGTCGTCGAGCGCGCCGGTCTCCGCATCGGTGAGGTGGAGCCCGGCGGCCTTCAGGTTGGCCTCCAACTGGTCGGTCGTCCGGGCGCCCAGGATCGTCGACGCCACCCCGGGACGGTCGGTGACCCAGGCCAGCGCCACCTCGGCCATCGACACGCCGCGGGCCTCGGCGACCCGCTGCACCGCCTCGATCACGTCCCAGGTGCGCGCGGTGCCGCGCCGGTCCCACGCCTCCATGCCGCGCTCGGGGTTGTCGCCAAGCCGGGTGGCGCCCGACGGCCGCTGGTCGCGCCGGTACTTCCCGGTCAGCCAGCCGCCGCCGAGCGGGCTCCACGGCAGCAGGCCGAGCCCGGCGTCGAGCGAGGCCGGGACGATCTCGTACTCGATCTCGCGCACCAGCAGGCTGTACTGCGGCTGGAGGCTGACCGGGCCGGTCAGCCCGAGCGATCGGGCCAGCAGGACCGCCTTGGTGAGCTGCCAGCCGGTGAAGTTGGAGAAACCGTAGTAGCGGATCTTGCCGGCCCGCACGAACCCGTCCAGCGTGCGCAGCGTCTCCTCGAGCGGGGTGATCGGATCCCAGGCGTGGGCCTGGTAGAGATCGATCACGTCGACGCCGAGCCGGGTCAGCGAAGCGTCGAGCGCGCGGGTGAGGTGACGGGCGGACAGTCCCGCGCCGTTGGGGTCGGTCGCCATCGGGAACCGTCCCTTGGTGGCGAGCACGATGGGCTCGGTGACGTCGGCCGGCCGGGACGCCAGCCAGTGCCCGATGATCCGTTCCGACTCGCCGGCCGAGTACACGTCCGCGGTGTCCACGAAGGTGCCACCGGCCTCGGCGAACATGTCGAGCTGGGCGTGTGCGACCTTCTCGTCGGACTCGGTGCCGAAGGTCATGGTGCCGAGGCAGAGGGCGGAGACGGCGCAGCCACTGCGGCCGAGCGTGCGATATTCCATGGTCCCAACCTAGTCCGGACGCCTCGCCCCGGCTCGCCGATCAAGCCCCGCCGATCAAGTCTGGGCCGAGCCGAACCAGCTCATGCCCTGGCCGTGCGGCCGGCACCAGGCCAGCGGGCGGCCGTCGAGGGCGAGCACGTTGAACAGCGTTTCGCCGGGCGGGTTCGGAAGCGTCCCGTAGTCGAGAACAGTCGGATTCTCCACCGAAATCCAATGACCGGGCAGATCGCGTACGAGAGAAAGGAAGCTCGCCCGACGACCGGCCGGCACCTGATAAAGCACCGAGGTATGGAAGACGACGAGCGTGGCGTCCTCGGGCGCCCGCTCGGCCAGGGCCGGCAGATCGTCGACCAGGTCGCCCGTGACGAGCAGCGGCGGATCCCGCCTCACCATTTCCGCGGCGGCGCGCAACCGCTCGCGGCGATGGGCGTGCTCGGGCCAGATCAGCGATTCCAGCCAGCGCACGTCATCCGGATTCGTGATGTCGCGCGGGGCGAGGTCCAGCCCGGCGCGCCAGACGACTTCGGGCCGGCGCCGGGGCGGCTCACGGCCGGTCAGGGCGCAGTCGAGGACCGGTTCGCCGGCGCCGAGGCGGTGGTCGCCGTACCGGTAGGAATAGCGGTCGGGAAAGAGGTTGAGCCCCGCCGAGGCGCCGATTTCCAGCAGCGCCAGCGGCTGTTTCAGCTCGGCCAGCACGGGCAGCAGAAGGGCACAGCGGCCGACCTCGTTCGTCTGCGTGGCCCGGGTCAGCATTTCGGCTTCGACGGCGGCCCAATGGGCGAGGACGAACTCGCGAAAGGCGGCCGCGCTGGTGACCGGCCCGCCCAGGAATCGGACCGCGGCGAAAAGCAGATTCGGCTGACGCTTGGCGGGCGGAAGGGTGTCCAGGCGGGCGATGAGGTCACGGTCGCGGGCGACCGAAACCGCGAGTTCCTCGTACGCGTCGGAGACCGCGTGAGCCTCCCGAGCGGCGAATTCGGCATAGGTCATCGCGGTGGACACGCCGGCCATGATATTGAGCGCGCCATCCGCCTGTCGCCCACGCGCCCCGCTTCACCCTCCGCGGCCCCCGCGTGGCGCGCGAGCCGACAACGCGCCCGGCTTCACCACTCCACGCCGACCCCCGTGGCCCGCGAGCTGACCACGGCCTCGGCTTCACCCTTGCACCGTGCAGCCTGCGCAAGGGCTGACGGCTCCGCCAGCCACGGACATCGGGCCCATCCGTGCCTCAAAGGTGACAGGACGGTCTGTTAACAATTCAGCCTGGCGTTAAAAGTGTTGAGCTCGGCCCGAGCGGCGGCGATGGTCGTTGGGTCGAGCCGGCCACCGGGCGAGCCGTCCGCCGTGGCGGTGGCAACACGGGGGATCGTCCCAGCGGGGCACGTGCGGCGGCGGCTCGACGGGCGCGGCCGCTTGCCCTGCCCGCAGCGACAGTGTTTGTGCAGCTATTGCCTGCTTTGCGTGGGTGGGTGGTCGGCGCGTGCCCGGATAAACTTGCTTGCCTCAGTGCAAGCAGCCGGAGGGGCCGACGTGTTGCGCGTCCACTTCACGCCGGAAGACATCGGCCGAGTCCGCATGGCCGGCGAACCCGACCCCATGTGGGAAACGGTGTTCACGATGTTCCGGCTGACCCGCCCCGGCCAGACACCGATCTTCGGCCCGTGGCGCGAGCAGGTGGTCCCCGCGGTCCGCCGTGCCGACCTCGACATCCTGATGCCGCTGGTCCGCGGTCCGTACTACCCCGACTTCCTGACCCCGGCCGAGGGGCAGCTGGGTCTCCCGTACGCGATAGAGGCCCTCCTTTCCACTCCCACCGCGCGCCTGCGTCAGGACATGCTGGAGCTCGCCCGGCTGGGCGAGCCGACGCCCAGCTGGATGCGCCGCCTGGCCGAGGGCGATCGGACGGTGCTCGAACGGGTGGCCGGCGCGATGCGCTCCCACCACGAGGTGGCGGTCGCGCCGTTCTGGTCGGAGGCCCAGGCCCACGTCGAGGCCGACCGCTCCCGCCGGGCCCGCGCGCTGCTGGACCACGGCGTCGAGGGTCTGCTGAACAGCTTCCGCCCGATGATGCAGTGGAACTCCCCGGTGTTGGAGGTCGAGACCCCGTTCGAGCAGTCCATCGAGCTGGACGGGCGTGGCCTGATCCTCGTTCCCTCCTACTTCTCCTGGAATTCCCCCGACGTGCTCCGCGACCCGACGCTGCCGCCGGTGCTGGTGTATCCGGTGGAGCGCGACCCGGCCGCCTTCTGGGCCACGGGCCCCGCCGCGAACGGCGGATCGGTCGCGGCCCTGATCGGCCAGACCCGCACGTCGGTGCTGGAGTCGATCGGCGACGGAAGCACCACGTCGGAGCTGGCCCGCCGGGTCGGCGTGAGCGCCGCGTCGGTCAGCCAGCACACGTCGGTCCTGCGCGAGGCCCGCCTGATCCAGACCAGCCGGGCCGGCAAGGCGGTGCTGCACACGATCACCCCGCTGGGCGCCGCCCTGCTGGGCGACCGCCCGGTCGGCCCGCCGGAATCCCGCCGCACCGACTGATCGGGCCCCGCGGTCCGCTCTCGGTCCTGGCAGCCCGTCTCGCCTCCTCGCCGTGTGCCACGGCACGCTCTCCGTCCTGTTCCTCCCCGGTCCGGCTTCCTGATCGCGCGGCCATTTCGCCCCTGGCTGCCCTTCTCGCTTCCTGGCCGCTCGGCCGTGGTTGCTTCGCCGACGCTGGTCATGTCCACACGCGCTCCGCCGCTGGCGCGGGCTCGTTAGGCTCGCGGAGCCATGAAGCTCGTCCGTCCGCGCCGCCGCACGCTCCTGCTGCTCGCCGCCATTGCCCTCGCCGCGTTGCTACTGGTCAGCGCCCCCTGGGGCTGGACGGTCATCGCCGCCCACGGCCACGTGCACGACGAGGCGGACGCCCCCACGGCCGACGTCGCGATCGTCCTCGGCACCGAGGTGACCCTCGACGGCACGCCCTCCCCGCGCCTGGCCGGCCGCCTCGAGACCGCCGCCGAGCTCGTGAAGTCGGGCCGGGCCCGCGTCATCCTGGTCTCCGGCGACAGCCACGGCGGCTCCGGCGACGAGCCCGCAGCCATGGCGGCCTACCTGACCAGCCTCGGCGTCGACGCCCAGCGCATCGTCACCGACTCCTACGGCCTCGACACCTACGACACCTGCATCCGCGCCCGAGACGTCTACGGCGTCACCCGCGCCCTGGCGGTCACGCAGTCGTACCACGTACGCCGCGCCGTGACCCTGTGCCGCCACCTGGGCATCGACACCGACGGCGTGGTCGCCCGCTGCCACTGCCCCATCACGCTGCTGGTCGAGAAGTCCGTCCGCGACTACTTCGCCAGCGGCAAGGCCGTCTGGGACGCCGTACGCAACCGGGCGCCCGCGATCTCGTCCCCGCAAGACCCCTCCCTCCAGCAGGCCCTCGCCGCTCAGAAAGCCGCGACCAAATAGGGCATCGCTTCGTAAACCCGTCGCCGAACACCGCAGCTCGCCGCTCAGCACCCATCCCCAACGGCGCATTTCGCCCGTCAGAAATCAGCCACCAAGTAAGGCATCTCTCGCGGGAACATCGCCGTCAGCGTCGCGACCGCCTCGGGCCAGACCTCACCCAGCCCGCGGGTGACCACCTCGACCGGGTCGAGCACCCCGTAGAGCAGCGCGCTGAAGCCACCCACGCTGAGCGTCGCCGCCGCCGGCGTACCCTCGGACTCCTTGCGCACGGAGAGCGCGCCCTCCGCCGACTCCAGCCGCCAGACCCCACCCACCAGCTCGTCACCCGGGATCTCGATCGTGATCGCGCCCGGCCCGACCGCGGTGCCGCCGAGCGACTCCATGTCGAGAACCCGCACCATCGGCCCGCCATCACTCGGCCGCTCGACCTTGCCCTCGGTGATCACCTGGATGTCGGTGCCCCACAGCTCGGGCACCTCGTCGGTGCTGACCTTCACGACGACGCGCGAAACCTGGTCGACGTGGCGGGCGAAGAACTGCAGCAGCAGCGCCCGCCCGAGCGGACTCGCATAGAGCAGGTGGTCGGCGACCAGCTCACCCCCGAACCGGTTGATCCGGTAACGCACCGCCCCGACCACCTCGCCGCCGGACCGCGCCACCGCCACCCAATACTTGCCGTCGCGGAACTCGGCCGACCGCACGTCGTCGAAGACCGCGAACCCGTGCCGGTGCGCCAGCAGATGCCGTCGCTGAAGCCCGTCCCAGTCGTCGAAACCCTCGCTCATCGGCAACCACGCCACCTCACCCGGCAGCTCCGCGCGCAGCAGATGGTCGAGCCCGTCGGGCGCGAACGACGCCGTGCGATGACGCGGAATCCCCACGAACCCGAACCGCGCATAGAAACCCGCCCGGAACGGATAGAGGACGCTCACCGCGCAGCCCTCGTCGCGCATCTGCCGCAGCAGCCGATTCAGCAGCTCGCGCACCAGCCCCCGCCGCCGCGCCGAGGGATGCGAGGAGACCGAGGCCACCCCCGCCATATCGTGCGCCCGGCCTCGCACGTTCTGCCGCATGCGGAACGCCGCCACCGCCGCGAGCGCCCGCCCGTCCTCCTCGGCCACCAGGCTCACCGCGGACTCGAAGAACTTCATCCGCCGGCTGTTGGCCTCCTCGTCCTCGGCCGGCCATGGCGAGGGCGTGAACGCATACGCCTGGAGGGGAAACATCGTCGCCGTGCGCTCCACCGCGCTGATCTGCCGGAAGTTCATGGACCCATCCAACACGGCGGCGCCCGGGCCCGCTCGGAAGTTTTCCCGCCTGTGGACAACCGCGAAATCGCAGCTCGCGCCCTTGTGACGACGCGCCGAGGCACCCCGGTTTGGCAAGGCAAGGCGCGACAGGCTAAGGTTTCATCCGTCGCCAGGGAGTGCAAGCTCACGGCCGACAAGCGGACGTAGCGCAGCTGGTAGCGCATCACCTTGCCAAGGTGAGGGTCGCGGGTTCGAATCCCGTCGTCCGCTCGGAGAGGCCTTCACAGGTTAGTGCGGGGCCGACTCGGTGGAGTGGCCGAGAGGCGAGGCAACGGCCTGCAAAGCCGTGTACACGGGTTCAAATCCCGTCTCCACCTCGGCGAAAGCCTAGGGCGATTGGCGCAGCGGGAGCGCGCTTCCTTGACACGGAAGAGGTCACTGGTTCGATCCCAGTATCGCCCACCAACTGAATACGCAGGTCACAGCGGGTTTCGCTCACCACGAGCGGAGCCCGTTTCTCGTTGACAGGGGGCATCGGGAGAACTCTGGGAGAAAATCTTGGGACGCTCATCCGGTCGGCTCCGTCAACAGCCGGTCCAGCACGACGACCGCTGACCTCGGGCTCAGCCCGCGCCGAGCCTCCAGCGCCGCCCGCCAGATCTCGGTCAGCCCGTCGAGCGGCCGATCGGTCATCTCCTGCGTGACGTGGGAATAGATGGCCTGCACCGAGCCGTCGGCGTGACCCATCTGCGCATCCAGCAAGGTCGCGGGCGTACCCAGCTCGATCATCATGGTCTTGTAGGTGTGTCGCAGCCCATGTGGTGTCAGGCCCGCAGCGATCGGCACCCAGCACGCGTCCGCCTTCGCGGCCGCACCCCGCCCCCGCACCGGGACTCCCGGCCAGGGATCGGCGAGGATCGGTACCGGGCTGACCGGTGGCGGATCCGTCGCCGGTATCCAGGGTCATTGCGTTGTCGGGTAACTGCTGGTCACGGCAGTGATTAGGTCAGTTTGAGGAGGTAGTCAGTACGTGGTCGAAAATGGTCGGCACGCGACGCAGCCGGGGAGGCCGGCAAAAGGGCGCCGAGGCCACGCCATCAAGATTCATCGCCCGGACTGAATACATATCCTATCGGTACGGTGGCGGATTTATGGCAGATGACTGCGTGCCGTTTGATGACGAATTGTCGAGCGACCCGGAAGATCCATGTAAAACACTACTCGCGAATTGATGGACTTCTTCGTAACCCTGCGCTAGTCTCCCCACTGCAAGCTCGCGGAATTCACCACCAACCATGATGAGGGGATCATGATGATTCGACGGAAGGTGTCTGTCGCTCGGCGGGAATGCCGTTAAGCGCCCCGGCTGCCGTGCTGACGGCACAGCAGCGGGCGCAGGCGCCTGTCACCTGCGTTTCTCGCTGATCGCGACGAGCGCCCGGCGGCTTTGCCGCCAGACGGCGAGGCGCGATTTCCCGGTGGCCGCTCTCGACATATCGCCGAAGTCACGGCGAACCTGAACGCTGCCGTGCGCCGGAATGCGGCCACTTCGCTGTCGTGACCGGCGGCGCCGCCCTGCCGACCGCGGACCCACCGGCATTGATCGGGCAGGTAACCGGTTTGCTGAGTTGCGCCTGCCGGGCAACGCCCAGATGTATTGCTCCACCAGCGGCCACCGGCTACCGGTCCGCCGAATCGCCCTGCGTAGCTCTCGCGGCACCATTTGATGCTCAACAACTCAGTCAACCGCGAAAATGGTGGTAATACCGGTTCTTCGAAGTTAAGCGGGGTGCGTTGACGATCCGCCCCGGAGATGTGGGCTCGCAGCCCTTCGGTGATCATCTGAGTGTCGAGTTCGGATGGTCACAAGTGAAGAGCTGCGAGCATGGTCAAC
>NZ_JBHTBJ010000008.1:0-254998 GCF_042664765.1 Paractinoplanes rhizophilus | reverse complement strand
CCGCCGCATCCCGCGCCGCATCCCGCGCCGCATCCCACGCCGCAGCCCCCGCCGCATCCCGCGCCGCATCCCGCGCCGCAGCCCGCGCCGCAGCCCCCGCCGCATCCCGCGCCGCAGCCCGCGCCGCATCCCGGGCCGCATCCCGCGCCGCATCCCGCGCCGCATCCCACGCCGCATCCCACGCCGCAGCCCCCGCCGCAGCCCACGCCGCATCCCACGCCGCTGCGGCCTTGCCCGCACCCGCCCGGACCACCGGTCCGGCAGCCTCAGCGGTCGCCAGATCGACGATCCTGCGCAGCGCACGCAGCTCCGACGCCGCATCCGAAAGGCCGGCCAGATCCAGCCACGCCGGGGTGAAGGTGCGGACCATCCAGTCCAGGGCCAGGTAGCCGCGGGCCTCGTCCAAGCCGTCACCGGCGGTGCCGGGCAAGGCGGGGATCAGCGGCTTCAGCAGTTGCCGCTTGGTGTCGTCGAGACGGTCGTTCAGTTCGCGGCCGAACGCGCCGAGGACCGGCGAGACGCAGGCCGGGTGGTCGTCGTGTGCTTCCCCGGCGAGGTAGGCGGCGGCCTCGAGTAGGCATACGCCCTGGTCGGGGGTTTCGTGGCCGCCTCTGGCGAGGGTCAGAGTGTCCAGGTCGAGCTTCCGGGTCATCTTGTATGTCCTTCAGGCGTTCGCGTGGGTCAGGTCGGTGGCGTTGATGTCGACCTCGGCGAGCACCCGCACCGAGCGGGTCTTCGCCTTGTCGGCGGAGATCGGCCGCAGATCCACCAGCGGCGCGGCGACGCGCAGGAAGCGTGTCCCGGTCTCGCTGTCGCGGTACCGCTTCGCCTGCTCCGGGCGCGGGGACGCGTGCAGACCGCCGCCACACTTGTGGTCGTCGCGCCAGTCGGGGGCGGTCACGGTGGCGCCGACGGTGTAGGTGGTCGGCATGTCGTACTGCTCGCCCGCGGTCAGCCCCGAACTGACCGCCTTGTAGAGGATCGCTTCGCCGTCGGTGATGTCGACGCCCTGGTGTTCGGCCCAGGCGCGGGCGTCGGTGAGGTCGAGCGTGGTGAGGTCGATGACGACGCCGCCGGTGACCGTGGCGCGGGCGGAGTGCAGGTGGACGGCGACGTGCGGGGTGGCGGTCACGCTGGCCGAGCCGTAGGCGGTCACGCTGGCCGAGCCGGAGGCGGTCACGCTGGCCGAGTCGTAGGCGGTCACGCTGGCCGAGTAGTAGGCGGTCACGCTGGCCGAGCCGGAGGCGGTCACGCTGGCCGAGTCGTAGGCGGTCACGCTGGCCGAGTCGTAGGCGCGCACGCTGGCCGAGTCGTAGGCGGTCACGCTGGCCGAGTCGTAGGCGGTCACGCTGGCCGAGTCGTAGGCGCGCACGCTGGCCGAGTCGTAGGCGCGCACGCTGGCCGAGTCGTAGGCGCGCACGCTGGCCGAGCCGGAGGCGGTCACGCTGGCCGAGCCGTAGGCGGTCACGCTGGCCGAGTAGTAGGCGCGCACGCTGGCCGAGCCGTAGGCGGTCACGCTGGCCGAGCCGAGCCGGTTCAGCTCCAGCCACACGCCGGCGGGCGAGGTGATGATGATTTCGTTGAGGTCGGTGCGGTCGAGGGCCGCGTCGAGTTCGGCCTGGGCAGTGACGGTTGCGGTGGTCATCTCTATGTCCCTCGTGGATTCAAGCTCTGCAGGTTCAGGTGGTGGGTGGCCCGGGGTCGTGGGGTGTCAGGCCATGACCCCGGGCCTGCCGGGCGTCGTTGCCCGGCAATCCGGCGCGGCGGGGCTCGAACCCCCGTCTCGTCGGAGGTTCAGTGAGGCGGGCGTGCGGCGAGGCGTTCGGTGAGGCCGTCGTACAGGCGGGCGAACCGGGAATGGTCAGGTGCTTCTCGCCGTACCGGCTGCCATTCGTCGAGCCAGGCGTGCGCGGCGCCGAGCCGTACCGTGTCGTCGGGCCGGGACGCGGCGCGGGCGCCGACGAGTAGTCCCTGCTGGTATCCGATGGCTACGGCGTGGGCGCGGTCGCGGGCGCCGAGTTTGCGGAACAGGGGCCGGGCGTGGGTTTTCACGGTGTCCTCGGAGACGTGCAGCTCGCGGCCGATCTCTGCGTTGGACTTCCCGTTCGCCATGCCTTCCAGCACCTGCAGCTCCCGGTCGGACAGGGTGTTGGTGTGCTGGCCTTTCACCGGTGTCTCCTGAGCGCTTGGTAGTCGGCCTCGCGGAGCACCCGCAGGCGGGAGCCGGTGCGGCTCGCGGCGCGCCGGATCTCGGTGCAGGAGTTGAACTGGGCCAGCGCGTTCTCGCGGCTGGTCGGGTGCCCTGCGAGGGTTTCGCCGTCCGTTTTGGTCCAGACGAGGCGGTACAGGCCGGTCATCAGAACGGCACCGCCTCAAGGCACTCCTTGCACGTGACATCGGCGTGCTCGGTGCTGTGGCCGTGCCCGGCGGGCAGGCTGGACACGGTCTTCTCGCAGGCCGTGTCGCCGCGCAGGGAGAGGTGCACGACGCGGGTGGGTGCTGGCGTGGGTGGCAGCTCGTCGACGCCTTCGTCGGTGGCGTGCTGGAAGTGGGAGGGCACGCGACGCTGGCCGGTGGGTTGCGGCTCCTCGGCCGGGCGGGAATAGCCGAGGCCGGAGGTGTCGGGTTTCCCGTCGGCGGTCTGTGACCGGTCGAAGTTCTTGCCCAGGTCCTCGACGGTCTCTCCGGTGCGGGACTCGTCCGGGCGTCCGTTCGGGTGCCAGGCGATTACGTCGTAGCCGACGGAGCCGAAGCTCTTCCGCGCGCACGTGCGGTCGTCGAGCCGCTCCTCCAGCTCCACGCCGAGCCGGGGCGCGACCTCGCGGACCTTGGCCAGCGCGTCAGCAACGGAGGGGCCGCCCAGGTGCCGCTCGTCGAGATGGACCTGCGCGTCGAAGCTACACGGCAGCGGCGCCCACGGGTTGTCCTCAAGCCAGTCGGCGAACGCCCGGATGTCGGCGATCCGCTGCGCCCGCTCGGCCTCCTCGCGGTACTCGGCCAGCTCCTCGTCGGACGCCAGGACGAACAGAGTGGTCCCGGCGACAACATCGGAGTAGGTCTTGGCCTTGCCCAGCTCGCGCACGACCAGCCGGACGTGCTTGCCGTGGTTGTCGCGGCTCCGGTCGGCGCTGGCCGGGTAGGCGTGCGCGAACAGGACCTCGGCCGCGCCGTCGGTGATCTGGCCGGGGGCGAGCCAGTCGCCGGGCGCCAACTGGTCACCGGACTTCTGCGTGCGTATGTTGGTCATTGCGGGTCGGTCCTTTCCTTGGTTGGGGCTGATCTGGCGGGCCACCCGTTGCGCCGGGTTGGCCCGCTGTTTTTTCAGGTGCAGGCGACCTCGATCACCAGCCGCGCCGGGCCACCCACCAGCAGCGCGAACAGCAGCGCCGGCGGGAGCAGGTCGGCCAGGCCGTCGAGCACGCGCATCACAGCCACCACGACGCCCAGGCCGTGTAGCCGATCCCGCCGACCAGCAGCAGTCCCGGCAGCCATGACGCAGGCTCCAGCAGCAGCCCGGGGATGGCGTTCGCCCAGGAGCGGGCCGCGCGGCGGCTCATGACGGGTCTCCGACGCGGCCGTACAGGCGGCGCTCGCCCGGCTCGAAGGCGAGTGGCAGCCGCGTGTCGGGGAGGCGGAAGGCTGCGCTGACCGCTCCGTCAGCGCAGCCCTCCTCGCCCGGGCCACGCAGCATGGAACCCGGGACGTTGACCGGCCCGCCAGACGGTCGAAGCTGGGGGGACTGGCGGGCCGGAGACTCGAACGCGGCGCGCAGATCAGCCACCGCGCGGCGCGCCATCCGCAGACGGAACAGCAGGACTTCCGCCGCAGCGGCCTGCTCGGCTGCCGCTGCCGTGCCCTGCTCCGCCGGACCGAAATAGCTCATGACGAGCAGGGCGACCAGGGTCCCGTCGATGTCGTCGAGCAGCTCCGTATTCGACTTCGGCGGGGCGGTCGGGCCACCCGGACCCGACGGGCCACCCGGACGCGACGGCCACGGCGAGCCCGTGTTCGCTTCCGGTGTCGCGTTCTTCCGGTTCGGGGGCCGGGTGTCCGGCGGATGCGTCGGGTTCTTCGGCGGTGGGGGCGGCGGGTCGGCCGGTGGGGGCGGCGGGTCGTTGGCGAGGGCGGTCATGCGATCAGCCCTTCCTCGCTGATCTCCTGCTCGATGTCCGCGAGGTCGTAGAACACGCCGTGCAGCTCATTGCACCGGTCGCGGTACTGCTCGGCTCGGCGCTTGTACCGGCGAGCACCGACGAGGCAGGACCGGATGACGTAGTGGAATTCGCTCGCACTCAGCAGTTCCAGTTGCATGTGCGTGCCCTTCGAATCGACGGCCGGGGCATCGGGCAAGCCGTCACGTCCAGGGGCACGGAACCGTTTGGCGACGATGGTCGCGATCCCGGCGGAGGCGAGCTGCTCGCGCTCGGCCTCGCTTAGGCGGAGCCTGATGTGGCTCGTCACGTCATCGACCGTCGCCGCCCCGCCCATCGAGCTGAGCGTCGGCATGACAAGGTTCTCGACTCGCTTGTGGAGTCCTTTAGGAAGCCTCACTGCACACTCCGGAGCTTGGGTCGGCATGCGCCAGCGAGGCGCACGAGAGTTGCGGCGAGGTCCGTGAACTGAGTACGCCAGAGTTCAATGTGGTCCGGATCCGCGTGCCGGACGGCTTCCTCGATAGCGGCGACGTCGCCGACCTTCTCGGCGACCTGAGCTGCCTCGTTGACGGCGATAAACAGCCGGTCGGCCTGCGCGACCGCCTCATCCCCCGGGTCGGGCTGCACAGCGAGGCGTCCTTCCTTCTCGGCCTGAATGACCTTGCCGAGCGTTTCGCGGCGGGCGGCCTGCTCGGCGGGCTCGAAGCCACGGAGCTGGGTAGCCAGGGCCGCGGCTTTCGCCGGACGGTCGGCGAAGTGCTCCAACTCGGGAAACTCGGCGAGATCGGCGGCGGGAATCTCGGGCTTCGGCTGAACCGCTGGGCGCTGACGACCGTCTAGCGATACGACCCGCTCTGGTTCGACTGGCGGATTTCCGCCAGTCGATTTCAGGTCCTCGGCCACGGTGCTGTGGTGGACGCCGAGAGCCGCGCCAATCGCGCGCTGGCTCATGCCGGACTGCCTCAGTTCGGCCACCATCGCCGGGCGGCTGCCGACCGGAACTCGCACGTCGCTCAGCTCGGCCGAGCAGTACGCTTGCCAGGAGTCGTAGCCGAGGGCCTTGTCGGCGCGGCCTTCGAAGGCGCGTTTGATCTTCGGGAGTAGGCCGTCGAGGTCTCGGCGGATTTCGGCGGTCAGCTCGCGCGCCTCGTCGGTGGTCAACTGGGTTGTGGCGATGTCGGTCATGCGGCACCGACCGCAGGGACTCCGGCGAGGAGGCCGGTCAGCGGCTCTTCTAGCTCTGCCGCGATTGCGGCCAGCTCGTCGACCGTGAAGGCAACCTCGCCGGTCATACGCCGCGAGAACACGGACTGCGGCATTCCGAGCTGGTCGGCGAGTGCGCGGCCAGAGATTTTCTTCCTGGCCATGGCCTCGCGGACTGCGCGGGCTACCGCCTCGCGTGTCCCGCTGGGCGGGTTGTTTTCCGGCATGGGACAGTTCTACCCGCCCGACGGACGGGTCGTCAACCCGCTAGGCGGGTAGATTTACAGAGTGATGGCCTGGCATATCTGAAGGCTTGCCAGTGACCCGCGTAGCGGGTCATGATGTCTGGCATGAGCGAGCAGACGACGCCACCGCGAAGGCGTCTCCGCGAGCACGTCGCAGAGGAACTACGAGTAGTCCTCGCCCGCCGCAAGATGAGCGGGGCCGAGCTCGCAAGGCGCACCGGGATAAAACAATCCACGATGAGCCGGCGCATGACCGGTGAGACCGCGTTCGACATGGACGACCTCGAGGCCATCGCCTCGGTGCTCGACATCCATGTCGGCGACCTCTTCCCTCACCGCGAGAGGGGGTCGAGCCAGGATTTTGATCTCGCGCCCGCCGGTGCTGCCGCGACAGTAGGACACTGTTATGTCACGGTCATCGGCGGGCGCTTCCCCATAACCGGGTTGGACCTGTGACAATGCGCGAGAAAGAATGCCGTTGAGAAGCTTTGGTGTTCGCTGCGCTGTGGCGGCGGTCGCCGGCCCTCCCAGGCCGGTGGTCGCCGGGAGACTTGAGGACGGGTTATGAACGACTGGACGGCCTTCGGGCGCGTGGATGCCGACGGCACCGTGTACGTGAAGACCGCGGAGGGCGACCGCGTGGTCGGCTCGTGGCAGGCCGGCACGCCCGAAGAGGGTCTGGCCCACTTCGCCCGCCGATTCGCCGACCTGGTCACCGAGGTCGACCTGGTCGAGGCACGACTCAAGTCCGGCGCGGCCGACGCGTCGCATTCCCTGGCCAGCGTGAAAAGGCTGCGCACCCAGCTCGACGAGGCGCATGCCGTCGGCGACATCGACGGGCTCGCGACCCGGCTCGACAAGCTGGCCGGCATCGCCGACGAGAAGGCCGGCGAGGCCCGCGCCGCCCGCGAGGCGGCCCGCGGCGAGGCCCTCGCCCGCAAGACCGCCCTGGTCGAGGAGGCGGAGAAGATCGCCGCCGAGGCGACCGGCTGGAAGTCGGCCGGCGACCGCCTCAAGGAGATCCTCGACGAGTGGAAGACGATCCGCGGCGTCGACAAGAAGACGGACGGCGAGCTGTGGAAGCGCTTCGCCGCCGCCCGGGACGGCTTCACCCGCCGCCGCGGCGCGCACTTCGCCACCCTGGACGGCCAGCGCAAGCAGGCGCAGTCGGCCAAGGAAGAGCTGGTGAAGGAGGCGGAAAGCCTGGCCGACTCGACCGAGTGGTCGAGCACCGCCAACCGCCTCAAGGAGCTGATGACCGAGTGGAAGGCCGCGCCCCGCGCCGCCAAGGAGGCCGAGCAGCGCCTCTGGGAGAGGTTCCGGGCCGCGCAGGACAGCTTCTTCACCCGCCGCAGCGAGGTCTTCTCGGCCCGCGACGCCGAATACAAGGGCAACCTCGACAAGAAGCAGGCCATCCTGGCCGAGCTGGAGGCCCTCGACGTCGACGCCGACCCGCGCGCCGCGCAGAACAAGCTGCGCGACGCCCAGGCCGCCTGGCACGACGCCGGCCGCGTCCCCCGCGAGAACGCGGCGTCCCTCGACCGGCGCTGGCGCGCGGCCGAGGAGCGCATCCGCGTGGCGATGGACTCGGCGTGGCGCAAGACCACCCCGCAGGACAACCCGCTGCTGCAGCAGATGCGCGAGCAGGTGGCCGAGGCCGAGGAGAAGCTGGCCCGCGCCCAGGCGGCCGGCGACGCCCGGCGCATCCGGGAGGCGGAGCAGGCGCTCTCGTCGAAGAAGCAGTTCCTCGCGCTCGCCGAGCAGGCCAGCTAAATCTTACTACCGGCGGTAGCATGGTTGGGTGAGCGCAGAACCGCTACTGCCGTCACCGGCGATCCGGGCCGCCATGGAACAGTTCCTGGCCGGCTCGCCGGATGATCCCGACCGGCGGCTGCGGCTGGTCGGCAAGGCCCGCAAGGTCAGCGTTTCGATGCCCGAGGACCTGACCGCCGCGGTCCAGCAACGCGTCGGTCGCGGTGAGTTCAGCCAATACGTGACCGAGGCCGTCGCCCGCCAACTCGAGCTCGATCTGCTCGACGAGTTGGCGGCGGCGCTGGAGGCCGACCACGGCCCGCTGCCGGATGAGGCGTTGCACGAGGCACGGACGTCGTGGCCCGACGCCTAGCAGGGGCCGGCGGCACCCTCGTGCTGAACAGCGAAGGTCTGGTCAAACTCGCGCGGGGCGAGCAACGGGCCCGGGCCTTCCTGGCGACGGCGGGCGAACGCGGCGCCCGGGTGATCGTCAGCGCGGTGACCCTCACCGAGGTGCTCCGCGGCGGCCCCCGCGACGCGCCCCTGCATCGGATCCTGTCCCGCATCACGGTCCAGCCGGTGAGCGCGGAACTTGGCCGGCGCGCCGGAGAGCTCCTTGGCTCCGCCGGGATGTCGGGGCACCGCTGCGCCATCGACGCGATGGTCGCGGCCACGGCGTTGGCGGCGGCCCGGCCGGTGGTGCTGCTGACCAGCGATCCCGACGACCTGAGCCGGCTTGTCGATGAGCCCGACCGGCCGAAGGCCCAGCGGGTCGCGGTGATACACGTCTAACGGCCGGCGAGGGACGCCAGTTCCGGGCCGGACGCGTTGGCGCCGGTGCAGACGATGGCGATCTCCCGGCCCGCGAAGCGATCGCGGTGGGCGAGGACGGCGGCCAGCGGCGCGGCGCCGGCGCCCTCGGCCAGCGTGTGCGCGGCGGTGGCCATAAGGCGCTGCGCCTCGGCGATCTGGTCGTCGCTGATCAGGAGGAAGTCGCTCAGCGAGTCGCGCAGGATCCGCTGCGGCAGGGTGAACGAGCGGCCGGTGGCGAGCCCTTCGGCGCGGGTCTTGTTGGGCCGGGTCTGCGGGACGCCGGTGCGCCAGGCGTCGTGGGCGGCCGGCGAGGCCGAGGACTGGACGCCGATGATTTCGCAGTCCGGGGCGAGGGCGCGAGCCACGACGATGGCGGCGGCCGCGCCGGAGCCGCTGCCGATCGGGACGACGATGGCGTCCAGGTCGGGGCGCGACTCGAGGATCTCCAGGTAGAGGGTGCCGACGCCGGCCACCAGTTCGGGAGTGTCGCCCGGGCTGACCAGGCGGGCGCCGGTCTCGGCGGCGATCTTGGCGGCGGTCTCCTCGGCGTCGGCCAGGCTCGCGCCGGTCAGGACCACGCCGGCGCCCCAGGCCTCGACCGCGGCCACCTTCGACGGGGTGGTGCCGGCGGGCATGACGACGGTGCAGCGCTCGCCGAACGCGTACGCCATGGATTGGGCGTGGTTGCCGGTGGAGTACGTGACCGTGGCGCCGTCCCCGATCGCGGCGCGGAGATTGAGGCCGCCGCGGACCTTGAAGGCGCCCACCGGCTGAGTGTTCTCGTGCTTGACGTGGACCGTAGCGCCGGTGGCGGCGTCGAGCACCGGGTAGGACCACATCGGAGTGGGCGGCAGATGGCGGCGGACCACGTCCCGCGCCGCGTACACATCGTCAATCGTCAGCTCCATGCACCGATGATCCGGCGCGAGCGAAGCATAAGTCCAATGACAATGTCCGTAGGAACCTATCAACCGCGCTGATAGGTTCGGGCGATGTTGGACGTCGTTCGCTTGCGGGTGCTGGCCGCGGTCGCCAAGCACGGGACGGTCACGGCCGCCGCACGCGCGCTGCACTACTCGCAGCCTTCGGTGAGCCATCACCTGGCGCGGCTGGAGGCCGAGACCGGCAGCCGGTTGACCCAGCGGGCCGGGCGCGGCATCCGGCTGACCGAGGCCGGGTGGGTGCTCGCGGCGCGGGCCGAGGAGATCCTGGGGCGGCTGGACGCGGCCGAGGAGGAGCTGGCGGCGTACAACGGGCTGCGCAGCGGGCGGGTGCGGCTCGCGGCCTTTCCGTCGGCTCTCGGCACTTTCGTGCCGCTCGCGGCGGCCGGCTTCGCCGCCGCCCATCCGGGGATCGACTTGCGCTTCCGGGAGGCCGAGCCACCTTCGGCGGTAGGCCTTCTGCGCAGCGGCGAGGTCGAGGCGGCGCTGCTGTTCACGCACCTTGCCGCCCCTGAGTGGGACGGGCTCCGGTACGAGGTGCTCATGGAGGACCCGCTGTATCTGGTGGCGCCGCCGGAGTGGGCCGGCGACCGGCTCGCCGACCACCGGGACCGGCCGTGGATCGGCGGCTGCGAGCGGTGCCGCGCGCAGCTGCTGCGGGCCGCCGCGGCCGAGGGCTTCGTGCCGGACATCCGGTACGAGACCGACGACTACGTGGCGGTGCAGCGCCTGGTGGCGGCCGGACTGGGGGTGACCACGCTGCCGGCGCTGGCGCTGTCGGCCCACCGGGACGAACGGGTGCGCACGGCGCTGCTGCCGGGAAGCTCGCGCCGGATCGTGCTGGCGGTGCACGGGGAGCCGCCAGACCCGCCGGCGACCGCCGCTCTGCTACGCCATCTGCGAATCAACGCGAAATTTCCGGCTTACGGTGGTCTCCCGAGCCACCCCCACCCTGTGTTGGGTGGGGACGATCGAAGCACCGGGGTCTGACATAAAACGCGGGCGATCCACAGGGTCAGAGGGCGCGACCGTCGATCGCCGCGAGCTGACGAGAACGCGGGCCGTCCACAGGAGTCAGAGGGCGCAACCGTCGGTGGCGGCGGGCAACGGGGCGGGGACGCCGACCGTGGGCAGGCCCAGCGAGACGCCCTTGAGGCGTGGGGTGCGGCCGGCCTCGAAGGCGTCGCCGGCGCGGGTGCGGCGGTGCGACAGCGGGGAACCGTCCGCGTTCAGGTGGTGGGGGGCCGCGTACGTCACGACGGTCTCGACGATGTCGCCGGGGCGCGGGGTCAGGTCGCCGGTCGCGAAGTGCACCAGACGGCCGTCGCGGGCGCGGCCGCTGAGCCGGCCCGTACGCTCGTCCTTGCGTCCCTCGCCGACGGCGACCAGGACCTCGACCTTCTCGCCCACCAGCTTTTTGTTCTCCGCCCAGGTGCTCTCTTCGAGCTCGGCGATCAGGCGGTTGTAGCGGTCCTGGACGACGGCCTTGGGCACCTGGTCGGCCATGGTGGCGGCGGGGGTGCCGGGGCGGATCGAGTACTGGAAGGTGAAGGCGCTGGAGAAGCGGGCCCGGCGGACGACCTCGAGGGTCTGCTCGAAGTCCTCCTCGGTCTCGCCGGGGAAGCCGACGATGATGTCGGTGGTGATGGCCGCGTCCGGCATGGCGGCCCGGACCTTGTCGATGATCCCGAGGTATTTCTCCTGGCGGTAGCTGCGGCGCATGGCCTTGAGCACGCGGTCGGAGCCGGACTGCAGCGGCATGTGCAGCGAGTGGCAGACGTTCGGCGTCTCGGCCATCGCGGCGATCACATCGTCGGTGAAGTCCTTGGGGTGCGGGCTGGTGAATCGTACGCGTTCCAGGCCCTCGATCTCGCCGGTGGCGCGCAGCAGCTTGCCGAAGGCGAGCCGGTCGCCGAACTCGACGCCGTAGGAGTTCACGTTCTGCCCGAGCAGGGTGACCTCGAGGACGCCCTCGGCCACCAGCGCCTCGACCTCGGCCAGGATCTCGCCGGGGCGGCGGTCCTTCTCCTTGCCGCGCAGGCTGGGCACGATGCAGAAGGTGCAGGTGTTGTTGCAGCCGACCGAGATCGAGACCCAGCCGGCGTACGTCGACTCGCGCTTGGTCGGCAGGGTCGAGGGGAACACCTCGAGCGACTCGAGGATCTCGACCTCGGCCTCCTCGTTGTGCCGGGCGCGCTCGAGCAGCGCCGGCAGCGACCCGATGTTGTGGGTGCCGAAGACGACGTCGACCCAGGGCGCCTTCTTGACGATGTCGCCGCGGTCCTTCTGGGCGAGGCAGCCGCCGACGGCGATCTGCATGCCGGGGTGCTTGAGCTTGGTGGGGCGCAGGTGGCCCAGGTTGCCGTAGAGGCGGTTGTCGGCGTTCTCCCGTACGGCGCAGGTGTTGAAAACCACGACGTCCGCCGCGTCCGGATCCGCGGCACGCACGTAGCCCGCGTCCTCCATCAGACCGGAGATGCGTTCGCTGTCGTGCACGTTCATCTGGCAGCCGTAGGTACGCACGTCGTAGGTGCGGGGGGCGCCCTGCGTTTCGGTAGTCATGGCAATTGACCAGGGTACTGCTTGCCGCCCGGCCCGGCGCCGCCGCAGCCCGGGTCGTGGCCGGTGCACGGGCGCACGTTGCGGCGCTCGGTGCCGTCGTCCGTCTCGATCTCGTCGACGTGCACCAGCCGGAGCGTCCCGTCCGGCTCGGCCAAGACGTACCGGGTGGGATCGAGCGTGTCGTCCGGGAGCAGAACGGCCTCGCCCAGCCGGACCGAGACGGCGCTCGCGGCCGTTGCCTCGGCGACGCCGGCGGGCGCGAGGAAGACGTCGACAAGCGTGGGAAAATCGCCGCCGACGTGGTAGACATCGCAGAGAATGGCACCGTGGTCACCCAGCGGAACGACGCTGCGGTCCAGCGTGCCGGCCAGCGCACCGCGAACTCGATCCGGGTCAATTCGATTTCCCAGCGCCCAGTTCCACAGGCCGGAGGCCGGATCCCCGTCCGCCATACCGAACATGACTTCCCTCGTTAAGTTACCGCTCCGTGACCGTTCTCGTGGCGAACCGATACTACGGTCCACTTAGAGTTGGCCCATCCGGGTGATCCGCAACGAACGGACGGTGGTCTCACAGTGTCCGACGATGCTCTCATCGTCCTCGAGAACGTCAACAAATGGTTCGGCCCGCTGCACGTGCTCGACGATGTGAATCTTTCCGTCGCACGCGGCGAGGTCGTCGTGGTGATCGGGCCGTCCGGCTCCGGCAAGTCCACCCTGTGCCGCGCGATCAACCGGCTCGAGCCGATCAGCTCCGGCACGATCGTCTTCGACGGCCGGCCACTGCCCGAGGAGGGCCGGGCGCTCGCGCGGCTGCGCAGCGAGGTCGGCATGGTGTTCCAGTCGTTCAACCTCTTCGCGCACAAAACGATCCTGCAGAACGTCATGCTCGGCCCGGTCAAGGTGCGCCGGGAGAAGCCCGCCGAGGTCCGCGAGCGGGCGATGACGCTGCTCGATCGGGTCGGCATCGGCAACCAGGCGGAAAAATACCCGGCCCAGCTCTCCGGCGGTCAGCAACAGCGGGTGGCGATCGCCCGGGCCCTCGCGATGCAGCCCAAGGCGATGCTCTTCGACGAGCCGACCAGCGCGCTCGACCCCGAGATGGTCGGCGAGGTGCTCGAAGTGATGACCTCGCTGGCGCGCGAGGGCATGACGATGGTGGTGGTCACGCACGAGATGGGATTCGCGCGGCACGCCGCCAACCGGGTGGTCTTCATGGCCGACGGCCAACTCGTGGAAGAGGCGCCGCCCACGGAGTTCTTCGCGAGTCCGAAAAGCGACAGGGCCAAGGACTTTCTCTCCAAAATCCTTACGCATTGACCGTGCGAACACTCTTCGCACATATGCAAGCAACTATTTCGAGGAGCGTAATGATGCGCATCACCCGATTGGCCGCGACGTTCGGCGCAATGACCATGCTCTTTGCCGCGGCCGCGTGCGGCGGGGACGACTCCGACAACGCGGGCGGAAGCGGCAGCAGCGGCGGCGGCTCGGGCATCGTCGGCAAGGCGTCCGGCGGCAAGCTGACCTTCGGCGTCAAGGCCGACCAGCCCGGCCTCGGCCTGCAGACCGGCAGCACCTACACCGGCTTCGACATCGAGATCTCGAAGATCATCGCCAAGGGCCTGGGCGTGCCGGAGAGCGGCATCACGTGGAAGACGACCGTGTCGGCCAACCGTGAGGCCTACATCCAGCAGGGCCAGGTCGACGTCGTGGTGGCGACCTACACGATCAACGACGAGCGCAAGCAGAAGGTCAACTTCGCCGGGCCGTACTACGTGGCCGGGCAGGACCTGCTGGTGCCGGTGAGCTCGACGATCGCCGGGCCGGAGGCGCTGGCCGGCAAGAAGGTCTGCTCGGTGAGCGGCTCGACCCCGGCCAAGAAGATCCAGACGGACTACAAGCAGGCCCAGCTCCAGCAGTTCGACTCGTACTCCAAGTGCGTGACGGCGCTGGCCGGCGGTCAGGTCGACGCGGTCACCACCGACGACATCATCCTTGCCGGGTACGCCGCGCAGGAGCAGTACGCGGGCAAGTTCAAGGTGGTCGGCAAGCCGTTCAGCACCGAGCCGTACGGCATCGGCGTCAAGAAGGACGACACCGAGGGCTGCAACAAGATCAACGAGATTCTCAAGGCGGCCGCGACGGACGGGTCGTACAAGAAGGCCTGGGACGACACGCTCGGCAAGAGCGGCACGCCCGCGCCCGAGCTGGACACCTCCAAGCTCACCAACTGTTCCTGAGGTTAATTGGCGGCGGGGCCGGGTTCATCCGGCCCCTCCCTTTTTGAGGTGACGATGGACGTTTTCTCCGATCCGGCCAATCGCGACGTCTATGTGACCGGGTTCCTCTGGATCCTGAAGCTCACGCTGGCCTCCTCGGCCGGCGCGCTGGTGCTGGGCACCGTGCTGGCGGCGATGCGGGTGTCGCCGGTGCCGGTGCTGCGCGGCTTCGGCACGGCCTGGGTGAACATCTTCCGCAACACCCCGCTCACGCTGATCGTCTTCTTCTGCTACTTCGGCCTGTTCTCCGTGCTGGGCTTCACCACCTCGGACAACCTCGAGCTGAACAACTACTGGCTCGGCGTGGTCGGCCTGTCGGTGTACACCGCGGCGTTCGTCTGCGAGGCGATCCGCTCCGGCATCAACACGGTGCCGGCGGGGCAGGCCGAGGCCGCCCGGGCGATCGGCATGTCCTTCCGGCAGACCCTCACGATGATCGTGCTGCCGCAGGCCGGCCGGGCCGTGATCGCGCCGCTGGGCAGCATCTTCATCGCCCTGGCCAAGAACGCGACGATCGTCGGGACGATCGGCCTCATGGAGTCGTCGAACGCCATGAAGGATCTGATCAACGCCAACGGCAACGCGGTCTTCACGATCTTCTTCGTCTTCGCCGGCACCTTCGCCGTGGTCCTCATTCCCACCGGCTACGGCTTCGGCTGGCTGGCCAACCGACTGGCGGTGAAGCGATGAGCACCGACGCCGTCCTGTACGACTACCCCGGGCCGCGCGCCCGCGCCCGCAACCGGATCCTCACGGTCGCCTTCGGCGTGCTGCTGATCGCGCTGCTGTACTGGGTCTACTCGAAGTTCGACGACAAGGGCCAGTGGGCGGCGGTGCTGTGGAAGCCGTTCACGAAAGCGAGCACCTGGACCGACTACATCCTGCCCGGCCTCAAGAACACCCTGGCCGCGGCGGCGGTGGCGATGGTGCTGTCGCTGGCGTTCGGCGTGATCTTCGCGGTGGGCCGGCTCTCCGACCACTGGTGGCTGCGGTTCCCGTCCGGCGTGGTGGTCGAGTTCTTCCGGGCCGTGCCGCTGCTGCTTCTGATGTTCTTCATCTTCTTCGGCATCCCGTTCGTGACCGAGAAGCCGATGTCCAACTTCTGGGCGGTCGTGATCGCGCTGACCCTCTACAACGGGTCGGTGCTGGCCGAGGCTTTCCGGGCCGGCGTCCGGGCGGTGCCCATCGGGCAGAGCGAGGCGGCGTACGCGATCGGCATGCGCAAGTCGCAGGTGATGGGCCAGATCCTCATCCCGCAGGCGGCCCGCGCGATGCTACCGGTGATCGTCAGCCAGCTCGTGGTGCTGGTGAAGGACACCGCCCTGGGCTACATCATCTCCTACAACGAGCTGCTCCAGCTGGGCGTCAACAACGTGGCGGCCAACTTCGGCAACGTGGTGCAGGCCGCGATCGTGGCCGCGATCATCTACATCGTGATCAACTCGGCGCTGACCGCGACGGCGGGCTGGCTCGGCCGGCGGACGCGGCGCAGCGGCAAGGCGCCACGACGCACGACCACCGGCCCGACCGTACTGGCCGGTGCGGGCGGAGAAGTCGGCGCCGGCGCGTGATCGGAAGGGCGTGCTTTACCCCTACGTGTAACGGTTTGAAGCCTTTTAGCGGGCCAGCTCGGTCACCCGGGACTCGCGGACGACCGTGACGCGGATCTGGCCCGGGTAGGTGAGCTCTTCCTCGATCTGCTTCGCGACGTCGCGGGCGAGGACAGCGGCGCCGATGTCGTCGATGTCCTCGGGCCGCACCATGACCCGGATCTCGCGCCCGGCCTGCATCGCGAAGACCTTCTCGACGCCCACCTTGCCGGCGGCGATCTCCTCGATGCGTTCCAACCGCTTCACGTACGCCTCGAGGCTCTCCCGCCGGGCGCCCGGGCGGCCGCCGGAGCACGCGTCGGCCGCCTGGGTGAGCACCGCTTCGATGGTCTGCGGGGGCACCTCGTTGTGGTGCGCCTCGATGGCGTGCACGACATCCTCCGACTCACCGTACTTGCGGGCCAGGTCGGCGCCGATCAGCGCGTGGCTGCCCTCGACCTCATGGGTGAGCGCCTTGCCGATGTCGTGCAGGAAGGCCGCCCGCTTCATCGACGGGACGTCCAGGCCCAGCTCGGCCGCCATGATCCCGGCGATGTGCGCGGTCTCGACGAGATGCTTCAGGACGTTCTGCCCGTAGCTGGTGCGGTACCGCAGCCGGCCGAGCAGCTTGGCCAGCTCGGGGTGGATGTCGGTGATCCCGACGTCGACCAGCGCCTCCTCGGCGGCCCGGTCGCAGAGCACCTCCACCTCGTTCTTGGCGCTGTCGTAGACCTCCTCGATGCGATGCGGGTGGATGCGGCCGTCGAGGACCAGCTTCTCCAGCGTCAGCCGGCCGACCTCGCGCCGGACCGGATCGAAACAGGAGAGCAGCACCGCCTCCGGGGTGTCGTCGATGATCAGGTTGACGCCGGTGACCGACTCGAACGCGCGGATGTTGCGGCCCTCGCGGCCGATGATCCGGCCCTTCATCTCGTCGCTGGGCAGGTGCAGGACGCTGACCACGCTCTCCGCGGTCTGCTCGCTGGCGATCCGCTGGATGGCGTCCACCACGATGCGGCGGGCCCGGGTGTCGGCGGTGCTCTTCGCCTCGTTCTCGATGTCCCGCACCATGATCGCGGCCTCGCGCTTGGCCTGGGCCTCGATGTTCTCGACCAGCTCGACGCGGGCCGCCTCGGCGGTCAGCTTGGCTATCCGCTCCAGCTCGCGGCGCTTCTGCCGCTCGGCGTCGGCCAGTTCGGACTCGCGAACGGTGAGAGCGTTCTCGCGGGAGCTCAGATCGGCATCCTGGGCGGCCAGCCGGCGCTCCCGCTCGACCAGCCGCTCGACCTCCTCGGCGTGCAGCCGCTCACGCTCGTCGATCCGGGCGGCGCGGCGCTCCACCTCGGCGGCCTGCTCCTTGGCGGTCGCGTTGAGCAGGGCGACCTCGCGCTCGCCGGAGCGGCGGGCGGCGGAGCGGACCTGCTCGGCGTCGGCCTCGGCCTGGCGGTGGGCGCGCTCCAGGATGGTGTCGGCCTCGCTGTGCGCGTCCTCGAGGACCCGGCGGGCCTCGGCGCGGGCGGCGGTGGCCTCGGCCTTGGCGGCGGCGACCTCGGCGCGTACGGAAGCGGCCTTGGCGTTCGCGTCGGCGACCTTGGCCTGGGCGGCGCCGACGGCCTGGTCCTCGCGGTCCTGGGCGTCGGCGCGGTCGCTGCGCAGCTGGCGCAGAGCCCGCGCCCCGAGCATCAAACCGGCCACCACCAGGGCGCCGAGGACGACGACAGCCACCACCAGCACCCAGTCCAGGGCGGTCATCTCGCCGCGTCTCCCTTCGCCGCGCCACGCGCTGTTGCGCGCCGCGCCGCCTGGCACGCGGTAGCGCGCACAGGCAGTCTGCGGATGCCCGACCAAGGCTGGCTGAACGCAGGCTGTGCCGAACCGCGACGTGCCCTGTCATGGCACGCCTCGGTAACCAGTTCTCCAGTTGTGACCCTTCGTTCGGTGACGGTGGGGATCACAAGTGATGCCGTAATGTAATGCGATCTATGTTGTGCGTGTTGCATGCGATGGTCGAACAAACCTTGTGTAACGCGAGGCTAGGTCGCGAGTGCCACTTCGGTCAAGGATCCATGATTTGGTCCGGGATGGGACTTAGGGCACAGACCCGCTTACGCGCAGCTCACGAAGTTGGCGGGCATTTCAGGCGTACCGGGACCAGAGATCGCGCATCGGCTCCCAGCTCTCGCCCAGCCCATCTTTCCAGTAGGCGAGAAGGTGGGCGGCGGCGGGCGCTCGCGGGTCCTCCCACCAGATCCCGGCGACCGTGCGCGTGACGCCACCCTCGGTCAACGGGTACGCATACTCAACGTAGTTGCCGCTGGTCTTCGCGCCCGGCGTGAGGGTGCGGGCGCCGTCGGCCTGCTTCTTGAGGCCGGCGCGGGCCTTGTCGCGGTCCACAGTGGTCTTGTACTGCACGAAGACGATGCTCATGCCGCTCACCGTGCAGCGGATCCGGGCCGATTCGCCGTCGTCGGCGTTGGGGGTGCCGCGGGCGCAGGTGGAGAGGTACGGAAGCCAGGGCTGGGCCAGAGGCAGGAGGCCGTTGGTCGCGAACTTGGGGCGGTTGAGGGACGCCTGGGTCTGTTCGAAGAGGCCCTGGGCGGGCGCGCCGGTCTTGGGCGATCCGGCGGTCTTGTCCAGTTCGGAGGTCTTGGCCGGTTCGGAGGTCTTGGCCTTCTCGGAGGTCTTGGCCTTCTCGGCGGTCTTGGCCGGTTCGGGCTGGGCGGCGGTGGCGCGGCCGACCAGGACACCGGCGACGCCGAAGAGAAGGAGACCCGCCAGGAGGCCGATCAGCAGGCCGGTCAGGAGACGCGTGGGGCGGGGCGGGGGTGGGGTGGGCTCGATGCGGGGTGCGGGGGTGGCGGGGAGGCCGTAGGGTTCGGCCCGGTTCACCGCGGGTGTGTAGAGACCGGAGTTGGAGAGGGCTGGGTAGAGGGCGTCGCTTTCCGGGCGGGCCTCGATGTTGGGGGGTGGGGGCGCGTACGGATCCCACGGGTCGTAGGCGGGATCGGTTGATGGGATGGGGGGCGGGCCGCTCGGCGCCGGGTCGATGGCCTGCGGATCCCAGGCGTCCAGGTCGTGGTCAGGCGTTGTGGACGGGTCGCTCACCGGCGTGATGTCGGCCTGTGCGGGGTCGGCCGCGGGATTGCTCACCCATCGGCTGTCGGTCTCGGCGGGGTCGCTCACCCACTGGCCGTCGGCCTCGGCGGGGTCGCTCACCCACTGGCCGTCGGCCTCGGCGGGATTGCTCGCCCACTGGCCGTCGGCGTCGGCGGGATCGCTCACCCAGTGGCCGTCGGCCTCGGCGGGATTGCTCGCCCAGCGGCCGTCGGTCTCGGCGGGATCGCTCGCCCATCTGCTGTCGGCCTGGGCGGGGTTGGTGGTCCACGGGTCGGACTGGTCGGCGGACGGGTCGCCGGCTGGGGCGGGGGCGGGGCTTCTCGGCGCGAAATACGGGCCGGGCGGGCTGTCAGGACGGGTCGGGCGCTCGGCGACGCCCGCCGACATGGAATAGGTGTCCACCGGATGCGGGGCCGGGGCGACGTCTTCCGGCTCGGGCGGCGGCGCGTGCAGGTCGCCCGGCGGCGCTTGGATGTCGCGCGACAGGGCGTGGATGTCGCGCGGCAGGGCGTGGGGGTCGCGCGGCGACGCGTGGATGTCGCGCGGCAGGGCGTGGGGGTCGCGCGGCGGCGCTTGGATCTCGGGCGGCGGCGCGTGGTGGTCGCGTGGCGGGGCGCTCCAGGGGTTGGCGGGCCGCGCGGTGGACGGTGCCGGATGCTGGATGGGGATGCTGGGGTGGGGGAACGACGGCGAAGCAGGCTGGTCGGCCGACGGGTCGCCGGCCGCGACGCGCGCGGCGACCTGCTCGGTCGGCTCGGAACCCTCCGGGAAGGAACCGTAGCCCCGCACGTAATTCCGCGAGTCCTCGGTCACGCCAACTCACGCTAGCAGCCAGTGGCGAATGTCGATCTTTACTCGGCCGCCGCTCACCCGGGTCCGCGGCCCCGCCGGGCACGCCGCCCCCTCGGGCGCGGCCGCCGCTCAGCCGGGCTCGTTGCTCTCGTCGGCCATGGCGTCGGCGTCGATCTGGTCGGCGAACTCGGCCGCCTCGGCGTCGCGGGCCGCGAGCGCGTCCTTGACCGCGTGGATCGCCACCCCTGCCGGATAGCCCTTGCGAGCGAGCATGCTCACCAAGCGCCGGAACACCGCCTCGGGTGTGCCGTGCGCGGTGCGCAGCTTGCGATCCACGAGCGCGCGGGCCGTCGCGGCCTCGTCCTCGTCGTCGAGGGTCTCGAGGGCCTCGCTCGCCACCTCGGCGTCCACCCCGCGTTGCCGAAGCTCGTTGGCCAGCGCCCGGCGGGCCAGCCCACGCCCGTGGTGCCGGCTGGAGACCCACGCCCGCGCGAACGCCGCGTCGTCGATGATCCCGACCTCGTCGTAGCGGTCGAGGACCTCGGCGATCACCTCGGCGGAGATCTCTTTGCGGGTCAGCGCCTTGGCCAGCTCGGACCGCGTGCGCGGCCGGACGGCAAGCTGCCGCAGACAGATCTCCCGGGCCCGCTCGGCCTCGCTCTGCGCCGGCTGCGCGGCGCCCTCCCGCCCACCGCGGCTGTCCCGCCCACCGCGGCCGTTCGGCTCACCGGGGCCGCCCCACTCGCTGCGGTCCTCCCGCGCACCGCGTGGGTAGCCGCCCGGCGAGGAACGCCGGCGGTGGGCGGGAACGTTGCCGCGTTCCGCCCCGCCGCCGGGGTCCTCGCCGGGCGGGTGCTCATCGGAGGGATGGCGCGGCGAACGGGGTGGGAGTGCGTCCCACCCTCGCCCCGACCGTGCGCCGCGCCGTCCGGGCATCGGCTTGACCTCGATCAGAAGTCGACCGGCGGGAGCTCGGGCCCGCCGGCCGCATCGCCGGTGGTCTGGCCCACGCCGAGCTTCTCGAGGATCTTCTTCTCGATCTCGGCGGCGACGTCGGGGTTCTCCTTGAGGAACTCCCGCGCCTTCTCCTTGCCCTGGCCGAGCTGGTCGCCGTCGTAGGTGTACCAGGCGCCGGACTTGCGGATGATGCTCTGCTCGACGCCGACGTCGATGAGCGAGCCCTCGCGCGAGATGCCCTTGCCATACATGATGTCGAACTCGGCCTGCTTGAACGGAGCCGCCACCTTGTTTTTCACGACCTTGACGCGGGTGCGGTTGCCGACCACGTCGGTGCCGTCCTTGAGGCTCTCGATGCGGCGCACGTCGAGCCGGACGGAGGCGTAGAACTTCAGCGCGCGGCCACCGGTCGTCGTCTCGGGCGAGCCGAACATGACGCCGATCTTTTCGCGGAGCTGGTTGATGAAGATCGCGGTGGTGCCGGAGTTGTTGAGAATACCGGTGATCTTGCGGAGCGCCTGGCTCATCAGGCGGGCCTGGAGGCCGACGTGGCTGTCACCCATCTCGCCCTCGATCTCGGCGCGCGGCACGAGCGCGGCCACCGAGTCGATCACGATGATGTCGAGCGCGCCGGAGCGGATCAGCATGTCGGCGATCTCGAGCGCCTGCTCACCCGTGTCGGGCTGCGAGACGAGCAGGGCGTCGGTGTCGACGCCGAGCGCCTTCGCATACTCCGGGTCGAGCGCGTGCTCGGCGTCGATGAACGCGGCGATGCCGCCGTTGCGCTGGGCGTTGGCCACCGCGTGCAGGGCCACCGTCGTCTTGCCGCTGGACTCCGGCCCGTAGACCTCGATGACCCGGCCGCGCGGCAGACCGCCGACGCCGAGCGCCACATCGAGCGCGATGGAGCCCGTGGGGATGATGGCGGTCTCCACCACCGGCCGCTCCCCGAGCCGCATCACCGAGCCCTTGCCGAACTGCTTGTCAATCTGTGCCAACGCCAGATCGAGCGCCTTGTCTCGGTCAGGTCCTGCCACCATGTCCGCCACCCCTGTACTCGATTTCGCAGGCGTCTTCGCCGATGAGCCTCTGTTCACCACGTGCTACAAGGTAGGCGGAGGGTATGACAAAAATCTGCCGCCCTGCCGTGAGCTGTGGACAACGGGCCGCTGTGGACAATAGCCGAACACCTGTACTAGATCGAAGCGACACGCCAGAACAAGCGTACGAAAAATGAGTCAGCGCAGGCGGGATGGCACTCGATCGGGGTAACTGGCCACCACGGCTCGCCAGATAGTAGCGGTGTCAATACCGTCCGCAATTGCCTGATCGATCGTCCGGTCACCGAGGCCCGCGAAAGAATGGTCGGCCGCGATGCTCCGTGCATAGGTGGCGCCGAAAGCCTCGTCGAGCCGCGCCCAGAAATCCGTCAACCGCACCCCACGAGCCTACTCAGCGACCGCTCCGGCGGCCTCCGGGCGCGACGGGGCACGCCCCAGCGGCATCCGGGCGCAACGGGCACGCCCGGCGGTGGTCAGGACACGGCCGCAGCGGCGACCTTCAGGTCGTCGACGAGACCGCGGTACGCCGTGTCGCGGTCGTCGGCGCGCAACACCGCGGACGGGTGGATCGTGGCCATCGCCTGGATCTCGGCGACCGGGAAGTCCTCCGGGTGCTGGGCCGAGGCCGGCCACGGCAGCAGCTTGCCGCGCTGCTGGGTGACCCGGAACGACGGGCCCAGCAGCGCCTTGCCGGCGGTCGCGCCGAGCAGCACCACCAGCTCGGGCTTGAGCAGCGAGAACTCGGCGACGATCCAGGGGCGGCAGGCCACGATGTGCGCGGGGCCGGGCGTCTGGTGGATACGTCGTTTGCCGCGCAGCTCGAAGCGGAAATGCTTGACCGCGTTGGTGATGTAGAGGTCGGCCGGGTCGATGCCGGCGTCGTCGACCGCCTCGCGCAGCAGGCGCCCGGCCGGGCCGACGAACGGCAGGCCGCGCTGATCCTCCACGTCGCCGGGCTGCTCGCCGACGAACACGATGCGAGCGTGCTCGGCGCCGCGGCCGAAGACGGTCTGCGTGGCGTTCTCGTACAGCTCGCAGCCCTCGCAGCCGGCGGCGGCCGACTTGAGCTCGTCGATGCTCCGCGGCTGATCCGGCACCCACTCCTGCGCGCCGACCGGCGCCTCGGTCCTTGGCATCCCACCGTTTTACCCGAACGGGCACGACCCACGCACAGCGGGCACACCCGGTGGACCGATCATCGCGACGGCGCGGTCAGGCGCGGCGCGGCGGCGGCGGTCGCCACGGCGTCGGCCAGGGCGGGGATGCCGGACTCGTCGAGCGGGCTGACCGTGATGCGCACGCCGGGCGGGGTGTTGATGCGGAACAGCGAACCGGGCGCGACGGCGTAACCCGCGTCGCGGAGCAGGCCGATCGCGCGGGTCTCGTCGGGAACGCGTACCCATGCATTGATGCCTGTCGCTCCCTCGACCGCAAGCCCGCGCTCCTGGAGCGCGTCACGCAGCGCCTCGCGGCGCCGGGCGTAGCCGGCGGCCGCACGCCGCACCAGCGACGTCACCTCCTCATCCAGCCAAAGGCAGACGAGTAGGCGCTGCAGGACCGTGGAGACCCAGCCGGTGCCGAGGCGCATGCGGCCGACCACGCGGGCGATCGTGGTCTCGTCACCGGCGACCACGGCGATGCGCAGGTCGGGGCCGAAGGGCTTGGAGGCGGAGCGGATGAACGCCCACGCGTCGGTCACCGGGCCGAGGCAGTGCAACGGCACCGCGGCCAGCTCGGCGGCATGATCGTCCTCGATCAGCAAAACCCCTCGGTGGCCGGAGAGGACCTCGCGGAGCTGGGCCGCGCGGACGGCGGAGAGGGCAGCGCCGGTCGGATTTTGCGCGCGCACGGTCACGACGAAGGCGCGGGCGCCGGAATGGAGAGCGGCGGCGAGCGAGTCGGGATCGGGACCCTGCTGGTCGATCGTGACCGGGAGGGCGCGCAGGTCGAGCGCGGCCAGCAGGTCGAGCAGATTGGCCCAGCCGGGATCCTCCACCGCGACCGCGTCGCCCGGCCGCAGATGGGCGGTGAGCAGGCGCTCGATCGCGTCGAGCGTGCCCGAGGTGGCGGCGATCGCGGCGTTTTCCATCGGGACTCCGTCGGCGGCGAGGCGCGGGCGCGCGATGTCGATCAGCTCGGGCATCGCGATCGCGGACGCGTAGCCCTGCGGCAGGCCCTCGTCGTCGGAGATGCGGCGAAGGGCGGGGCCGAGCGGCGGCAGGACGCGGACGTCGGGCTCGCCGGAGGAGAGATCGAGCACACCCTCGGGCACCGGGAGGCGCGTCGCCGTGCGCTCGCCGGCGATCGGCGGGCGGGAGCGAACCCGGGTGCCCTTGCGCCCGTCGGCCTCGATCACGCCGCGTCGTCGCAGCTCCTGATAGGCCTTTGCCACAGTGGCGGGGCTGACGCTGAGCTCACCGGCGAGCGCGCGGATCGGTGGGAGCCGGGCGCCCCAGACGAAATCGCCGCGGAGAACGCCCGACTCGATGCTGGCCGAAATCTCGGCGGCGCTGTCGCCGACGACCTGATACTGTGCTGACACAGGACTGATTCTGTACTAGTACAGGCGAGATCGCAACCAGGGAGCCGGGATGTCCGACCTCTTCACCCAGACGGAGCGCACGACCGCCACCCGCTACCGCGACCGCATGGCCTATGACCGCGAGGCCGCACACGCCATCCTCGACGAGGCGTATGACTGTGCCGTCGGCTTCGTCGTCGACGGCGAGCCCCGAGTGCTGCCCACGCTGCACGTCCGCCTCGGCGACACTCTCTATCTGCACGGCTCGTCGGGCGGCCGCCTCGGCCTTTCGGCGCGAGGCGAGGGGGTCCGGGTCTGCGTGAGTGTCACGCTTCTCGACGCCATCGTGTACGCGAGGAGCCAGGCGCACCATAGCGCCAACTATCGGTCCGTCGTCGTGCACGGCATGGCTCGCCCGGTCAGCGATCCCGAGACCAAGCTCGCCGTGATGAGCACGCTCGCCGACAAGGTGGGCGCGGGGCGCGCCGCCGACACCCGCCCGCCCAACCGGAAGGAGCTGGCCGAGACCGCGGTGCTGGCGCTGCCGCTCGAGGAGGTCTCGGTGCGATCCCGCGCGGGCGGGGTCATCGACGAGCCGGAAGACCGCTCCCTCCCGCAGTGGGCCGGCATCCTGCCGGTGAGCCGGGTCTTCGGGCCGCCCGAGCCCGATGCCGGTGTCACCGTCGCGCCGCCCTCCTACCTGCCGAGCGGCGGATCGCCATGGGTCAGGCCGGTGACGCTCGAGGGCCGGCACGTCCGGCTGGAGCCACTCGCCCCCGGTCACGCCGACGGGCTGGTCGAGGCGCTCGCCGACGAAGAGGTCTGGCGCTATCTGCCGACACTCCAGCCGCGCACCCGCGACGAGATGGCCGCCCACGTGGCCGACCTGCACCGTCGCCAGTGGAGTGGCGTCCAGCTTCCGTGGGCGCAGGTCGAGCCCAGCACCGGCACGGTGATCGGCCTCACCAGCTATCACGACATCGACCCGGTCAACCGCTCGCTCGGCATCGGGCACACCGTGATCGGCCGGCGCTGGTGGCGCACCGGGGTGAACACCGAGGCCAAGCTGATGCTGCTGGAGCACGCCTTCCAGACGCTCGGCGCGGAAAAGGTGTTCTGGTACACGGACATCCGCAACGAGCGGTCCCAGCGCGCCATCGCGCGGCTGGGCGCGACCCGGGACGGCGTGATCCGCCGGCAGCGGCTCCGGCCCGACGGCACGTGGCGCGACACGATGCTGTTCGCCATGACGATCGAGGAGTGGCCGACCGCCGCCGATCGCTTGCGGGAACGCCTGGCCGCGGGTGGATCGGCCACCCTGGCCAAGGCATAGGGTCGACGTCGTGCTGGGCATCACCGATTTCTGGACCTACGTGCTGGGCACGGTGGCGATCATCCTGCTGCCGGGGCCAAACTCGATCTTCGTGCTGTCCGTCGGCGCCCGCCGCGGGGTGCGGGCCGGCTACCAGGCGGCGGCCGGGGTGTTCCTCGGCGACACCGTGCTGATGACGCTGTCGGCGGCCGGGGTGGCCTCGCTGCTGCGGACCTATCCGCCGCTGTTCCTGGTCATCAAGTACGCGGGTGCCGCCTACCTGTTCTGGATCGGCTTCAACATCGCCCGGGGCGCCTGGCGCAAGCTACGAACGCGGACCGAGCCGGCCGCGGGCCACGCCGGCGACATGACCGGTGCACCCGCGGCCGTCGCACCCGAGGCCGTCGCACCCGAGGCCGTCGCACCCGAGGCCGTCGCACCCGGGGCCGGCGCGCCGGGGGCCGGCGGCCCGACGCGGGCGACGGACGCGCCGGGCGACCTGCGGCATCCGTTCCGGCGGGCGGCCCTGATCAGCCTGCTCAACCCCAAGGCGATTCTGTTCTTCGTGTCGTTCTTCATCCAGTTCGTGGAGCCGGGATATGCGCACCCGGCGCTTTCGTTCCTGGTGCTCGGCGCGGTGGTGCAGCTGTTCAGCTCGCTTTACCTGACAGCGCTGATCTTCGGCGGGAAGTTCCTGGCCGGCCAGTTCCGGCGCCGCCGCAAACTCGCGGCCGGCGTCACGGCGGGCGTGGGCGCGCTGTTCGTCGGCTTCGGCATCAAGCTGGCCACGGCCAGCGTCAGCTGACGCCGGGACCGGGACCGGGATCGGGATCGGGATCGGGACCGGAAACGAAGCCACGAAGCGGCAGGTGCGGGTCATGCTCGGGGGAGCCCGACGGCGTCCCGCGCGCGACGCCGGCCCCTTCTCAGCGTGCGCAACGCGAGACGCCGTCGGGAGGGGCGGCCTACTCCCCGAAGTCGAAGTCGCCGCCGTCGTCCTCGAAGATCTCCTCGGCTACCTCGCCCAGGACCATGCCGCCCAGAACGCCGCCGGCGATGCCGGCGGCCATCGCGCCCGCGCCGGGCCCCTGGCGGAAATGCCCGTGGTGGCCATAGCCGTGGGAGCCGTGCCCGCCCGAGTAGGCGGGCCCGCCGAAGCCGCCCGCGCCGCGCAACCCCTGATAACGGCCCGACGCCTCGCGAACCCAGGACTCCACGACCGACGTCCAGTCCGTGGTTTCGGCCTCGGCGTGGGAGACGCGGAAACGACCGTAAGCATCGTGGCCGGGCGCCAGGAAACCGCCTCGCTTGTCGAACTCGAGGATCACCTCGACGCCCTCCGGGTCGGCGACGAAAGTGACCTCGACCTCGTTGATCCCGCCGGCGAACTGGGGTGCGGGGTGGAACTCGATCTCCTGGTAGAACGGCAGCTGCTGGCCGACGCCGTGGATGCCGCCGTGTTCGAGGTCGGCCCGGGCGAAGCGGAAGCCCAGCTCGGCGAAGGCGTCCAGGATCCGCTCCTGGGCGGGCAGCGGGTGCACCGCCACCTCGTCCAGGTCGCCCTTGTCGACCGCCTTGGCCAGGGCCAGCTCGGTGCGCAGCCCCATGGTCATGCCGTGCAGGCGCCGGCCGTAGACATCCGTGATCGGGGTCTCCCACGGCACTGGAAAGGCGAACGGCAGGTCGCGCTGCTCGCCCGCACCCAGCTGGAACCCGCCGGCGACCGGGACCCGGTGGAACTCGACGAAGCCGTCGCCGTGCTCGTGCTCGACCCGGGTGACCAGGCCGAGGACCACCTGCTCGATCGCGGCGTCGTGGTCGCCGCCGAGAATCCGGACCTGGCCGTCCAGGGTCAGGCCGGGACGAGTGTTCGGGTTGGCGAGCACGGTGTCGACGGACGGGCCGCCGACGCCGAAGGCGCGCATCATCTTCTTGAAAACCACCGGGTCATTCCTCCTTGAACAAACGGGGTGGCAAATCCGCGGAGACATCCGTCGAAACAAGAGAGAGGTCGAAACCTGAGAGACGTCGAACGAGTGGGCCGAAAACGATCACGAGAGCGGCACCGGGTCGGTCTCGTCGTCGAAGCGGCCGAGCACCTGCTCCAGCAGATCCTCGAGGGCGACGAAGCCGGTCACCGCGACCTCGTCGCGGACCAGCGCCACCTGGGCCCGGCCCGAGCGCATCGCGGCGACGGCCGCCACCACCCGGTCGCCGGCCGCGAGGCTGAAGGCCGGATCCATCAGCTCGGAAGCCGTACCGGAGCGACCCGCCGTGGTGGCCCGGACGACCTCGCGCACGTGGACGAACCCGATCACCTCGCCCGCCGAAGACGTCACGCCGAGGCGGGAACGCCCGCTCCCCATCGAGGCCAGCTCCACCTCGCCGGCGGAGGCCGCCGCCGGAACGGTCACCAGTTCGGCGAACGGGAGGGCGACCTCGCGGACCGTCAGCGACTCCAGGCCCAGCACGCTGGTGAGCAGCTCGGTCTGCTCGGCCTCCAGCAGCCCTTCCTCGCGCGAGCGGTCGAGGAGGATCTTCATCTCGGCGGGGCCGTGCGACACCGCCAGCTGATCCTGCGGGCGCACCCCGAACGGCCGCAGTACCGCGTTGGCCAGCGCGTTCAGCAGTCGCAGCACCGGGCCCACGACGCGGGCGAAGGCGCGGAACGGCAGCGCCAGCAGCGTGGCCGAGCGCTCCGGGTCGGTGATCGCCCACGACTTCGGCATCATCTCGCCGACGACCAGGTGCAGGAACGTCACCACGCCCAGGGCGATCAGGAAGGCGACCACGTGGCTGGCGAACGACGGCAGGCCGACGGTGTGCAGCAGCGGATCGAGCAGGTGTGCCAGCGCCGGCTCGGCCAGCGCGCCCAGGCCCAGTGAGCAGAGCGTGATACCGAGTTGCGCGCCGGCCAGCATCAGCGGCAGTTCGCGGCTGCCGGCCAGCGCCGCCTGCGCGGCCCGGCCACCGGACGCGGCGGCCTGTTCGAGGCGGTGGCGCTTGCTCGCGACCAGGGCGAACTCGGCGGCGACGAAGAACGCGTTGCCGGCCAGCAGCAGCAGAGCCCAGACGGCGTTCATCGGGACAACCGCACGGTCTGCGGGACGTGGCGGTCGACGCTCTCCACCCGTACGGAAAGGTTGTCGAGCTGAAGCGAATCGCCTGCCTTGGCCACCCGCCCCAGCCTCGCCATCACCATGCCGGACACGGTGTCGTAGTCGTCGGAGAGCGGAAGGTCGACGCCGGTGGCGTCGCTGATCTCATCGAGCCGCCAGCGGGCGGGCACCAGCCACGAGCCGTCGTCCTGGCGGACCGGAGCGGGCTCGGGCAGGTCGTCCTCGTCGCGGATCGGGCCCACCAGCTCCTCGGCGATGTCCTCGAACGTGACGATGCCGGCGAAGCCGCCGAACTCGTCGACCACACATGCCATCTGACTGTGCGCGGCCCGCAGGCGCTCGAGCACCTGCGGCAGGCGCAGCGACGACGGGATCATGATGGCCTCGCGCAGCAGCGACGACACCGGCCGGGACGAACGTTCGGCCGGTGGGACCGACAGCACATCGGAAATCGCGACAATTCCAAGAATCTCGTCGGAAGTCGCGCCGCGCACCGGGAAACGAGAGTGCCCGGTCGACAGCAGGTTCACCACATCGACGGCGGAGTCGGTCGCGGCCATGAACGTCACGTCGACCCGGGGAACCATGACCTCGGCGGCGGTACGGCCGCGGAAGTCGAGACCGCGGTCGAGCAGCGCCGACACCTCGGCCGAGAGCCGGCCGCCCGCCCGCGATGTCGCGATGATCTGCGACAGATCCTCGTTGGTGGCGCCCTCGGGCAGCTCCTCGACGGGCTCGATCCCGATCCGGCGCAGCAGTCGCGAGGCGGCCCGGTCGAAGAGCCGGATGACCGGGCCGAACGCGGCCAGATACAGCAGCGTCGACCGGCTCAGCCGCTTGGCCACCGCGTCGGGCCGGGCGATCGCGAGGTTCTTGGGCGCGAGCTCGCCGAGCACCATCTGCACGACGGTCGCCACCACCAGGGCCAGGGTCACCGAGACCGGCATGCTCACCGCCACCGGCACCCCGGCCACCCCCAGCAGGGCGGCCAACCCCCGGCCGAGAAATGGCTCGGCGACATATCCGACGAGCAGGGCGGTCACGGTGATGCCCAGCTGGGCGCCGGACAGCACGAAGGAGAGCCGCTCGGTGACGGAGAGTGCCCGGGCCGCGGCCCGATCGCCCTGGGCCGCCTCGTGCCGGAGGCGCCCGCGGTCGGCGGCGACATATCCGAATTCCTGCGCCACGAAATAGCCGGTGACGGCCGTGACGACCAGGACCAGCGCCAGCCCGACGAGGATCACCATGGCCGTGCGGAGCGGCCGGCGACAAAGAGCCGGGCCGCGCCCGGCTGGGTACTGCCGATCATGGACAATACGGTAACAACGCTGGCTGAGTGGTTGCTGTGAGCTACCTGGGCTTGTCGGTGTAGAACGTGCTCAGGACCATGTTGATCTTACTCAGGTCGGCGGACCAGTCGATCTCGCGGGTGGCCCAGCTGAGCGCGTACCCGTGGCCGTTGTTGGTGAACCAGCGGGTCTGGGCGTGCAGCGCGACGCCGCTCGGATCGCGGTACTGATACTCCCAGTCGGCCGCCTTGTTGAGCAGCGGCCGCTTCTCGATCGCGATCTCGTGATAGCCGGGCAGCGCGCCCACCGCCACCAGCCGCGACGCCTCGGTCCGGCAGGCTCGCACCGGGTCGCCGGCCGGATTGCGGGCGGTGTCGAGACTCAGCACCCGATCACCCTGCGTGTCCCGGAAGCAGTACATCGCCCCGGATCTCGCGTAGATCCAGCCGTCCGGCACCGGGATGTGGAAGCCGGAGCCGTCCGTGAAATACGACCAGCCGGGCAAGAGACGCCACCCGTTCACCCCGGTCGCCGCGCCTTTCCGCGGCAGGCGCGCCGCGGCCGAGGGCGTGAGCGCGGAACAGGTCGCCGGCGAGAATCCGACGGTCACGAACGCGGGCGCCGAGGACGGCCGCGCCACCGGCAGGTCGTCGGCGCGGCTCAGCAGAAAGCCCCCGGCCCCGATCAGCACCACGCCGGCCAGCCCCACCGCGACGAGCAGGACCAGCGGCCGCGAGCGGAACGGCGGCGACGACGGAGCCGGCGACACCGGCGCCTCGGCGACCCGTTGCGCCGGCAGAACGCGTACGGAAACCGGCGCCGCCGATGCGACCACCCGGGCCCGCCGCGGCGAGGGCACGCCTCCCCCACCCGGCGCCGCGGCCACCACCATGCGCAACCGGCGCTCCACCTCGCTCGCCGTCAGGCGGGCGGCCGGATCGTGTCGCAACAGGCCGAGCAGCACCGGCCCGAGCAGACCGGCGCGCTCCGGCGGATCGGGCGGCTCGGTGGCCAGCGCCATCAGCGTCGCCATCGCCGTCTCGCGCGCGTAGGGCGAGCGCCCCTCGACGGCCGCGTAGAGCGTCGCGCCGAGCGACCACATGTCGGACTCCACGGTGGACGCTCCGTCGCGCGCCCGCTCCGGCGAGACGTACTGCGGCGAGCCGACCACGAGCCCCGGACCGGTCACCGAGCCGTCGTCGACGAACGTGGCCAGTCCGAAATCGGTCAGCACCACCCGCCCGTCCAGGCCGATCAGCACGTTGTGCGGCTTGACGTCGCGGTGCAGCACGCCGGCCCGGTGCGCGGCGCTCAGCGCGTCGAGCACCGCGAGGCCGATGCGGGCGGCGGCGACCGGCGAATACGGCCCGTCCTCGTTGATCACCTGGTGGAGCGAGCGCGACGGGACGTACTCCATCACGATCCACGGCAGGCCCTCGGCGTGCACCACGTCATAGACCCGGACCACGTGCGGGTGGTTGAGCCGGCCGGCGCTGCGGGCCTCGCGCAGGGTGCGATCGCGCAGCCGCGTCTTCTCGTCGTCGTTCATCCAGTCCGGCGGGACGAACTCCTTGACCGCGACGTCGCGGTCGAGCATCTCGTCGCGGGCCAGCCAGACCCGGCCCATGCCGCCGGATCCGACCGGCTCGAGCAGGCGATACCGACCGGCGATGAGCATGCGTCCGACCGCCATCCCGCCCCCACCCGCCGACTCGTTGTCAGGATAGTCAAGCCGCCCCGACCAGCGGAACGACGATCACCCGGCCACCGCGTAGACCACGAGGTTGTCGCGGTAGGAACGCAGCCGATGGTCGAAGACGCCGCCGCAGGTGATCAGCCGGAGCTGCCGGTCGGGAGTCGGCCCGTACACCTCCTCGGTGGGAAACGCCCTCTTCGGATACCACGCCGTGCGGGTGACGACGAAGCTCACGGTCCGGCCGCCGCGCAGCACATCGATCCGGTCGCCCACGGTGAGCTCGCGCAGCCGGTAGAACACCGCGGGCCCGGCCCGGGAGTCGACATGCCCGGCGATCACGGCCGGACCGATGTCGCCCGGAACCGTGCCGTCGGCATACCAGCCCGCGCGGTCGAACCTCTTCGGCGGTTGCAGCGCGTTCTCGGCGATGTGCAGGGTCTCGAGCGCGCTGTCGAGACCGATCGCCTTGATCCGCACGCGGGTCGGCGCGCCGCTGACGACGACATCGGCGCTCGCGAACGGATCTCCCGAGGGCCGGGCGGCGTTACCGGCGCCCTCTCTCGCCCGCCCGGCCGCAGCCCATCTGCCCAGGTCGGGCAACGGATCCTGGGTTGCGGTGGCACGCGTGGCCAGCGCGAAGTAGGTGGTTCCGGCGACAAACGCGGCCAGCGCGGCGGCCAGGGCGGGCAGCGCGGCGCGGCGTCCGAGATCTTTCAGAAGACCCCTGTTCCGTACGGGTTGGCGGGGTTCATCGCGGGATTCGGGGCCGGCGCCGGCGGGAGCGCTGGTGGGTGCGGGCGCGCGTATCGCCGGCGGCTTTTCGCTTGGCCCCTGGGCCGCCTTTTCCTTGGCCGGCGCCTCTTCCTTGACCAGCGCCTTTTCCCTGGCCGCCGCCCTTTCCCTGGCGGGCGCCGGCTCCCTGGCCGGCCCTTCGACCAGGATCGGCCCTGCGAACAGGATCGGCGCTTCGAACAGGATCGGCGGCGGTGGGATCGGCCGCGCGCGCGGCGGCCGCCGGGGCACCGAGAGCGCGCCCGGCACCGCCGCCACGCCGACGGCGGGCACCTCCTCGTCGTCCATCCGGCCGACCATGGCGTACCCCCTCAGGCGGCCCGGAGCCGGCGCCGCAGCACCACGACGAGGCCCGCGGTGAGCACGGCTGCCATGCCGGCGAGCAGCAGCGCCGTCGGCAGGGGCGAGGCCGGCTGGCTGCCGCCGTCGCCGGTGGCCACGCCGCCCAGCGGGACCGCGCCCTGCCGTTCCGCGTCCACGTGCAGCTCGGGTTTCAGGCCCCCACCGCGGTCGTCGAGCACGATCAGCGAATACACGCTGCCCGCGCCGAGGGTGCAGGGCAGCACGGTGGTCCGGCCACCGCCGGTCGGCGCCACCCGCACGCTCCACTTCCCGGGCTCGACCTCCCGGTACGCGGTGGTGGTGGCGAACGCGACGCTGTCGGCGATCTTGCTGCCGTTCTGGCCCGCGACGTCCAGGACCGGCGCCTTGACCGAGGCCTGGATGATCCGGACCTTGGACTTTCCCGAGCCGGGGAGCTTCAGGTCGTCCTTGAGCACCCGCAGCCCCAGGTCGGCGAAGCGCCCGACGCCGGCCACCGTGTAGGCGCCGCCGTTCTCGACGTCCACCTGGGTGGTGAGCACCGGCGCGGAGGTGGCCGGCGCCCCGGCCTTGCGCATGGCGACCTGGTAGGTGCCGGTGGGCAGTCGCAGGTAGGACGACATGTCGCCGTAGCCGACCGCCTTGAACGTCTGCGGCTCGATCGCGCCGGACGCGGAGCGCAGGTAGACGTCGACCGCCGGGGTGTCGGGAGAGAGATGGGCGAGACGCACGTAACCGTCGCCGGCCGCGCGGGCCGGCGAGGCGAGGAGGGTGCCGGCGGCGACCGCGGCGAGGACCGCGGCGGCGCTGCCGAGGCGCCGGACGTGTGGTGCGCGGATGAGCACGGTGCCTCCTGTCGGTCTCGATCAGGTGCAGCCTGTATATGCCCGGTCCACCGACCGCCACCATGGTCCGCCGTGTCAGGAAAACCCGATAGACGGCCATCTCTCCGCGGCTTTTTGTCGTACCCCCGAGAGAGGATGGTCGGGTGCGAGACGTGCTGGAGGATTTCGGCCGGGCCACCCGGGAGTGGTTCACGGCGGCCTTCGCCGCGCCCACCGCCGCCCAGGCCGGCGCGTGGCAGGCGATCGGCGCCGGGCGCAGCGCGCTGGTGGTCGCCCCGACCGGCTCCGGCAAGACGCTCGCCGCCTTCCTGTGGTCGCTCGACCGGCTGGCCCGCGAGCCCGCCCCCAAGGATCCGAGACACCGCTGCCGGGTCCTCTACGTCAGCCCGCTCAAGGCCCTCGCGGTCGACGTCGAGCGCAACCTGCGCGCCCCGCTCACCGGCATCCGCCAGGCGTCCGGCCGGCTCGGCGTCCCGCCGCCCGACATCACCGTCGGCATGCGGACCGGCGACACCCCGGCCGACGAGCGGCGCCTGTTCGCCCGCACCCCGCCCGACATCCTCATCACCACCCCCGAGTCGCTGTTCCTACTGCTCACCTCGGCCGCCCGCGAGTCGCTGCGCGGCGTCGAGACGGTGATCGTCGACGAGGTGCACGCGGTGGCCGCCACCAAGCGCGGCGCCCACCTGGCCCTGTCGCTCGAGCGGCTCGACGCGCTGCTGCCCAAGCCGGCCCAGCGCATCGGCCTGTCCGCCACGGTCCGGCCGATCGACGAGACCGCCCGCTTCCTCGGCGGCTCGCGGGACGTGACGATCGTCCAGCCGCCGAGCGCCAAGACCATCGAGGTCGCCGTCGAGGTCCCGGTCGAGGACATGACCCGCCTCGACGAGGTGCCCGAGGTTGATCCCGACGACCCCGGCGCCACCCGGCACACCCCCTCGATCTGGCCGGCCGTCGAGGAGCGCGTGCTCGACCTCATCCAGGCGCACCGCTCGACGATCGTCTTCACCAACTCCCGGCGCGGCGCCGAGCGGCTCTGCGCCCGCATCAACGAGCTCGCCGCCGAGCGGGCCGGGCTCGCGCTCGAGCCGGTGACCAAGCCGCCGGCACAGGTGATGGCCCAGGCCGGGCAGGCCGGCGGCGCTCCGCCCGTGGTGGCCCGGGCGCACCACGGCAGCGTCTCCCGAGAGGAGCGCAAACAGATCGAAGAAGCGCTCAAATCCGGCCAGTTGCCCGCCGTCGTCGCCACGTCCAGCCTGGAGCTCGGCATCGACATGGGCGCGGTCGACCTGGTCGTGCAGATCGAGGCGCCGCCCTCGGTCGCGGCCGGCCTGCAGCGCATCGGCCGGGCCGGCCACCAGGTCGGCGCGGTCTCGCGCGGCGTCGTCTTCCCCAAGCACCGCGGCGACCTGGTCTCCTGCGCCGTCGTGGCCGAGCGGATGGGCGCCGGCGCGATCGAGGAGCTGCGCTATCCGCGCAACCCGCTCGACGTGCTGGCCCAGCAGATCGTGGCGATGGTCGCGCTCGACGCCTGGCCGGTCGACGAGCTGGCCGCGCTGGTGCGCCGGGCCGCGCCCTTCGCCGAGTTGCCCGAGTCGGCCCTGCACGCGGTGCTCGACATGCTCTCCGGCCGCTATCCGTCGACCGCCTTCGCCGAGCTGCGGCCACGCCTGGTGTGGGATCGCGGCGCCGACGTGCTCACTGGCCGCCCCGGCGCGCAGCGGCTCGCCGTCACCAGCGGCGGCACCATCCCCGACCGCGGCATGTTCGGCGTCTTCCTGGCCGGCGCCGAGCGCGCGGCCCGGGTCGGCGAGCTCGACGAGGAGATGGTGTACGAGTCGCGCGTCGGCGACGTCTTCCTGCTCGGCTCGACCTCGTGGCGCATCGAGGACATCACCCCCGACCGGGTGCTGGTCTCCCCCGCGCCCGGCGCGCCGGCCCGCATGCCGTTCTGGAAGGGCGACAGCCTGGGCCGCCCGATCGAGCTGGGCCGCGCGATCGGCAAGCAGCTGCGCTCGCTGGTCAAGGCCGGCGACGAGGCGGCCACCGCCACGCTGCGCGCGGCCGGGCTCGACGAGTGGGCGGCCGGCAACCTGGTGGCCTACCTGGGCGAGCAGCGCGAGTCGACCCGGCATCTGCCCGACGACCGCACGATCCTGGTCGAGCGCTTCCGCGACGAGCTGGGCGACTGGCGGATGACCGTGCACTGCGTGCTCGGCGCCCGGGTCAACGCGCCCTGGTCGCTCGCGATCGCCCGCCGCCTCGCCGAGCGGTACGGCGTGGACGGCCAGGTCATGCCGTCCGACGACGGCATCGTGGTGCGGCTGCCCGACACCGCCGAGGAGCCGCCCGGCGCCGAGCTGGTGGCGTTCGACCCCGAGGAGATCGCCCAGCTCGTCGAGGAGTCGGTGGGCACCTCCGCGCTGTTCGCGTCCCGGTTCCGCGAGTGCGCGGCCCGGTCGCTGCTGCTGCCCCGCCGCGACCCGCGCCGCCGCCAGCCGCTCTGGCAGCAGCGGCAGCGCGCGGCCCAACTGCTCGACGTGGCTCGCGAGTTCGCCGACTTCCCGGTCACCCTCGAGGCGGCCCGCGAGTGCCTGCAGGACGTCTTCGACGTGCCCGGCCTGGTCGGGCTCATGCGCGAGGTGGCCGGCCGCAAGGTACGCCTGGTCGAGGTCGAGACGCCGCGGCCGTCGCCGTTCGCCCGGTCGCTGCTCTTCGGATACGTCGGCGCGTTCCTCTACGAGGGCGACGCGCCGCTGGCCGAGCGGCGGGCCGCCGCGCTCGCGCTCGACTCGACGCTGCTCGGCGAGCTGCTCGGCCGGGTCGATCTGCGCGAGCTGCTCGACCCCGCGGTGGTCGCCGAGACCGAGGCCCAGCTGCAGTGGCTGACCAGCCGCCGGCAGCCGCGCGACGCCGAGGACGCGGCCGAGCTGTTGCGGCTGCTCGGCGACCTCTCCCCCGCCGAGCTGTCGCTGCGCGGCGCCGACGAGGCGTGGCTGGTCGAGCTCGAGGCGGCCCGGCGGGCGATCCGGGTGCGGGTGGCCGGCGAGGAGCGCTGGATCGGCATCGACGACACCGGCCGATATCGCGACGCGCTCGGCGTGGCGCTGCCGGTCGGGCTGCCCGAGGCATACCTGTCGCCGGTGGCCGACCCACTCGGCGACCTGGTCGCGCGCTACGCCCGCACGCACGGGCCGTTCGCGGCGGCGACCTGCGCCGCCCGGTTCGGGCTCGGCGTCTTCGTCGTCGAGCAGGCCCTCAAGCGGCTCGCCGCCACCGGCCGGGTGGCCTCGGGCGAGTTCTCCCCCGGCGGCGCGGGCAGCGAGTGGTGCGACAGCGAGGTGCTGCGCATGCTGCGCCGCCGGTCGCTCGCCGCGCTGCGCCGCGAGATCGAGCCGGTGCCGCCGCGGGTGCTCGCCGCGTTCCTGCCCCGCTGGCACCAGATCGGCGGCAACGCGCGCGGCGTCGACGCGGTGGCCGCCTCGATCGAGCAGCTCCAGGGCATCGCGGTGCCCGCCTCGGCGTGGGAGAGGCTGGTGCTGCCGGCCCGCATCGCCGACTATGCGCCGCCCCAGCTCGACGAGCTGTGCGCGGGCGGCGAAGTGCTCTGGGCCGGGTCCGGCTTGATCGCCGGCAACGACGGCTGGGTCACCCTGGCCTGGGCCGACAGCGCCCCCCTGCTGCTGCCCCCGCCCGACGACGAGCTGGCGCTGACTCCGCTGCATCAGCGCGTCCTCGAGGCGCTCGGCGACGGCCAGGCACTGTTCTTCCGCAACCTCTCCGACCGCATCGGGGCTACCGACGACACCGAGCTGGCCGCCGCGGTGTGGGATCTGGTGTGGGGCGGCCACCTGACCAACGACACGTTCGCCCCGCTCCGCGCCCTGCTGGGCGGCAGCGGCGCCCACCGGGCCAAGGCCGCGCCCGCGCGCACCCGCTATCGCCGCCCCGGCCGGCCCGGCAGCCTGGGCCGCCCGGCGATGCCCGCCCGCGGCGGCCCACCCCACATGGCCGGCCGCTGGTCCCGTCTCCCCGACCGCGACCTCGACCCCACCCGCCGCGCGGCCGCCCTGGCCGACCTGCTGCTCGAACGGCACGGCGTGGTGACCCGCGGCGCCGTGATGGCCGAGGGCGTGACCGGCGGCTTCGCGGCGGTCTACCCGGTGCTCGGCGCCCTCGAGGAGCGCGGCGCCGCCCGCCGCGGCTACTTCGTCGAGGGCCTGGGCGCGGCCCAGTTCGCCGTCCCCGGCGCCGTCGACCGGCTACGCGCCCTGGCCGACCCCGACGAGCTGTCCCGCCGCACCGCAAACGCCCAGGTGCTCGCCGCCACCGACCCGGCCAACCCCTACGGCGCCGCCCTCCCCTGGCCCGACCGCATCGTCGACAGCGGCGACGGCGAGCCCACCCGCGCCGGCCACCGTCCCGGGCGCAAGGCCGGCGCCTTGGTGGTCCAGGTCTCCGGAGACTTGGTGCTCTACGTCGAACGCGGCGGCCGCACGCTCCTGAGCTTCACCGACGACCCCGAGACCCTGATCGCCGCCGGCCGCGCCCTGGGCGACGCGGTGCGCTCGGGCGCGCTGGGCGCCATGTCCGTCGAACGAGCCGACGGCGAGGCGGTGCACGCCTCGCCCCTGCGCGACGCCCTGACCACCGCGGGCTTCCGCGCGACACCGCGCGGCTTGCGCCTGCGGGGCTGACGCCGGTCTCGCAGGCGCAACCATGCGAGGTTTGCTCCCGCGGCGACAGTAAGTTTGGCCCGTGCTGCCAACCCGGACGGTCCCGACGGCCGATCTGTCGAAGGCCGAGCGATCGGCGATTCGCGGCCTCCTCGACCTCGCCTTCGCCGGCAACTTCGACGACCACGACTTCGACCACGCCCTCGGCGCCTGCACGTGCTGGTGCTCGACGGCGGCGAGCCGATCGCGCACGCGTCCGTGGTGCAGCGCCGCTTCCTGCACGCCGGCCGTTCCTGGCGCGGGGGCTACGCGGAGGCCGTCGCCGTGCATCCGGGCCGGCGCGGGCAGGGCCACGCCGCGACCGTGATGACGCGAGCCGACACCGAAACCGCGGGCCCGGCACGTGCGTATCGGGCCCGCGGCCGGGCGGAACTTCTAAAGCTGCGGCGCCACCGCCGAGGCGACCAGCTCGATGTGGTCCAGGTCGGCCAGGTCCAGCGTCTGCAGGAACAGGCGGGTCGCGCCGGCCCCGGCGTACCGATTGATCGTCTCGACCGCCTCGGCCGGCGTGCCCACGACGCCGCCGTTCTCGCGCATCTCCTCGACGTCGCGGCCGATGGCCGCGGCCCGGCGCCGCACCTCGGCGTCGTCGCGTCCCACGCAGAGCACGGCGGCGGCGGAGAAGGCCGGCGGCGTCGCCCGGCCGATCTCCGCCGAAGCGCGGCGGACCCGGTCGAAGGTCGGCGCCACGTCCGAGATCTTGGCGAACGGGACGTTGAACTCGTCGGCGAAGCGGGCCGCCAGCGCCGGCGTGCGCTTCTTGCCGTGTCCGCCGACGATCACCGGCGGGCGCGGCGACTGGACCGGCTTGGGCAGGGCCGGCGAGTCGATCAGCTGGTAGTGCTTTCCCGGGAAGTCGAAGGAGCGGCCGGCCGGCGTCGACCACAGGCCGGTGACGATCTCCAACTGCTCCTCGAGGCGGTCGAAGCGCTCGCCGACGGTCGGGAACGGGATCCCGTACGCGGTGTGCTCGCGCTCGAACCAGCCGCCGCCCAGGCCGAGCTCGACCCGGCCGCCGCTCATCTGGTCGACCTGGGCCACCGCGATCGCCAGCGGCCCGGGCAGCCGGAACGTGGCCGAGGTGACCAGCGTGCCGAGCCGGATGCGGGACGTCTGGACCGCCAGCGCGCCCAGCGTGACCCAGGCGTCGGTCGGGCCCGGCTCGCCCGGCGCGCCCATCGCCAGATAGTGGTCGCTGCGGAAGAACCCGTCGAAGCCGGACGCCTCGGCGGTCTGCGCGACCTGGACGAGGTCGCCGTGGGTGGCCCCCTGCTGGGGCTCGGTGAAGATCACAAGACGCATGACTCCAACCTGCCAGATGTCACCCGGCGCGCCCTGTCGGGGCTGTCACACACGATGCGTGTCGGGGCAGTAACGTTGGCCACCATGGCCGGATATGAATGGATCAGCCTCACCACCGACTACGGGACGTTCGACGGGTTCGTCGCGGCGTGCCACGGAACGATCGCGCGCATCGCGCCCGCCGTACGCGTCATGGACGTGACCCATCACGTGCCGCCGGCCGACGTCAGCCGCGGCGCGGCCGTGCTCGCACAGACCGCGCCCTACCTGCCGGCCGCGGTGCACGTCGCGGTGGTCGACCCGGGCGTCGGCACGGCCCGGCGCCCGCTGGTCCTGCAGACCCCGAACGCCCTGCTGGTCGGTCCCGACAACGGCCTGCTGATCTGGGCGGCCGACGCGCTGGGCGGCGTCGACCGCGCCTTCGAGCTGGCCAACAAGGACTGGCTGCTCGGCGACGTGTCGCGCACCTTCCACGGCCGCGACGTGTTCTCCCCGGCCGCCGCCCACCTCGCGCTCGGCGCGAGCCCGGTCGAGGCCGGCCCCGCGATCGACCCGGCCGACCTGATCCGGCTGCCCGAGCCGGTCGTCACGGTCGGCGACGGGTGGATCGAGTCCGAGGTCGGCACGATCGACCGCTTCGGCAACGTCCAGCTGGCCGCCGGCGGCGACGTGCTGGCCGGCCTCGGCCACGAGCTGGTCGTCAACGGCTCGGTCCGGGCGCGGCGCGGCACCACGTTCGCCGATGTCGAGCGGGGCGAGCTGCTGGTGTACGAGGACTCGGCCGGCCACGTGGCGATCGCCGTGAACAACGGGCGGGCCGTGGTCGTGCTCTCGGTGCGTCCCGGCGACCTGATCCGGATTTCCGAGCGCGCCGCGCGGGAATGATGCGGGCATGCCCGAGGGTGACACCGTCTGGAACACGGCCCGCGTGCTCGAGCGCGCGCTGGCCGGCGACGTCCTGACCGGCAGCGACTTCCGGGTGCCGCGGCTCGCCACCGCCGACCTGGCCGGGTGGACCGTCGCCGCGTCGGCCAGCCGCGGCAAGCACCTGCTGCTGCGGCTCACCCGGGACGGCGAGAAGCCGCTCACCCTGCACTCCCACCTGCGGATGGACGGCGCGTGGCGGGCCTACTCGCCGGGCGAGCGCTGGGGCGGCCGGCCCGCCCACCTGATCCGGGTCGTGCTGCGCACCGCCCGCTCGGTGGCCGTCGGCTATCACCTGCACGACGTCACCCTGGTGCCCACCGCCGAGGAGGAGACCCTCGTCGGCCACCTCGGGCCCGACCTGCTCGGCGACGACTGGGATCCGGCCGAGGCCGCGCGGCGGATAGCCGCCAAGCCCGGCGCCACGGTCGCCGAGGCGCTGCTCGACCAGCGCAACCTCGCCGGCGTCGGCAACCTCTACAGGGCCGAGACGATGTTCCTGCGTGGACTCTGGCCGTGGACGCCGATCGCCGACGTGGCCGACCTCGACGGCGTGGTCACGCTGGCGCAGAAGCTGGTCGCCTCGAACAAGGGCCGCTGGACCCAGACCACGACCGGCTCGCTGCGGCGCGGGGAAACCACCTATGTGTACGGCCGGCGCGCCCAGCCCTGCCGCCGCTGCGGCACCGCGATCCGCAAGGCGGATCAGGACGAGCGCGTCACCTACTGGTGCCCGCGCTGCCAGCCAAGGCCGGCGGACGGCCAGACCGAGGCCGGCGGAACGGACGCAAGCCCGAGGCCGGCGGAAGGCTAGATCGACGTCGCGGGCGGGCGCTTGAGCTCGCCCAGCGCCTCGGCCAGCCCGCGCAGCCGGTCGGTCGCGTCGACCAGGCCGGCGAAGGCCGGGTGCTTGCCGTCGGTCATCGGGTGGCCGTCCTCGGCGACGTAGCCGGCCGCGGCCGCCACGAGCTGCTCGTACGCCGTCACGCCCTCGGTGAACTGCCCGACGAGCGAAGCGTGTGACTGCTCGATCGCCGCGCGCCGGTCACCGGGCGGACTGAGCGGGATGGCCCGCTCGACGCTCGCCACCCGCTGGCCGAGGTCGCGCAGCCACTGCTCGGCCGCCGCCGCCTCGAGGACGGCCGCCTCGCCCGGGCCGGTCAGCCGGTCGGCGAGCGCGGTGAGCGTGGCCGACGCCCGGTCGAGCCGGTCCCAGGCCTGGGTGATCGCCGAGCCGCGCAGCGCGTAGCGGTTCTTTTGCCGGCGCACCTCGTTGAGCATCGAGCGGCCGGCCGGGAAGCGCTCGATCGCGGCGGCCAGCCGTTGGCCGGCGAGCGCCGGGTCGGGCGGGGGCGGGGCCGGCGTGGCGGCGAGCGCGCGGTGGTCGCTCCACCGCCACCAGGCGAGCGCGACCGAGGAGCCGGCCGCGCCGGCCCAGATCGCGTCGACGACGCCGATCCCCGAATACGGCGTGAGGACCGCGGTGGCCGCGACCAGGCCGCCTCCCAGCACGCTCCACCGCCGCGCCGAACCGCGCAGGCGCTTGAGCCGCCGGAAGTATCTGGTCCGTTCGTCCACCGTCGGTCCTCTCCCCGGGAACGCGATCAAACGGGTCAGCCCGCCGCGGTCGTGTCGCCCCGCTTCTGGTTCATGCTGGCGCGGATCTCGTCGAGCCGGGCGACGCTGGCCGGGTCGGCGGCCGGCGGGGCCTGCTCGACCGCGGGCTGCTGCGGCGCGGCCCCGAGCTTCTCACCGGCCATGCTGGCCCGGATCTGCTCGAGCCGGGACGAGCCGGCCAGGTCGAGGCTGGATTTCTGCACCTCGAGCATGCGTCCCTCGACCGAGTTGGACGCGAGCTCGGCGCGGCCCATGGCGTTCGCGTACCGCTGCTCGATCTTGTCGCGGACCTCGTCGAGCGACGGCGTGTTGCCGGGCGCGGCGAGCGACGACATCGACTCCAGCGACTTGGCCACCGTCTCCTGCATCTTGGCCTGCTCGAGCTGGCTGAGCAGCCGGGAGCGCTCGGCGATGCGCTGCTGCAGCACCATCGCGTTGTTCTCCACCGCCTTGCGGGCCTGGCCGGCCGCGCCGAGGGCCTGGTCGTGCAGGGTCTTGAGGTCTTCCATCGACTGCTCGCCGGAGACCAGCTGGGTGGCGAGCGTCTGCGCGGTCGACTCGTATTTCTGTGCCTCTGGCTCGTTGCCGTCGGCGCGGGCCTTGTCCGCGAGGACCAGCGCCTGGCGGGCCATGCCCTGCAGCTTCTCGACCTCGGACATCTGGCGGGACAGCTTCATCTCCAGCTGCCGCTGGTTGCCGATGACCGCCGCGGCCTGCTGCACGAGGGCCTGGTGCTGCCGCTGCGCGTCCTCGATGGCCTGCTGGATCTGCACCTTCGGGTCGGCGTACTCGTCGATCTTCGCGCCGAAGAGCGCCATCATGTAACGCCAGCCCTTGACGAACGGGTTCGCCATATCGCGGTATCCCCTCAATGTCGCTCAGTCTCGGCACCATCAACGCAGCGGACGAGGAGCCGTCTGCGATGGCGCGTGACCACCATCGTGACAGCTCGCCGCCACCGGCGTCACGTGTCCTCGGGGGGATCTCAGGGTCTCCCCCACGGCTTCGAGGCTACGCCGTGCCGAGGGTCAGGGTCGATCCCGGATGGGACATCCACATACGGCGAGAGCCGAACCGCCAAACGGCGATCCGGCCCTGGTGGAACCCTGCTCTGGTAGAACCCTGCTCTGGTGGAACCCTGCGACGAACTATGCGGCGTACACGACTTCGCGGTTGGGTTTCCGCGTGGTGCGCAGCGTCGCCTTGAGCGGCGAGTCCTGGCGCACGGAGACGGCGACGTCTCCCTCGCGGGCAACCTTGCGGACGGCGGCGGGCTCGTCGGCCGGCTTGACCGGCGTGAGCACGCCCTCCATCTCTTCGGCGAGCAGCAGCGTGTCGCTGACCTCGCCCAGCACCTCGGACAGGCGCGCGCCGAGCGCTTCGCAGATCGCGGCGAGCAGCTCGCTCGACGCCTCTTTCTGACCGCGCTCGATCTCGGACAGATACCCCAAGCTGACATTCGCGGCGGTGGACACCTCGCGCAGCGTGCGGTGCTGTCCCTGCCGGCGCGCCCGAAGTGCGTCGCCGATAACCCGGCGTAGCAGGACCATGGCACCTCCTCCTGCGGCGGGCCGCCGGCACGCGCCGGAGGCTTCCCGCAACCGTACCCGTTGCCGGCGACGCCGACATCCCGCCCCGCCGAATTCCGGACGGGCCCGGCGGCGGGACCTCGGTTCAACAACCGCGGTCACTGCGACATTCCGCAGCTCAGGACCGGCTCGACGCCTCCTGCAGGGTGTCCGAGAGGAGGCGCAGAACACTCGTCACACTTTCGGTGCGAATGGCGTCCCGATTTCCGTCGAGTTTCAGCTCGCGTACGGCCGAACCGGCCGCGCCCGCGACGGCGATGTAGACCAGCCCCACCGGCTTGCCGTCCTGCGGATCGGGGCCCGCCACCCCGGTCGTGGCCAGGCCCCAGTCGGCGCCGCAGCGCTCCCGGCACCCGGCCGCCAGGGCCACCGCCACCTGCGGATCCACCGGCCCGCGCTCCTTCAGCAGCAACTCGGGCACGCCGGCCAGCGAGGCCTTGAGATCGGTGGCGTACACCACCAGGCCGCCGCGGTAGACCGCGCTGACCCCCGGAATCTCGACGATGGTGGCGGCGACCAGGCCGCCGGTGAGCGACTCGGCAGTGGCCACCGTCTCACCGCGCTCGACCAGGCGATGGACCGCCGCGGCGGCGGCCACGCGGATCTCGGACTCGTCCACGACCCGAGTTTAGTGATCGCGGCGCAGCCGCACGGCCTGGACCAGATAGTCGGCGCCGGTGACCACCGTCACGGCCAGGGCGGCGCCCATCAGCCACGGGCCGACCACGTCGAACGGCTCCGGAACCGGCCACAGGTACCAGGCGATCGCGGCGATCTGCAGCACGGTCTTGAGCTTGCCACCGCGGCTGGCCGCGATGACGCCGTACCGGATGACCCAGAAGCGCAGCGCCGTCACGCCCCACTCGCGGGCCAGGATGACGATCGTCACCCACCAGGGCAGCCGGTCGTAGATCGAGAGCAGGATCAGGGCGGTGCCGGTGAGCGCCTTGTCGGCGATCGGATCGGCGATCTTGCCGAACGAGGTGACCAGCGACCACTTCCGGGCGATCCAGCCGTCCACGAAGTCGGTCGCCGAGGCCAGGCAGAAGACGAGGCAGGCGGCGATGCGCGGGCCGGTGCCGGTGAGCCCCGAGGCCACCACGATGACGACGAAGACCGGGACCAGCACGATCCGCAGCACGGTGAGAACGTTCGCCGGGTTGTACGGCGACACCGCCTTGGGCGCCGTGATGGGGACCGGCTCGTCGGTCACGGCCGGGGCACCGGCGCCGCGTCGATCATCTCGACCGGCACCGCGATCAGGTCGACGCCTTCGGTCGCGGTCACCCGGGCCCGGACCAGGTCACCGGGGCGCAACTTATCAAGATCTGCGGGTGCGGCCCCCGGTACGAGCGTAGTGGAGCCGTCCACCTCGGGGGCCTGGTGCTCGGCCCGGCCCTCGACCTCGCCACCGTCGATCGAGTCGACCAGCACCTCGACGATCGAGCCCAGCCGTTCCTCGGCCCGCTGGGCGCACAGCTCGTCGGCCAGCGACACCAGCCGGTCGTAGCGGCGCTTGACGGTGTCTTCCCGCACCTTGCCGGGCAGGCCGGCCGCCTCGGTACCGTCCTCGTCGCTGTAGTCGAAGACGCCGATCGCGTCGAGCCGGGCGTCGGTGAGGAAACGGACCAGCTCGTCGGCGTCCTGCCGGGTCTCGCCGGGGAAGCCGACGATGAAGTTGCTCCGCGCGCCGGCCGCGGGCGCCAGGGCGCGGGCCGACGCGAGCAGCTCGAGGAAGCGCTCGGTCGAGCCGAAGCGCCGCATCCGGCGCAGCACCGGCTCGCTCGAGTGCTGGAACGAGAGGTCGTAGTAGGCCGCGACGCCGGGCGTGGTGGCGATCACCTCGACCAGGCCGGGCCGGGTCTCGGCCGGCTGCAGGTAGCTGGCCCGCACCCGGACGATGCCGTCGACCGCGGCGAGCTGGGGCAGCAGCTTTTCCAGCAGCCGCGGGTCGCCCAGGTCCTTGCCGTACGACGTGCTGTTCTCACTGACCAGGACCAGCTCGCGCACGCCGGACCGGGCCAGCCACTCGGCCTCGGCCAGCAGCTCCTGCGGGTCGCGCGAGACGAACGCGCCGCGGAACGCCGGGATCGCGCAGAACGAGCAGCGCCGGTCGCAGCCGCTGGCCAGCTTGAGCGAGGCCACCGGGCCGTTCTCGAGGCGGCGGCGCAGCACCGTGCGCAGATGGGCCGGGGTGTGCTCGTCGACCGTGGCATGGCCGGGGATCACGACCTTGGCGGCGTGGCGCTGGACCGGGGTGATCGGCAGCAGCTCGCGGCGGTCGCGCGGGGTGTGCGCGTCGAAGCGCTCGCCGGCCAGGACGCCGTCGAGACGGGCCGCGATGTCGGTGTAGTCGTCGAAGCCGAGCACGGCCTGCGCCTCGGGGAGGCTGTCGGCCAGCTCCTTGCCGTACCGCTCGGCCATGCAGCCGGCCGCCACCACCTTGGCGCCGGTGTCGGCGGCCGCGAGCAGCGTCTCGATCGAGTCCTGCTTGGCCTTTTCCACGAAGCCACAGGTGTTGACCAGCACCACGTCCGCGCCGGACGCGTCGGTGCTGACCGCCCAGCCGCCGGCGTCGAGCCGGGCTGCGAGCTCTTCCGAGTCGACCTCGTTACGGGCACAGCCCAGGGTGAGAAGGGCGACGCGGCGACCGGGAGGATTTGCAGAAGGGGTTACCGACACTCCGCCAACGTTACCGGGCGCCGCTCGGCGACCGTTCCCCCGCACGGACGGTAACTCCCGGTTTGATCGGAGCGAGCCGCTCGGGCCGCGATACTCGGCACGATGGCGAACGTCGGAAAACCGCCCCGGTACGCCGAGGTCGTGCTGGTGGGCGCGCTCATCGGGTGCGCGGCGCTGGCCCGCTCGGCGGGCTGGGCGGTGCGGACGAACGACATGGCGATCTTCGACATGTGGTACCACCAGATCGCCGCGGTCGGCCCGCGGCACGGGGTGGGCGACCAGATCGGCAACTACAACGCGCCGTTCGTCTACCTGCTGGCGGCCCTGGTCTATGTGCCCGGGCCGCTCGTCGTCAAGCTCAAGGCCGTCTTCGTCGCGTTCGACGTGGCGCTCGCCTTCTTCGCCTACCGGATCGTGGGCCGCCAGTTCGCGGGCCGCCGGATCCCGACCGCGGCCGCGCTGGTGGTGGTCCTGCTGCCGACCGTGGTGATCAACGCCTCGTGGTACGGCCAGATGGACGCCATGTGGGCGGCGTTCGCGCTCGGCGGGCTGTACTTCCTCCTCCGCGACCGGCCGTGGCCGGCGGTGGCGCTGTGCGCGGCGTCCTTCGCGATCAAGCCGCAGGGGATCTTCTTCTTTCCGCTGCTGTTGCTGCTCGCGCTGGCCGGCCGGCTGCCCTGGCGCACGCTGCTGGCCGTGCCCGCCGTCATCGCGGTGCTCGACCTGCCCGCGCTGCTGGCCGGGCGCGACCCGGTCGAGCTGTTCACGATCTACGACCTCGGGCGCCAGGCCAAGCACATCCCGGTCCTCACCTATCGCGCCCCGAGCCTGTACGCCTTCATCCCGGCCGGCCCGGCCGCCGACACCGTTCGCACGCTCGGCTACGTCTTCACGGCCGTGGTCGTCCTGGGCCTGTGCTACATCCTGATCGTCCGGAACGTCCGCGTCGCCGGGGGCCGGATGGTCGCGATCGCCGCGCTCTTCTCGCTCGCGATGCCGTTCTTCCTGCCCGGCATGCACGAGCGCTACTTCTTCCTCGCCGACGTGCTGACCGCGGTGCTGCTCTTCTACCGGCCGCGGCTGTGGCCGGTCCCGCTGCTGGTCCAGGCGGCTTCGCTGCTCTGCTACGAGCCCTACCTGTTCGGCGGCCGCTCACCCGCCATGCTCGCGCTGACCGTACCGGCGGCGCTCATGCTCGCCGCCCTCGGGACGCTTGCCCACCACGTACTCAAGGACGCTTTTGATCGTGAAAGGCCCGAGATCCCGGACACTCCGGCCGAGCTCGAGGCGGCGCTCAGTCCAGGCGCAGCGCGGCGAGGGCCTCTTCCAGCCCGTCGGGCTTGACCAGCACGTCGCGGGCCTTGCTGCCCTCGGAGGGCCCGACGATGTCGCGCTGCTCCATCAGGTCCATCAGCCGGCCCGCCTTGGCGAAGCCGACCCGCAGCTTGCGCTGCAGCATCGACGTCGAGCCGAACTGGCTGGTCACCACCAGCTCGATCGCCTGCAGCAGCAGGTCCAGGTCGTCGCCGATCTCCTCATCGATCTGCTTCTTCTTGCTCGGCGGCGCGTCGGTCACGCCCTCGCGGAACTCCGGCTCGCGCTGGTCCTTGCAGAACTTGACGACCGCCGCGATCTCCTTCTCGTCGACCCACGCGCCCTGGATGCGGGTCGGCTTGGAGGCGCCCATCGGCAGGAAGAGGCCGTCGCCGCGGCCGAGCAGCTTCTCGGCGCCCGGCTGGTCGAGGATGACCCGCGAGTCGGCGAGGCTCGACGTCGCGAAGGCCAGGCGGGACGGGACGTTGGCCTTGATCAGGCCGGTCACCACGTCGACCGACGGGCGCTGGGTGGCCAGCACCAGGTGGATGCCGGCGGCCCGGGCCAGCTGGGTGATCCGCACGACGGAGTCCTCGACGTCGCGCGGCGCGACCATCATCAGATCCGCCAGCTCGTCGACGATCACCAACAGATAGGGGTACGCCTTGAGCTCGCGCTCGCTGCCCGGCGGCGCGGTGATCTCGCCGCTGCGCACCTTGCGGTTGAAGTCGTCGATGTGCCGTACGCCGTTGGCCGCGAGATCGTCGTAGCGCATGTCCATCTCGCCGACCACCCACTCGAGGGCGTCCGCCGCCTTCTTCGGGTTCGTCACGATCGGCGTGACCAGGTGCGGGATTCCCTCGTACGCGGTCATCTCGACCCGCTTGGGGTCGACCAGCAGCAGCCGCACCTCGTCCGGGGTGGCCCGGGTCAGCAGCGACACCAGCAGCGAGTTGAGCAGGCTCGAGTTGTGGGTGGCGATGTGCGCTCGGCTCGCCAGATAGAGCCGGCTCGGGCTGTCGACCTGGATACATCGCACCGGCACCGACGCCACCGGCCGGACATCGACGACGTAACGACGCCGAGTCGTCGATCGGCTCTCCGCGTTCAGCCGGGCAAGCTTGCGGGTCAGCCGGAACACCTTGTCGGCTGTGGTGAAGTGGATCCGATAGCACGTCGACGTCGCGTCCGTCCGGCCGTTCACCGGTTTCGTCGTCATCGTTGCCTGGTATCCCAGCCCCAGGATCAGCTCCAGCGCGTCGCCGGCAAGCCGTTCGCTGGTCAGCGCCAGTTCCACCTGGCCGCTCTCGGTCGCGGTCCCGTCGGTGTCCAGCAGGCCGGCCAGCAGAGCGCGCCGTTGTTCCTCCGACGCGCGGAGGTACTCCGCGGGTATGTGCTTCTCGCCGATCTCCACGAATTGCGCCCGCAGCGTGCGGTACCGGCTCCGAGCGGGCGGCACCGGCACGGCGGAGCGGTTCGAGAGGGTGTACTGGATCTCGGAGTGCGCGCGCTTGAGCACCTCGTAGCCGTCAAGCCGAATCTGATCGAGGATTTCCGGGTCGGCGCACGTCAGGCCCGCGCCGCCGGTGGTGCCGTCACCCAGCCAGCAACCGAGTGTGTAGGGCGCGATCGGCAGGTCACGCTCCGGAAGCCGCAAGGGGCCGCAGACGTCGACGGCGTGGTTCGCCCATTCGCCGTGCGGCCCCACCCGCAGCGTTTCGGCAAGACGAGCCGTGGTCACCGTTCCGTCGTCATGGACCCTGCGGGTACGCGAGCGGAACTGTGACCCGACCTCGTCGATGATCTCGCTGGACGGCGCCGGCCGGTCCGGCTCGCCGAGCGCCGACGCGGCCCGCTGGGCGACGATCTCCCGGTCGCTCGGCGACCAGTACGAGCCGTCGGCCCACCGATGCGTCCGCTGCGTCCGACCGGCGCGCGTGGTGGTACGCCACTCATGTTCCGCGTCGGCGACGATCACGGTGCCGTCGGAGAACTCGACCTCGTAGCAGGGGCGGTTGTGGAGCACGGGGGTGGCGGCGATCACTGTGCAAGGCACGCCGCGCTCGTCGAACACCTGGTCCCCGACCGTCAGGCCGGCCATCGTCGACCAACCGCCCGGAGTCGGAACGGGAGTGTCGAGGGCCAGCGCCTTGCCGGCACCGGTGGCGCCGGCCACCAGAATGTGCGGCATCTTGGCGAGGTTGGCGACCACATAGCCGCCCTCGATGTCTTTGCCGAGCCCGACCAGCATCGGGTGGTGGTCGCTGGTAGCGGCCCGCGAGCGCAGCACGTCGCCGAGCGAGACCATCTCGGGGTCGGTGTTCGGGATCTCGACGCCGACCGCGCTCTTGCCCGGGATCGGGCTGAGGATGCGCACGTCGGCCGACTTCACCGCGTACGCGATGTTGCGGGACAGCTGGGTGATCCGCTCGACCTTGACGCCCGGGCCGACCTCGACCTCATAGCGGGTGACCGTCGGGCCGCGGGTGAAGCCGGTGACCACGGCGTCGACGTTGAACTGGTCGAACACGCCGGCCAGGGCGGCCATCACCTCGTCGTTGGCGCGGCTGCGGGCCTTCGCCGGGGCGCCGGTCGACAGCAGGGTCGGCGGCGGCAGGTGGTAGTCGCCCTCGAGCGCGGTGATCTCGAGCTGCTCGGCCCGGGTGGGCAGCGGCGAGTGCTCGGCCGGCGCGGCCGGCTTTTTCCGGCTTTTCGGGATGGGGACGACATCGTGGACGATTTCGTCGTCTTCGTCTTCGAGGGGCGGCGCGAGCCCGATGTCGGCGAGCGAGCCCTGCCGACGGCGCGCCGGGCGCCTCGGCTTGACCGGCTCGTCGTCCTCCGCCAGGTCGAGGTCGATGTCCGGCGCGGGCAGCGGGGCGCGCTCGGTGTTGCGGCCCAGCAGCACGTCGACCAGCAGCAGCACCCGCTCGGGGATCTTGTTGATCGGCGTCGCGGTGATCACCAGGAGGCCGAAGACGAACAGCAGCACCAGCAGCGGCACCGCCACCCAGCCGGTCACCGCCCGCTCGAGCAGCCCGCCGACGCCGTAGCCGAGCAGGCCGCCGGCGTTGTCGGTGGCCAGGTCGCCGCCGGGCGCGGGCTTCTGGGCGATGTGCAGCAGGGACGCGGTGGCCAGGATGATCGCCGTCCAGCCGACCAGGCTGCGGCCGCGGTGCTCGGGGTCGGCCGGGCGGCGCATCAGCCGGATCGCGCCGTAGAGCAACAGCAGCGGCAGCAGCACGGCAAGCCCGCCGAAGAACAGCCGGACCGCGTCGGCCAGCCACTTGCCGACCGGGCCGGCGCTGCCCGCCCAGACCGCCACGCCGATCACGATGGCCAGGCCCAGCATCAGAAGGCCGGCGCCGTCGCGACGGTGCTCGGGGTCGATCTCCTTGGCGTTGGCGGCCTGGCGGCCGACGCCGCGGGCCACCCAGCCGACGCCGTGCGCGACGCCCATCCACAGGGCGCCGACGCCGCGGCCCAGCCCGGCGGCGACGACCGAGCCGGCCGAGGGGCGGGCGCGGGTCGCCGAGGGGCGGCGGCGGGCCGGCGCCTTCCGCGGCGCCACCTTGCGGGGGGCCGCCTTCCGGGGCGCGGGCTTCCTCGCCCTCGCCGGAGGTGTGCGGGCAGCCATGGAATACACCGTAGCGTCGATGCGCCCGGCGAACGCGAAGGCGCACCGCGGGCTACTGTCGTCCGGTGCAGGCTTTGACCCATGAAATGATCAAGTCGGTGCTGGGCGCTCGCGAGTTCAGCTACATGATCGACGAGGACGGCGACGTCGTCGGGAACTTCCAGGGCAACCTGGTGTATTTCTTCCAGATCGGCGAGCAGGGCGAGATGCTCCAGGTGCGCGCCATGGTGCAGCACGCCTTCGGGATGGAGGACGTGGTCCGCCTCTACGAGTTCTGCAACGCGTGGAACCACGACCGGCTCTGGCCGAAGGCGTACGTGCACATCCAGGACGACGGCGTGGTTAACGTCATCGGCGAGGTGCTCGCCGACTGGGAGAAGGGCGTCACTCCCGAGCAGCTCGATCAGGTGATGATCTGCGGGATAGCGACGGGCTGCCAGCTCGCCGACGCCGTCGCCGAGCTGCGGCAAAACCGGCCCACGAGCTGAGCACCACCAGGGCCGCGGCGACCTGCGCGGCCCGCTCGTGCCCGGCGGGATAAAACAGGCCGGCCACGTGGTTGGCGAGGAAGCCGCCCTCGTGCGCGGGCAGGCCGGCGTGGGCGCGGGCGCGGTCCTCGACCCAGGTGAGCGGGCAGGGCAGGCCGGCCATGACCACCAGCAGCAGCCAGGTGGCCGCGGCGACCTGGAACCAGATCAGCCGCGGCCACCGCCACGCGACGAAGCCGCCGAGCAGTCCCAGGCCCAGGAACGCGAAGTGCAGGGCCACGGCGACGTACGCGACGGCTTCGAAGAACACATCGGCAACGGTACGGGGTTTACGGGGTGGCGAACCCCAGGGTGTACGAGCCGGTGCCGGAGGTCGCGCGGACCACGTACCGGTAGGTGCCCGAGCGCGCGTTGACGCTCAGGGTCTTGTCACCCGCCCCGGTCGCCCGGGCCACGGTCCGGAACCCGGCGCCGGTCAGGCGCTGCAGGAACAGGTCGAAGTCGGCGCCGTCGGGGGCGTCGAGGCAGGCGGTCTGCCGGCCGGCGTTGGCCCGGAAGGCGCCGTTGTTCGGGGTGGCCTGGGCCGCCCCGGCGCGGTTGATCGCGCCGCGCCGCTGCACCGGGAGCGACGCGCAGGCGTTGGCGCTCTCGGCCGGCGGCGTGGTGGCCTGAGCGCCGCCGCCGCTGGTCACCAGCGTGAGGTTGTTGGCCGCGAGGATCTCGTTGACCGGCTGGAAGAACGTCTCGCCGCCGACCGTGCAGTCGCCCGAGCCGCCCGAGGTCACGCCCTGGGCCTGGTCACCGGAGAGCCACGGCCCGCCGGAGTCGCCGCCCTCGGCGCAGACGTTGGTGCGGGTCAGGCCGGTGACCGCGCCCTCCGGGTACACGACCGTCTGGTTCTTGGCCAGGATCGTGCCGCAGCGGGTGCCGGTGGTCGAGCCGGAGCGGCAGATCGCCGCGCCCACCGGGGCCTCGGTGTTGCCCGCGACCGGGAGCTCGTTGCCCTGGAAGTCGTTGACCACCGGGCGCGGGGTCCAGTCGCCGTTGACCTCGACGAAGCCCATGTCGGCGTTGCCCGGGAAGACCGACGCCCGCACCACGCCCTGGGCCCGCTGGTTGAAGCCGGACGTCTGGTCGCCCGGCGTGCCGCAGTGTCCGGCGGTCACGAAGCCGCCCTGGACCGAGAAGCCGATCGAGCAGCGGGCGGTGCCGCCGTCCAGGGAGATGAAGTACGGGTCGGCGCCGCGCACGTCGAACAGTGGCTTCGGCACGGCCGAGCTGGTCAGCACGCGGACCGCGTCACCCTTGACGCCCGCCTCGGCGGCGAGGCTACGGGCCGCCGCCGTCCGGCCCGGCTTGGCGACCACGACCACCTTGTTGGTCTGCACGTCGACGTACCAGCCGGTCACCCCGGCCGCGTCCGCGCGCACCGCGTCCAGCTTCTCCTTCGCCGAGTTCAGCGTCTGCTCGCTGCGCTTGACCAGCACCGGCTCCGCGCCCGCCGCGCGAACCGCGTCCGCCGCGCCCGGGTCGGTCACCGCGACCTTGAGCGTGGTGCCGTCGGTCGCGAGCCACGCGCCGCCGAAGTCCGAGCCGGTCTTCGCGGCCAGCGTGGCGGAGACGCCACTCGCCCACTTCGCCCGCTTGAGCCGGGCCGTCGCCTGGCCGCGGTCGAGGCCGAGGTCGCGTGCCATCGCCGCGAGAATCTGCGGGGACACGTCGGACCTGGTCGCCGGGGCGGACTTGGCCGACGACGTGGTGCCGGCCATCGAAGGCAGGGTGAAGGCCACCGCCGCTCCGACCGCCGCCACGACCGCCGCCGCCACGGCGATCCTGCTGCGCTGCATCTCGAGGAACTCCCCTCAGCCACGGGTGCCGTGGGGGCGGCACCGTGACCTGAGGTACGGACCTCGCGGGCGGAAGGTTCAGACTTCGACGACGGTCGGTACGATCATCGGCCGTCGTCGATACGCGTCGTTGACCCAGCGGCCCACCGTCCGGCGCACCACCTGCTGCAGCTGGTGCGTGTCGGTGATGCCGTCCTCGGCCGAGCGGTGCAGGGCCGCGGTCAGCAACGGGATGACCGGGCTGAACGCCTCGGGGTCCTCGGAGAAGCCCTTGGCCGAGATGTTCGGCTCGCCGACCACCTTGCCGGTCACCGAGTCGATCACCACGGTGGCCGAGATGAAGCCGCCGTCGCCCAGGATGCGCCGCTCGGTGAGCAGCGACTCGCTGACGTCGCCGACGGCCAGGCCGTCCACGTACACGTACCGGTTCTCCACCCGGCCGACGTGCCGCGCGTGCCCCTCGACCAGGTCGACCACGTCGCCGTCCTCGCAGAGGACGACGCGGTCGGCCGCCACGCCCGACTCGACGCCGAGCTGGGCGTGCGCGCGCAGGTGGCGCCACTCGCCGTGCACCGGCATGAGGTTGCTCGGCCGCACGACGTTGAGCAGGAACAGCAGCTCGCCGGCCGGGGCGTGGCCGGAGACGTGCACCTTGGCCGTCTCCTTGTGGATCACCGTGGCGCCGGCCCGGGACAGCTGGTTGATCACCCGGTAGACCGAGGTCTCGTTGCCGGGGACCAGCGAGCTGGCCAGCACCACGGTGTCGCCGGGGGCGATCGTGATGTGCCGGTGGTCGCCGGTCGACATCCGGCCGAGCGCGCTCATCGGCTCGCCCTGCGACCCGGTCGACATGAAGACGATCTCGTCGCCCGGCAGGTTGGTCGCCTCGTCCAGGCTGACCAGCAGGCCGTCCGGGATGTTCAGCAGGCCCAGGTCGCGGGCGATGCCCATGTTGCGCACCATCGAGCGGCCGATCAGGGCCACCTTGCGGTCGTACTCCCAGGCCGCGTCCATCACCTGCTGCACCCGGTGCACGTGCGAGGCGAAGCTGGCCACGATGATGCGGCCCTTGGCCTTGCCGAAGATCGAGCTGAGCACCGGGCCGATGTCGCGCTCGGGGGCCACGAAGCCGGGCACCTCGGCGTTGGTCGAGTCGGAGAGCAGCAGGTCGACGCCCTCGGCGCCGAGCCGGGCGAAGCCGGCCAGATCGGTGATGCGCCCGTCCAGCGGCACCTGGTCCATCTTGAAGTCGCCGGTGTGCAGCACCAGGCCGGCCGGCGTGCGCACGGCGACCGCCAGCGCGTCCGGGATGGAGTGGTTGACCGCGAAGAACTCGCACTCGAACGGGCCGAGCCGTTCGGTCTGCCCCTCCCGCACGGTCAGCGTGTACGGGTCGAGCCGCCGCTCGGCGAGCTTGGCCTCGACCAGCGCGAGCGTGAACTCCGACCCGACCAGCGGGATGTCCGCCTTGTGGGCCAGCAGGTAGGGCACGGCGCCGATGTGGTCCTCGTGGCCGTGGGTCAGCACGATCGCCTGGATGTCGTCGAGGCGGTCGAGGATCGGGGTGAAGTCGGGCAGGATCAGGTCGACGCCGGGCTGCTCGACGTCGGGGAAGAGCACCCCGCAGTCGATGACGAGCAGCTTGCCGTCGAACTCGAGCACGGTCATGTTGCGGCCGATGGCTCCGAGCCCGCCGAGCGGGACGACGCGCAGGGCGCCCTCCGGCAGCGGCGGTGGTGGATCCAGCTCCACGTGAGCTTGACTCATTCGCGTCTTTCTCTGTATTAGAGGACGATGCCGGCTTTCGCGGCGTCCTCGCGCAACTGGTTCAGTTCGTCGTCGCCGGCGTCGACCAGCGGAGACCGCACCGGGCCGGCGGGCAGCCCGCGGGCGCGCAGGCCGGCCTTCACCAGCATGGTGCCGGGTGCCCGGAAGATGCCGGTGAACAGCGGCAACGCTTTCCGGTGCCGGGCCAGGGCGGCGGCGACGTCGCCCCGCTCGTACGCCTCGATCATCTCCTTGGCGATCGGGCCGGTGAAGTGGGTGGAGGTGCCGACCAGGCCGACCCCGCCGACGGCGAGCAGCGGCAGCGTGGCCGCGTCGTCGCCGGAGTAGTAGGCCAGGCCGGTGCGGGCGGTGACCCACGAGGACGCGGTGAAGTCGCCCTTGGCGTCCTTGACCGCGACGATCCGGTCGTGCTCGGCGATCCGGCACATGGTCTCGGTGGCGATCGCCGTGCCGGCCCGGTGCGGGATGTCGTAGACCATGATCGGCAGCTCGGCCGCGTCGGCCACGGTCAGGAAGTGCTTGGCGACGCCGGCCTGCGGGGGCTTGTTGTAATACGGCGTCACGACCAGCAGGCCGTGCGCGCCCGCCTTCTGCGCGGCGTGGGCGAGCTCGAGCGTGTGGGCGGTGTTGTTGGTGCCGACGCCGGCGACGACCTTGGCCCGGTCGCCGACCGCGTCGACGACCGCGCGGAGCAGCGTCTCCTTTTCCGCGTCGGTGGTGGTCGGCGACTCGCCGGTGGTCCCGCTGATCACGAGCGCGTCGTTGCGCTGCTCGTCGACGAGGTAGGTGGCCAGTTTCGCCGCGCCCTCGACGTCGAGGGAGCCGTCCGGGGCGAAGGGAGTGACCATGGCGGTCAGCAGCCGTCCGAAGGGTCGCGGGTCGTGCGTCATACCGACAACCTATCGGACGCGCCGCCAAGGGTCTGAATCGAAGTGGGGGCCGGAGCGAGGCGAGGTCCAGGTGTCGTCTCCCACTTCGATTCCGACCCTATACGTAGAAAGCGGTGAACGGCGCCCAGGGCAGGTTACGCAGCACGCTCCAGACGCCCCAGACCGCCACGAATGCGATCATCGCGCCCGGACCGATCCTGAGCTGCGGCAGGTTCCACTTGAACAGCCGTTTTCCGGCCCACGCCACGTACATGTACAGCAGGAACGGCACGGCGAAGGTGAAGATCGCGTGGTGCCGGGCGGCCGCGGGCACGTCGCCGTGCAACAGATACCACGCCGCGCGGGTGCCGCCGCAGCCCGGGCAGACGAACCCGGTCGTGTATTTCAGCAGGCAGGTCGGGGCGTCGCCGGCGCCCGCGTCGGCCGGGTGGGTGGCCAGCGTGTAGCCGACCGCGCCGGACATGCAGACCAGCGCCGCGAACGGGGCGGCCCAGACCGGCGACCGGGCCCAGACGCGCTGGACGAACCGGGTGACCACGTCCGGCCGCGGCGGCGCGTAACCCGCATATCCCCATCCCGGCGGCAGGGCCGGACCCTGCACGGGCTCATCTGCCAGGGTCATGGCTGCGACGGTACACCCGCGAGGGCAACACCCAGCGGGCCGGCGAAGTCACCCTTGACCGGCGCGGTGACCGTGTGCAGGCCCAGCCAGCCGGCCAGCCGGCGCAGCTCGGCGGCCAGCGCCGCCGCGGTCTCCTCCTGATCGGCCGCCGGCTCCAGCCAGGCGGCGGGGATCTGCAGCTCGCCGGCCTTGCGATCGGCCTTGAGATCGACCCGCGCCGCGAACCGGTCGCCGAGCAGGAACGGCAGCACGTAGTAGCCATAAAGGCGCTGCGGCGCGGGCACGTAGATCTCGATGCGATAGGACAGATCGAACAGCCGCTCGGTGCGGCCCCGTTCCCAGATGAGCGGATCGAACGGGCTCACCAGGGTCGACGCGCGCACCCACCGCGGGAGCTTGGCCTCGCGATGCAGATAGGCCGGCTGCTTCCACCCCTGCACCACCACCGGCACCAGCACCTCGTCGTCGACGAGCTCCTGCACCGCCTGCTTGAAGCCCTCGACCGGCAGCCGGAAGTAATCGCGCAGCTCGGGCTCGGCGGCCACCCCCAGTGCCCGGGCGGACATCTCGACCAGTGCCCGGATGGCATCGGGATACGCGGGCGTCGGCGCATCGAGCACCGATGCCGGCAGGACGCGCGACGGCAGGTCGTATCGCCGGGCGAACGACGTCGTGCGCGAGGCGGCCGTCACCTGGCCGGTGTAGAACAGCCACTCGAGCGCCTGTTTGACCACCGACCAGTTCCACCCCCAGTGGTCCTTGCGGCGGGGCGCGTCGTGCTCGATCTCGGCCGCCGTGATCGGCCCGCGGGCCCGCACCTCGTCGAGCACCCAGGCCACCAGCTCGGGCTGCTCCTTGACGATGCGCACCATGCTGCCCCAGGCGAAGTCGGCCGCCCGGGCCATGCGCCATCGGAACAGCGGCTGCAGGTCGGTGGTGATCAGCGACGCCTCGTGCCCCCAGAACTCGAACAGCTCCCGGGGCTTGCGGTAGGCCGCGCGCTCCAGCAGCTCGACCGGATAGGGCCCGAGGCGGCTGTAGAGCGGCATGAAGTGGGCGCGCTGCAGCACATTGACCGAATCCATCTGGATCAGATGCAGCCGGCGCAGCACGCGGCGCAGGTGGCGCATGTCGGTGACGCCGCCGGGCCGGCGGTCGGTGAAGCCCTGGGCCGCCAGCGCGACGCGCCGGGCCTGGGCGAGCGAGAGCGATTCGAGTCCCATCGCTGTGCAGGCTAGACCGGGGGTACGACAAAAACGCCGGTCGGTAGGCTCGCGGCATGGCACTCGGTTTCGTCCGTCCCGCTCGTCCCGAGGACGCCGCGGAGATCGCCCGTATCCAGCTCACCACCTGGCGCACGGCGTACCGGCGGATGTTCCCCCCGCACGTGCTCGCCGGCCTCGACGAGGCGGAGCTGGCCGGCGCCTGGCGGCAGACCATCCAGGAGCTCCCGTCGCCGCGCCACCGCGTGCTCGTCGCCGTCGAGCAGGGCGAGTCGGCCACCGAGGTGGTCGGTTTCGCCGCCGCCGGCCCGGCCGACGAGGAGGCCCTGGCCCCCGAGGAGCCGCCGCTGCCGATCACCTTCGCGGCGATCACCGACCTGCTGGTCGAGCCGCGGTGGGGCCGCCGCGGCCACGGCAGCCGCCTGCTCTCGGCCACCGTCGACCTGTGGCGCGAGGACGGCTTCACGCACGCCGTGGCCTGGGCGTACGAGCAGGACAAGGCCACCCAGAAGTTCCTGACCTCGGCCGGCTGGTCCCCCGACGGCGCCGGCCGCGCCCTCGACGTCGACGACATGCTGGTCCCCCAACTGAGGCTGCACGCCGACGTGAGCGCAGAATTGCCGTCGTGACCGCCACCTTCGTCTACGACGGCGACTGCGCCTTCTGCACCACCTGCGCCGAGTTCATCGAACGCCGCATCCCCACGCGCGCCCGGGTCATCCCGTGGCAGTTCGCCGACCTCGACGCGCTCGGCCTCACCCAGCAGGAATGCGAGGAAGCGGTCCAGTGGGTCGCCGGCAGCGTCAGAGCGTCGGGCCCGGATGCCATCGCCCTGCTGCTCCAGGACGCCGGCCGGTTCTGGCAGGTCGCGGGTAGCGCGCTCGCCGTCGCACCGGTCCGGCTCGCCGCCTGGCCGGCCTACCGCTGGATCGCCGACCACCGGCACCTTCTGCCCGGCGGCACGGCGGCTTGTTCGCTACCGCAAGCTCAGCGCGACCTGCTCTTCGGCACGGACGCGCCCCGCCGACCTTGATAGCTTGGCGCGCGCAACGCGCAGAAGCTCATCATCGCCGCGCCACCACCAGCACCCGCCCGGCGATCTTGACAACGTCGCGCGCGTAGCGCACGGGAAGTCACTATCGCTGGAGCGCAACCGGCGGCCACGCGCTACGTCGCCGGCTCGGCCTCGGCGATCGGCGGCGGGCCGGCCGTCTCGCGCCCGAGACGACGGCGGACCCAGACGACCGGCCGCACCTTCTCGAGGGCCAGGAAGCTGGTCATCGCCACCAGGTGCGGCGCGAACGAGATGGTGATCGTGGCGAACGTGATCAGGTGGAACGAGTAGAAGAACGCCACCACCGCCCAGCGCCACCGCTGCGGCACCGCGAAGATCAGCGGGCTGGCGAGCTCGAACACGATGATGCCGAACTGGGCGGCGATCAGCAGCCCGGGCACCACCGCGATCTGGTCGGCCAGCCAGGTGCCGCGGCGGATGATGGCCTGGGCCAGCACCGCGCTGGTCGGCCAGTCGAGGCCGCCGAACCGCAGCTTGGCCCACGCCGCCAGGAAGTAGGTGCAGACCACCGCGATCTGGGTGACCCGCAGCGCCCATCCCCCGGCCTCGGACAGCGTCCGGTCGCCGTGCCGGGCCCGGCCGATCGTGGGCAGCACCGCCAGCGCCACCAGGAGCCCGACCCGGTCGTGGTCGACCTTGCCGTAGCTCATCGCGATGATCATCCACTCGAAGTAGAGCGCGAAGACCGCCCAGCCCAGGATCCGGGGCGCCCGCCCGGTGGCGGCGGCCAGGGCCAGCACGATCAGCGTCCAGAAGATCGAGTGCACGATCAGCGGCGTCGGGGTCGGCAGATGCAGGATCCGGCCGGCGAGCAGCGGCTGGTACAGGGAGCCCGGCGTGTTCGCGTGCGAGCGCACCCACGGCGTGAAAACGACCAGGTCGAGAGCGACGAACAGGTAGACGACGGTGCGGAACGCGGCGATCCGGCCCAGCGGGACCGGCGAGAAGAGCCACCTCATGGCCGGGTCCATTCGGCGATGACCTGGTCGCGGTAGCTGCCGGTGGGCCGGGCGTGCTCGATGCCGTGCCAGCGCACCACGATCCGCACCGTCGTGAGTGCGGGCGCGGCGGGCGTGTGTGCCGCGTATGCGTCGGCGACCTCGCTCAGGCGGGACGGCGCCGACACGTACGTCTGCTCCTGTCCCTCGATCTCGGCCCGCCGGATGCCGCTGTTGCCCTCGGTGATCTGCACCGTGCGCCCGGCGGCGTCCACCCCTTCCACCCGGGTGTCCTTGGCGTCGCCGTTCGGGTCGGGCGCCGTCGAGTACATCCGGAACGGCCCGAACGGGAAGTCGTCGTCGACGCCGAACAGGGTGCCGCCGAGCAGCAGCACCCCGCAGACCACGGTGGCCGCGGTCCGGATCCAGCGGCCACGAGGAGTAAGCGAGTTCATCGCGAGCCAACCTACAACCTGGTGTCAGCCCCGTTCGGCGGCCCTCGACGGGCACCACCCGGACCGGGCCGCCCGACGGGCTGTCAGTAAAGCCGGAAGGGCCGTCAGTCGAGCAGTGCGTCGAGGCCGATCGTCAGGCCCGGGTGGCTCAGCACGCTGCGGACCGCGAGCAGCACGCCCGGCATGAACGACACCCGGTCGAGTGAGTCGTGCCGGATCGTCAGGGTCTCGCCGGCGCTGCCGAACAGCACCTCCTGGTGGGCCACCAGGCCGGCCGCGCGCACCGAGTGCACCCGCACGCCGTCGACCGTCGCGCCGCGGGCGCCGGCCAGCTCCTCCTTGGTGGCGTCGGGCATCGGCGGGCTGCCGGCCGCGGCGCGGGCGTCGGCGATCAGCTTGGCCGTGTGCATCGAGGTGCCGCTCGGCGCGTCCAGCTTGCGCGGGTGGTGCTGCTCGATGATCTCGACGGACTCGAAGTACCGGGCCGCCTTGGCCGCGAACTGCATCATCAGGATCGCGCCGATGCCGAAGTTGGGCGCGATGAGCACGCCCACCGAAGGCCGCCGCGCCAGCCAGTCACGCACCTGCTCCTGCCGCTGCGGCGTGAAGCCGGAGGTGCCGACGACCACGCTGATGCCCTGCTCGATGGCCCACTGCAGGTTGGCCATCACGGCGTCGGGATTGGTGAAGTCGACCAGCACCTGGGCGCTCTTGTCGGCGGCACGGAACAGCGGGTCGCCCTGGTCGATCATCGCGACCAGCTCAAGGTCATCGGCGGCGTCGACCGCCTTGCACACCTCGAGGCCCATCCGGCCGCGGGCCCCGAGCACACCAACGCGAATCGAGTCAGTCACCAGGTCAACCTATCGGATGTCGCCGTGCCCACCATCGTTCGGCCAGCCCGACCACCAGGAACGTCAGCCCCACGTAGAGCCAGCCGACCAGCACGTCGGCCACGTAGTGCTCGCCGGTGTAGACCAGCGTGAACGTCATCGCCAGCGGATATGCCAGCAACACCGGCCACCAGCGCTTGCGGACCATGGGCAGGAAGAAGGCAACAGCCATCAACGCGTACGCCGTGTGCAGCGACGGCATGGCGGCGACCGGGTTCGACTGATCGGCCTGCAGTCCGTTCAACGTGTTGCCGGCGCTGTGCAGGCCGAGCACGTCGAATCCGCGCGACGAGAAGCGCGCCACGTGATCGCCGAGGTAGCCACGCTCGGACGCCCACCACGGCGGCGCGGCCGGGTAGAGGAAGTAGGTGATCAGGCCGGCCATGCTGAGGAAGATCCACCGGCGGATGAACCGGTAGGAGAGCCCACGGTTTCGCACCCACAGGATCACCGCGACGGTGGGCACGGTCAGGAAGTGCGAGATGTAGACCAGCGTGGTCGCCACCTCCCACCAGGGCACGTGGCTGGGGTCGTACAGGTGCTGCTGCAGCCAGACCGTCGGAATGTGTCCACCGGTGAGCCGGCCGAACATCTTCTCGTCGGCGTCGATCATGAACTGGACGTGCGGGTCGAAGAGCTTGTCGGCCGAGCCGCGGGACACGTTGTAGAAGACCAGCAGCAGCACCACCGGCAGCCAGTCGCGCAGGAAGATCAGGTGCTCGCGCCACGGCCGGTAGTTGCGCCAGGCGATGGTGGCCAGCCAGAGCCAGCCGAACGCGACGAGCGGATCGCTGGTGGGGACGCCGACGACCGCGACGAACAGGATGAAGGCCACCGCCCAGACGGCCATCCCGGCGACCCGGCGCTTGCGCACATCGGGAACGACGGGGGTCTCGGGCGGGGTCTCCAACGTCGTCACGAGAACGCGGCCTCGTCGAACGGACCCACCACCGCCAGCGACATCGGCTGCGACAGCAGCTCGTGCGCGATCGCGTCGACGTCCTCGGCGGTCACGGCGTCGACCCGGCCGAGCAGCTCGTCCACGGTCATCAGGTCGCCGTAGAGCAGCTCGGACTTGGCCAGCCGGCTCATCCGCGAGCCCGAGTCCTCGAGCCCCAGCACGTACGAGCCCTTCACCATGCCCTTGCCGCGGGCGATCTCCTCGGCGGTCAGCCCCTTGTCCGCCACCCGGGCCAGCTCGGCGCGGGTCAGGTCGAGCACCTCCTCGACCTTGCCGGGCGCGCAGCCGGCGTAGACGCCGAACAGGCCGGCGTCGGCGTACTGGCTCGCGTACGAGTAGACCGAGTAGGCCAGGCCCCGCTTCTCGCGGATCTCCTGGAACAGGCGGCTGGACATGCCACCGCCGAGCACGTTGTTGAGCACACCCAGCGCGAAGCGGCGCTCGTCGCGGCGGCCGATGCCGACCCCGCCCAGCACCACGTGCGCCTGCTCGGTGTCGCGGTTGCGCACCACGGTGTGCGGCTTCTGGTGCCGGACCCGCTTGATGCCCGCGCGCGGGCCGGCCGGGTCGCCCGCCGCCGAGTCCAGCGCGGTGCCGGCGAGGGCCTTGCGCACCAGCCGTACGACGGTGGCGTGCTCGAGGTTGCCCGCGGCCGCGACCACGATGTGCGGCGGCGTGTAACGCCGCCGGTAGAAGCCGTTGATCTGGGTACGCGTCATCGGGGTGATCGATTCCTCGGTCCCCGAGATGAGCCGGCCCAGCGGGTGATCACCGAAGATGGCCTCGGTGAAGATGTCGTGCACCTCGTCGCTCGGCTCGTCCTCGTGCATGGCGATCTCTTCGAGGATGACGCCGCGCTCGACCTCCACGTCGGCCGGGTCGAGGATCGAGTCGGCCACCGCGTCGCAGAGCACGTCGACCGCCAGCGGCAGGTTGTCGTCGAGCACCCGCGCGTAGTAGCAGGTGTACTCCTTCGTGGTGAAGGCGTTGGTCTCGCCGCCGACCGCCTCGATCTCGGCCGAGATCTGCAGCGCGGTGCGCTTGTGCGTGCCCTTGAAGAGCAGGTGCTCGAGGAAGTGCGACGCGCCGGACATGGCCGGTGTCTCGTCGCGCGAACCGATGCCCACCCAGACGCCCAGCGACGCGCTGCGCGAGCCCGGGATCGCCTCGGTGATGACGCGCAGGCCGCTGGGCAGGACCGTGCGGCGCACGCCGTCGCCCAGGGCCTTGGTAAGGGCGCGGGCCGGCCTTCCGGCCGGCCCGCGGAAACTCGCTGTCACCTTTTGTTACTCGCTGCGGGGCGCACGGTCGCCGCCACGCTCGCCGCCGCTGCGCTGGCGACGCCGGCGCGGCTCGCCGCCCTCACGGTCGCCACGCGGGCCGCGGTCCTCACGAGGCGGACGCGACTCGCGGCCCTCGGCGGAAGCCGGGGTCTCCTCGCCCTCGGGACGGACCTTGTCAAGGTAGATCTTGCCGCGGGCGTCGATGTCGGCGATGGACACCTCGACCTTGTCGCCGACGTTGAGGTAGTCCTCGACCTTTTCCACCCGCTTGCCGTCGCCCACCTTGGAGATGTGCAGCAGGCCGTCGCGGCCGGGCAGCAGCGAGACGAACGCGCCGAACGCGGCCGTCTTGACCACCGTGCCGAGGAACTTGTCGCCGACCTTGGGCAGCGTCGGGTTGGCGATCGCGTTGATCCGCTCGACCGCGGCGTCGGCCGACGGGCCGTTGGTCGCGCCGACGTAGATCGTGCCGTCGTCCTCGATGGAGATGTCGGCGCCGGTCTCGTCCTGGATCGCGTTGATCGTCTGACCCTTGGGGCCGATCACCATGCCGATCTTGTCGACCGGGATCTTGACGGTGGTGACCCGCGGCGCGTAGTCGCTCATCGACGCCGGGGCGTCGATCGCGGCCGCCATCACCTCGAGGATCGTGGTGCGGGCGTCGTGCGCCTGCTGCAGCGCGCCGGCCAGCACGTCCGACGGGATGCCGTCGAGCTTGGTGTCCAGCTGCAGGGCGGTGACGAACTCGCTGGTGCCGGCGACCTTGAAGTCCATGTCGCCGAACGCGTCCTCGGCGCCGAGGATGTCGGTCAGCGCGACGTACTGGGTCTTGCCGTCGACCTCGTCGGAGATCAGGCCCATCGCGATGCCGGCCACCGGCGCCTTCAGCGGCACACCGGCGCTCAGCAGCGACAGTGTCGAGGCGCAGACCGAGCCCATCGAGGTGGAGCCGTTGGAGCCCAGCGCCTCGGAGACCTGGCGGATCGCGTACGGGAACTCCTCGCGCGACGGCAGCACGGGCACCAGGGCCCGCTCGGCCAGCGCGCCGTGCCCGATCTCGCGGCGCTTCGGCGAGCCCACCCGGCCGGTCTCACCGGTCGAGTACGGCGGGAAGTTGTAGTTGTGCATGTAGCGCTTGGTCTTCTCGGGCGCGAGAGTGTCCAGCGTCTGCTCCAGCCGCAGCATGTTCAGCGTGCTGACGCCCAGGATCTGAGTTTCACCCCGCTCGAACAGCGCCGAGCCGTGCACCCGCGGCAGCACGCCGACCTGAGCGGTCAGCGGCCGGATGTCGCGCGGGCCGCGGCCGTCGATGCGGATCTGCTCGCGCAGCACGCGGGCGCGCACCTCGGACTTGGTCAGCGACCGGAAGGCGGCGCTGATCTCCTTCTCGCGACCCTCGAACCGCTCGTCGAGCAGGTCGTGCGCCTTCGCCTTGATCAGGTCGAGGGCTTCCTCACGGTCCTGCTTGGCGGCGATCTTCAGCGCCTCGGCGGTCTCCTCGCGGACAGTCTCGGCGACCGCACCGAAGACGTCGTCCTGGTAGTCGAGGAAGACCGGGAACTCGGCGACCGGCTTGGCGGCGACCTCGGCCAGCTCGCTCTGCGCGCGGCACAGCTCGCGGATGGCGGGCTTGGCGGCCTCCAGGCCGCTGGCCACGACCTCCTCGGTCGGCGCGACGGCGCCGGCCGAGATCAGCTTGATCGCGTGCGGGGTGGCCTCGGCCTCGACCATCATGATCGCGACATCGCCGTCGGGCAGGACCCGGCCGGCCACGACCATGTCGAAGGTGGCCCGCTCGAGCTCCTCCAGGGTCGGGAAGGCGACCCACTGGCCCTCGACGTGCGCGACGCGCGTCGAGCCGACCGGGCCGCTGAACGGCAGGCCGGAGAGCTTGGTCGACATCGAGGCGCCGTTCATGGCGACCACGTCGTACGGGTGGGCCGGGTCGAGCGCGAGGACGGTCTCGACGACCTGGACTTCGTTGCGCAGGCCCTTGGTGAACGACGGGCGCAGCGGCCGGTCGATCAGGCGGCAGGTGAGGATCGCGTCCTCGCTGGGGCGGCCCTCACGGCGGAAGAACGAGCCGGGGATGCGGCCCGCGGCGTACATCCGCTCCTCGACGTCCACCGTCAGGGGGAAGAAGTCGAAGTGCTCCTTGGGCGCCTTGCTGGCGGTGGTGGCCGACAGGACGACCGTGTCGCCGAGCCGGACGATCACCGAGCCGGCGGCCTGCCTGGCCAGCCGGCCGGTGGAGAAGGTCACCTCGCGGGTGCCGAACGCACCGTTGTCGATGATGGCGGTACGCGAGTCGGTACCGAGAGCGCTCTGCTCTGTCATGGTGTTGCGGAACTCCTTCGTCGAGGACCCGGCGGTCTGCTACGCGGTGTTCAGGCTGCCGGTCTTCGATCGAAGTGCCCAGGAGGTCGGCCTGGGAACCACTACCGAGGACCGGTGTCTGTTGGCCTGCAACCGCGCGGGTCCGTGGGTTTGGTGCTGGTGTGACGCGGGGGAGCGGCCCGGTGGCCACTCCCCCGTCAGGTCATCGGCGCAGGCCGAGCCGCTCGATGAGCGACCGGTACCGCTGGATGTCCTTCTTCTGCACGTAGTTGAGCAGGCGGCGGCGGCGGCCGACCAGCAGCAGCAGGCCACGCCGGCTGTGGTGGTCGTGCTTGTGCACCTTCAGGTGCTCGGTGAGGTCGGCGATCCGCTTGGTCAGCATCGCGACCTGCACCTCGGGCGACCCGGTGTCGCCGTCCTGCGCCTTGTACTCGTCGATGATCTTGGTCTTGGTCTCTTGATCGAGCGCCATGTTCTCCGTGCTTCTGTGTTGCCGGCTTCAAAGCTCCGCACCCGCGGCGTCGGGCAGGCACGCGGAACCGGTCGTTGGGTAGCCCAACGTCGCGTCAACCCTACCAGGGGGTCAGCGGAGGAGCGCGCGGGTCTCCTCGACGTCCTCGCGGATCTGCGCGACCAGCGGCTCGATGCCGTCGTAGACGCGCTGCTCCCGCAGGTGGGCGACGAAGTCAAGACTGACCCGCTCGCCGTACAGGTCGCCCGCGAAGTCGAGCACGTAGGCCTCGACCCGGCGCTCGCGGCCGGAGAAGGTGGGGTTGGTGCCGATCGACACGCTCGCCGCGAGCCGGCCCGCGTGCTCGCCGCCGCGGATCATCCAGGCCGCATAGACGCCGTCGGCCGGCACCGCCGCGTACCGGTGCACCATCAGGTTGGCCGTCGGGAAGCCGATCTCGCGCCCGCGCTGGTCGCCGCGCACCACGACGCCACCCAGGCGGTGGGGCCGGCCGAGCGCCGCGGCCGCGGCCCGCACGTCACCGGCATCGACACAACTGCGGATGTACGTCGAGGAGAACACCACCCCGTCGGCCGAGACCAGCGGCGCGTCCTCCACGGTGAAGCCGAACGAGCGCCCGAGCCGGTCCAGCAGCGCGACGTCGCCGGCCGCCTTGTGCCCGAAGCGGAAGTTGTCGCCGACCACCACGACCGCCGCGTGCAGCGCCTCGACCAGCACGTCGTGCACGAAGGCCTCGGCCGGCAGGCGGGAGAAGTCGGGGGTGAACGGCACCACGCAGAGCGCGTCGACACCCAGCTGCTCGATCAGCTCGGCCTTGCGCACCGCCTCGGTGAGCACCGCCGGGTGCGAGCCCGGGCGCACCACCTCTGCCGGGTGCGGGTCGAAGGTCATCACCACCGACTGGAGCCCGAGGTCGCGAGCCCGCTTCACGGTGTGCCCGATGATCGCCTGATGGCCGCGGTGCACCCCGTCGAAGACGCCGATCGTGACGACCGACCGGCCCCACCCGCCGGGCACCGCCTCGTAGCCCCGCCACCGCTGCATTCCTGCCGCCCTCCTCGGTTCTCGGCACAGCGTATCGGGCAGCACTCGCGACCTAGGTCTGCCCCAGCGCCCGAAACGCTACGATTGAGCCCGATATGCCCATCGAGTGGAGCCCTCTCGTCCTGCTCGCGGCGGAGTTCACCTTCGCGGTGTTGTTCCTGCGCGCGCTCGGCGGCTACCTGCGCCGGCGGGATTCCCTCCAGGGCAACGTCACGCTGGTCTTCCTGCCGTGCGCGATCGTCTTCGGCTTCGACATCGCCCGGCGGATGGGCGGCGACGTGCCGGCGTGGGCGCCCCTCGTCTCCACCACGATCCTGCTCGGCCAGCCCTATCTGACGCTGCGGCTGGCCGCCCGGCTGCGGCACGTGCCGCGCTGGCTCGACCGGCTGCTGCTGTGCGCGTTCGTGGCGCTGGCCGTGCCTATCGTCCGGGAGGACCGCCCGCTGGACACCCGCGCGCTGGTCGCCGTCGTGATCGGGTTCAGCATCAGCGAGGCCGTGCCGGCCGCCCTGCTCTATGGCAAGGCGCGCACCCGCGCGGGCGCGAACCGCGCCCGCCTGATGACCGCCGCCGCGGCCACCCTCGCCTTCGCCATCATGATGATCTTCATCGGGCTGAACAGCGTCTGGGTCGGCCACCCCGCCGTGCTCGCGTTCAGCCGGGTGCTCGCGCTGGCCAGCGGCGTCGGCTACCTGGTCGCCTTCCTGCCGCCGCGCTGGCTGCGCCGGGCCTTCTCGGCCAGCGCCGCGCACAGCGTGACCGAGCACCTGCTGCGCACCTCGGTCCAGTCGTCCACCGAGGTGTGGCAGCTCTACGCCGAGCTGATGCGTGAGCAGACCGGCGCCGACGCCGTCGCGGTCTTCATGCCCCGCTCCGACGGTCAGCTCGCGCAGACGGCCTTCGCCGGCCCGCCCATGCCCGGCCATCCGGAGCTGGACGCCGAGGAGCTCACCGCGCTGATCCCGGCCGGGCGGCAGGCGCGCCTGCACGAGAGCGCCCCGGCCCTGGTGGCCCACTACGGCGACAACCTGGGCGAGGGCTTCGTCACCGTGCTGAGCATGCCCGTGCCCCCCGATGTCGAGGGCGCGGTGCTGCTGTTCAACCGGCACCGCACCCTGTTCAGCGACGACGACCTGCGGCTGCTGGCGGCGCTCGGCGGCCAGGCCGGCATCCTCGCCGAGCGCCAGGCCGTCGCCGAGACCCTCAGCGCCTCGGTGGCGGCGCTGACCCGCGCCAACCAGGCCAAGAGCGCCTTCCTGGCGAACATGAGCCACGAGCTGCGCACCCCGCTCAACGCGATCATCGGCTTCAGCGACCTGATGCGCGTCGAGGAGCCCGAGGGCGACCGGCGGCGCGTCCCCGCCGAATGGGTCGACCACATCCACACCAGCGGCCGGCACCTGCTGGGCCTGATCAACGACATCCTCGACCTGGCCAAGGTCGAGGCCGGCCACCTGGAGCTGCGTCCCGCGCCGCTGCGGGTGGACATCGCCGTGACGGAGCTGCTGACCGGCCTGGCGCCGCTGTTCAAGACCAAGCACATCGAGGTACGCACCGACCTGCCCCCGGTCACCGCGATGGCCGACCGGGTTCGCTTCCGCCAGATCATGGAGAACCTGCTCTCCAACGCCATCAAGTTCACCGAGCCGCACGGCCACGTCACGGTCGCGGCCCACCGGTCCGACGACGACGCGTACGTGACGGTGGCCGACACCGGAGTCGGCATAGCGCCCGCCGACCAGGACCGGGTCTTCGAGGAGTTCCAGCAGGTGGGCGACCCGGACCGCCGGCGCGCCGGCACCGGCCTGGGGCTGGCCCTGACCAAACGCCTGGTGGAAGCGCACGGCGGCGAGATCACCCTGGTCTCCGCCCTGGGCGAGGGAAGCGCCTTCACCGTCCGCCTGCCGCTGGCCCCGCACGACGACCTCCCCGCCGCGCACCACCCCACGAGCCGTACCCGGCACCCCGCCCCGCAACGGGGCTGAAGGAGTCACGATGAGCACCATCCTGCTGGTCGAGGACGAGGAGCTGAACCGCACCCTGGTCAAGGCCGTCCTGTCCCGGTCCGCCGACCCCGTGGTCCGCGACGCCACGGTGGTCGACGCCATCAGCCTGGCCGCCGCGCGAACTCGGATAGCCGCCGATCACATAGACCTGATCCTGCTGGACATGAACCTCCCCGACGGCAACGGCCTGACCCTGGCCCGCGAGCTCTCCGAATCGGATGCGCCCAAGCCGACGGTCGTGGCCGTGACGGCCAGCGTCCTTCCCCAGGACCGAGCCGCCGCCCTCGAGGCCGGCTGCGACGACTTCCTGGACAAGCCGTACGCGGCCGCCGACCTGATCGCCACCATCGCCCGCCATTTGAACCCGTAGGGACAGGCGCCGGGGCGGGCGTCAGGCCGGGGCGAGGACGATCTCGGCTCGGGCGCGGCCCTCGCGTTCCGAGACGATGGCCAGCACCTCGCCCGCCGGGTCGAAGACCGCGTACGGCCCGGCGATGCCGGCCGGCGCGAGCGGGCCGCCGTGGCTGAGCACCCGTGCCTCGTCGGCGGTGGCGGTGCGCTGCGGGAACGCTTGCCGGGCCGCCTCGGCCAGGGACAGCCCGACCACGTCGGGCGCGCGCTCCGCCAACTCGTCGAGCGTTACCGCCTCGGCGAGCGTCATCCGCCCCACCGCGGTGCGCCGCAGGGCGGTCAGGTAGCCGCCGACGCCGAGCGCCGCCCCGAGATCCCGGGCGATCGCCCGGATGTAGGTGCCCGACGAGCAGTCCACGTCGATGTCCACGTCGACGACCTCGCCGGACTCCGTGTCGGCGCGCCGGATGTCCCGCACGTCCAGGCGGGAGATGGTCACGCGGCGCGGCGGCAGGTCGACGGCCTCGCCCTCGCGGACGCGCTTGTAGGCCCGCTTGCCGTCCACCTTGATCGCGCTCACCGCGCTCGGCACCTGGTCGATCTCGCCACGCTGCGCGGCCAGCCCCGCGTGGATCGCCTCGCCGGACACGGCCGCGACGGCGGCGGCCGGCGCGATCGCGGTGACGTCGCCCTCGGCGTCGTCGGTGATCGTCGACTGGCCGAGGCGGATGGTGGCGGCGTAGCTCTTGGTGGCACCGATCACGTACGTCAGCAGGCGGGTCGCCCGATTCACCCCGATGATCAGGACGCCGGTGGCCATCGGGTCGAGCGTGCCGCCGTGACCCACCCGGCGTGTCTTCGCCAGGCGGCGGATGCGCGCCACCACGTCGTGCGAGGTCATCCCCGCCGGCTTGTCCACCACGATCAGACCGTCCGCGCTCACCCGCCCACCTTAGGGTTGGCGCCCCGTCGCCGTGCGCGGGTCACGCCGTGCGGGTCGCGCCGAGCACCGCCCAGCGTCCCGAGCGCCAGCGCCACACCGTCGTCGCGAAGCGGATCAGGATGAACAACCCCAGGCCGGCCCAGACGCCGCCGAGCCCGAGGTCGAGGGCGTAGGCCAGCCAGACCGCCGGCAGGAAGCCCAACAACGCCTAGGCGAGCGTGAGATTACGCAGGTAGCGCACGTCGCCGGCGCCGATCAGCACGCCGTCGAGCGCGTAGACCACGCCCGCGAACGGCATCAGCCCGACGAACCACGGCCACACGATCGCGGCCTGCTCGTGCACCGACGGATCGGGGGTGAACCAGCCCGGCACCACCCCGGCGCCGGCCGCCGCGAGCAGCGCGAACGCCACGCCCGCGAGCCCGCCGGCGATGGTCACCCGGCGGGCCACGTCGCGGGCCGCCTGCCCGTCGCCGCCACCCAGGGCCGCGCCGACCAGCGACTGGGCGGCGATCGCCACCGCGTCGAGGGCGAGCGCGCTGAAGAACCACAGTTGCAACGCGATCTGGTGGGCGCCGACCGCCGCGACTCCGAAGCGTGCCGCCACCGCGGTCGCGGAGAGGAAGCAGGCTTGGAAGGCGGCGCCCCGGATCAGCAGGTCGCGACCGAGCTTCACCTGTTCGAGGATGATCCGGGGCCGGGGCCGCAGCGCGCGGGTCTCCCGGATCAGCGCGACCAGGAAGCAGCCGCCCGAGACGCTCTGCGCGACGACGTTGGCCACCGCCGAGCCGGTCAGTCCCCATCCCACCGGGTAGACCAGCACCGGGCACAGGATCGCGGAGAGCACGTTCGCGCCGAGCACGAAGAGCAACGGCCGCCGGGTGTCCTGCACGCCGCGCATCCAGCCGTTGCCGGCCGCGGCGAGGAGCAGGCCGGGCGCGCCGAGCGCCGCGATCCGCAGCCATCCGGCCGCGGCGTCCGCGATCGCGGGATCACCCGAGAGGGCGGCGGCAAGTGGTCCGGCGCCGGCTTGGGCGAGCAGTGCCATGAGTACGCCCACGGCGAGCGCGAGCCACGACGTCTGGACGCCCTCGACCACGGCGGCGGCCCGGTCCCCGGCGCCGAAGCGGCGGGCGGCCCGGCCGGTGGTGCCGTAGGCCATGAGGGTGCCGAACCACGCGGCCACCGACATGACGGTGCCGCTGACCGCGACGGCGGCGAGCGGGATCCGGCCGAGGTGGCCGACGACGGCGGTGTCGACGAGCACGTAGAGCGGTTCGGCGGCCAGCACCACGAGAGCCGGCACGGCGAGCCGCACGATGCCCCGCGCCGTGGGTGGCGCGGCGCCGGCACTCGCGCTGGTGCTCGCCACGGCGGCGGTGCTGCCGGTGCTGGCGTCAGCGGGCGCCGGAGTGGCGTCTGCCGCGGATGACGGCCGGGCAGGCGGGCTCATGGGTAGTCATGATGCCCGCCCGGTCGTAAGGATCGCAAATGAGTTGAGTGCTTACGCCCCTACTGCCGGGTGTCCAGCGAGGTCTGCAGGGCGCGGCGCGCCTGCTCGCGGGCTTCGTCGGTGGGCTGGGGCTTCGGCTTGGCAGCCATGATCGTGGTTCCTCCACGGTGCGTGGGGCGCGGCAAACGGACACGCGCCCAGCGAATCGGTCGAGCGGGGCGTCACAGGGCCGGTCCGGGGTCGCCGGACGCATGGCGAAGGTGACGCGGCCCGAGTCGGTAAACCCGGGTGGCTCGAGGTGTCGCGGCGGGCGGTGGTCACGACCCGCGCAAAACCAAATCACCGTTAAGGACCAAACTATCGTTCAGGTCGCGGGATCGAGACGTCGTTCCCACCTTGCGAGACAAACGACGGACACCCGACAGCTACCCGCCGGTCACCTGCAACGGTTCATCAACTGCGGAAAACGGGAGGCGCGCATGCGCTGGTCCGACCACGCCATCTGGTGGCACGTCTATCCCCTGGGCTTCCTCGGCGCCGAGAAGTCGGCGGTCCCGGAGCCGCGGCACCGGCTGCCCGAGCTGGCCGGCCGCCTCGACCACCTGCTCGAGCTGGGCTGCAACGGACTGGCGCTCGGCCCGGTCTTCGCCGCGGAGACGCACGGCTACGACACCGTCGACCACTTCCGGGTCGACCCCCGCCTGGGCACCGAGGACGACCTGCGCGACCTGATCGACCGGGCCGCGGCCAAGGGCGTACGCGTCGCTCTTGATGGTGTTTTCAACCACGTCGGCCGAAGTTTCCCGCGGTTCGCCGACGCAGCGCGCGGCGGCGCGGCCTACGCCGACTGGTTCGTCCGCGACGGAGACGACTTCCGCACGTTCGAGGGACACCGACAGCTGGTGGCGCTCAACCACGAGAACCCGGCCGTGGCCGACTACGTCGCCGGCGTCCTCGACCACTGGCTGGACCGCGGCGTCGACGGCTGGCGGCTGGACGCGGCCTACGCGGTGCCGCTGCCGTTCTGGCGCACGGTCACCGATCGGGCCCGCGCGAAGCATCCCGACGTGTGGTTCTCCGGCGAGGTGATCCGTGGCGACTACACGTCGTACGTCACCGAGGGCGGCCTCGACACGGTCACCCAGTACGAGCTGTGGAAGGCCATCTGGAGCTCGCTCAACGACGTCAACCCGCACGAGCTGGCGTGGGCCCTGGGCCGGCACAACGACCTGCTGGCGACGTTCGCGCCGCAGACCTTCGTCGGCAACCACGACGTCACCCGCATCGCCAGCCGCCTCACCGAGCCGCGCCACCTGCCGCACGCGCTGGCCGTGCTGTTCACCGTGGGCGGGATCCCGTCGGTCTACTACGGCGACGAGCGGGCCTGGCGCGGCGTCAAGGAGGAGCGCGAGGGCGGCGACGACGCGGTCCGCCCGGCCTGGCACGACGGCGGCGACGAGGAGATCCAGCGCCTGCATCAGCTGCTGATCGGCATCCGCCGGCGGCACCCGTGGCTGGTCCGCGCCACCACCGAGGTGCACTCGCTGGGCAACGGCGTGCTCTCCTACACGCTGGCCGGCCCGGAGGGTCAGGGCGTGGCGGTCGCGCTGAACTTCGGCGACGCCCCGGCGACCGCCGAGCTGCCGCCCCGGGCCTGGCGGGCCGAGGCCGGCGACCCGAACGCCGACCTCAGCACGGGCAAGGTCGCGCTGGCGCCGTTCGCGTGGACCGTGGCGACGGCGTGACCCGGGCCCGGCAGGTCAGCCCGGCGGTCGCGGCAGAGCCGTGACCGGGCGCCCGGATCGCGTCGTGACGCGGGATCGTTCCGCCGAGACGTACGTCAAATGAGGTTTTGATCGAGAAGTTGCCGGACCGAATCGATCACCTCGCCCGGCGTTCCGCGCCCGGTGAAGCCCGCCGCCAGCCGGTGGCCGCCGCCGCCCAGGGCGACCGCCACCTTGCTCACGTCGACCGCGCCCTTGCTGCGCAGCGACACCGCCCACTCGCCGTCGCCGGACTGCTTCACGATCACGGCGACATCCGCCTCGGCCACGCCGCGCACCGGGTCGATCAGCGTGTCGAGCACGTAGGGGCGCTGGCCGTAGCGGGCCAGATCATCCTGCGTCGCGTAGGTCCACACCATGCCGCGGCCGCCGGCGGCCGTCGGGTCGAGCGCGGCCCGGCCCAGCACCTCGCCGACGAGTTTCATCGCCCCGAACGGCCGGGTGTCGAAGATCTGCCGCGAGATGTCGCCAGGGCTGAGGCCAGTGGCGATCAGGCGCGCGGCGAGCTCGTGCACGGCCGGCGTGGTCATGTCGAACTTGAACGAGCCGGTGTCGGTCGCCAGCGCGACGTAGAGGCACTCCGCGATCTCGGCGTCCAGCGGCACGCCGAGCCGGGTGAGCAGGCCTTCGACCACCACCGACGTGGCCGCCGCGCGAGGGTCGACCAGCTCGATCCGGCCGAAATGGGTGTTCGACGCGTGGTGGTCGAGCACGATCACGCATGGCGCGGCGAGCAGGCGGGCGAGGTCGCCGAGGCGCGATTCGGCGGCGACGTCGAAGGTCAGGACCACGTCGGGGCTGGGGTAGGCCGCACGCTGCGGCACGAGAAGATCAAAACCGGGCAGGCTCTGGTACGGCGTGGGCACCTCGAACTCGCCCGGAAACGTCGCCCGCAACCGCGTGAAGCCGAGCCGCCGCAGGCCGAGGGCGAACCCGAGCATGCTGCCCAGCGCGTCCCCGTCGGGGTTCACGTGGCAGATGAGCTGGATCTCGTCGCCCTCCGGCCCCGGAGTGAGCCCGCGGACCGCCTCGACGGCCGCGGCCCACTCCGCGTCGGTCACTCCCCCGGGCGCACCCGAGGGTGTCGTCACCCGAGGTCCTCGCGCGCGCCGACCCGCTCGGCGCCCTCGTCACCCTGGCCGGCCTCGTCACCCTGGCCGGCCTCGTCGTCCTCGTCCTCGCTCTTGTACGGGTCGGGGTCGCCCGCGTACTGCTTGCCGGCGGCGAGGCGCTGGACCTCCTCGTCGCGCAGCCGGGCCTCGGCGAGCAGGTCGTCGATCTCCTTGGCGTGGTCCTGCACGTTGTCGAGCACGAAGGCGAGGCTCGGCGAGTGCCGCAGGCCGAGGGCGTGACCCACCCGGCTGCGCAGCATCCCCTTGGCGCTCTCCAGCGCGGCCGCGGTGGCCGCCTGCTCGGTCGGGTCGCCCAGGACCGTGTAGTAGACGGTGGCCTCCCGCAGGTCGCCGGTGATCCGGGCATCCGTGATCGTCACCATGCCGAGCCGGGGGTCCTTGATCTCACGCACCAGCGACGCCACCAGTTCCCTGACGCGCTCCGCATGCCGACGCGTCTTGGCCGGGTCCGACATATCGCCCACCTCCGACTGTGAATCCCGCGGGCCCAAACTCTCCCGCACCAACCGTTGAAGCGTAGCCGAGCTGAGCTGGCTGAGCTGGCCGGCTGAGCTGGCTGGCGTCGCCTCCGGCGCCGCGGGCGATCGCCCCTTCGGGGCTGACGAGCAGCCAGGCGATTCCGCGGCACCGCAAACCCCGCGGCGACGCGAAATCGACTGTCTCCTCATCAGCGGGGCGATCGCTGAGCTGGCTGGCGTCGCCTCCGGCGCCGCGGGCGATCGCCCCTTCGGGGCTGACGAGCAGCCAGGCGATTCCGCGGCACCGCAAACCCCGCGGCGACGCGGAATCGACTGTCTCCTCATCAGCGGGGCGATCGCTGAGCTGGCCGGCGTCGCCTCCCGCGCCGCGGGCGGTGTGCTCGCGGGCCTCGAAGACGCGGAGCGCGGTGACGTGCGCGCTGCCTGGGCGCTCAGTCGTCGTCTCCGTATAGGCGCCGCTTTACCGATAAGAGGTCGATCTCGGGGCGGCCGGCCACCTGGTTTTCGCAGGTGTCGATCACGGTGCGGGCCTGCGCCGGGTCGGGTGCGACGACGGCGACGCCGATCTGGGCGCGGCCGTGCAGGTCGTGGAAGCCGACCTCCGCCACGCTCACCTCGAACTTCCGGAGCATCGCGATGATCGGGCGGACGTAGGAGCGCTTCTGCTTCAGCGACCGGGAATCGCTCGGCAGGAGCAGGTCGAACACTGCGGTCTCGGTAAACATCGCGAGCACCGTACCGCCGGGGTGCGACAGAAATCAGCCGACTTTCCGGGCCACCAGGACGTCCCGCTCGATGCCCTGATCCACCCGGTGCGCGAGCGGCTCGTGGCGGACGATCTCCAGGCCGTTGGCGAGCAGGATGTCCTCGGCGAGCTCCCGCCGGGCCACCTTGGTGTTCCACGACAGCCCAAAGGCGCCGCCCCGCCGCACCAGCGGCAGCCAGTGCGGCACGGCCCGCTCGAGCAGATCGAGCGGGCTGCGGGTGATGCCGCCGTGGTCGTCGTAGCTGCCGTGCGCCACCCCGTACGGCAGGTCGGCCACCAGCACGTCCGCCACGCCCCCGCGCAGCAGCCCGTCCAGCTGGGTGGTGTCGGCCTGCAGGACGGTGACCTTCTGCACCGCGCCGGCCTTGTGGTCGTCCTTGCTGGCGGCCATGGTCACCTCGAGCCGCCGGGCGGCCCGGCGGCCCTGCCGGCGCACCGGGACCAGGTCGGCGGTGTGCTTGAGGCGCTTGCGCTTGAGCCACGTCTGCAGGAACAACTTGTACGCCTCGACGTCCTTCCCGTCGATCTCCACGCCCACCGCGTCGTAGCCGTACATCAGCGCCTGGTTGAGCGTGGTGCCGCGGCCGCAGAGCGGGTCGAGCACGGTGAGGTGGCCGTCGAGCATCCGGCCGGCCGAGGCGGACGCGAGCAGCGTGAGATTGAGGACCAGCTTGGTGAACTGCTCGTTGGTCTTGCCCGCGTACTTCGGGATGGTGATCAGGTCGCTGTCGTACCGGGCCAGCGGCGTGAGCTCCACCGGCCGCAGCAGGTCACCTTCCCGGGCGAACAGCGCATAAGCCGACGACAAGTTCGAGATGTACGAAATGTCCCGCGAGGTCAGCGCGCCCTCGAAGGTCAGATACTCGACCCCGCCCAAAATTGCGTCCGATATATCCGACATGTCAGCGGCGAGCACCGACCGGAACGCGGCCAGCTCAGCCCGCGCGAGGCGAGCGGCCTGATCGGCATAGACGCGGTTGGCAGAGGGCGCGAGCAGCAGGGCGTACCGGGACATGGCTGCCATCTTGGCAGGCAGCGCGACAGACCCAGCAAGCGCGCCCCACCCCGGGCCCGGCCCGGCAGACATGCGAAAGCCCCCGGCCCGCGCTTTCCGCGGACCGGGGGCTCCCACCATGCTCGAATCAGCTACGCGGCTTCTCGCGCATCTCGAAGGTCTCGATCACGTCGCCGACCTGCGGCGTGCCGAACCCGCTCAGCGTCAGACCACACTCGAAGCCCTCGCGGACCTCGGTGGCGTCGTCCTTGAACCGGCGCAGCGAGCTGATCGTGACGTTCTCGGCCACCACGACGCCCTCCCGCAGGATGCGGGCCTTGGCGTTGCGGCGGATGAGACCGCTGCGGACCAGACAACCGGCGATGAGACCGATCTTGGACGACCGGAACACCTCGCGGATCTCCGCGGTGCCCTGCTCGACCTCCTCGTACTCCGGCTTGAGCAGGCCCTTGAGCGCGGCCTCGATCTCCTCGATGGCCTGGTAGATCACGCTGTAGTAGCGGATCTCCACGTTCGCCCGGTCGGCCATCTCCTTGACCTTGTTCGAGGCCCGGACGTTGAAGCCGATGATCGTGGCGGTGGCGTCCGAGGACGCCGAGGCCAGGTTCACGTCGCTCTCGGTGATCGCACCGACGCCGCGGTGAATGACCTTGAGCTGGATCTCGTCCGGAATCTCGATCTTGAACAGCGCGTCCTCGAGGGCCTCGACCGAACCGGACGAGTCGCCCTTGATGACCAGGGTGAGCGAGGTCTTCTCGCCCTCCTTGAGCTGCTCCATGAGCGTCTCGAGGGTCGCCTTGGTACGCGAGTTGGCGAAGCTCGCCGCGCGGCGGCGGGCCTGCCGCTGCTCGGCGATCTGCCGGACCGTGCGGTCGTCCTCGCCGGCGAGGAACGTGTCGCCCGCGCCGGGCACCGAGGTGAGACCGAGCACCAGCACCGGTCGCGCCGGCAGCGCCTCGGCCACCTGGTTGCCGTTCTCGTCGAGCATGGCGCGGACGCGGCCGTGCGCGCCGCCCGCCACGATCGAGTCGCCGGCTCGCAGCGTGCCCTTCTGGACCAGCACGGTCGCGACCGCACCACGGCCCTTGTCGAGGTGCGACTCGACGACCGCGCCCTGGGCCGCCCCGTCGATCGGAGCGGTCAGCTCCAGCGACGCGTCGGCCGTCAGCAGCACGGCCTCGAGCAGGTCGTCGATGCCGATCCCGGGCTTGGCGGCCACGTTCACGAACATCGTCTCGCCGCCGTACTCCTCGGCGAGCAGGCCGTAGTCGGCCAGCTGCTGGCGCACCTTCTCCGGATTGGCGTCCGGCTTGTCGACCTTGTTGACCGCGACCACGATCGGCACCTCGGCGGCCTTGGCGTGGTTCAACGCCTCGACCGTCTGCGGCATCACGCCGTCGTCGGCGGCCACGACCAGGATCACGATGTCGGTCACCTGGGCACCACGGGCACGCATGGCGGTGAACGCCTCGTGACCCGGGGTGTCGAGGAAGGTGATCGCCCGCTCCTCGCCGTTGTGGTCGTAGTGCACCTGGTAGGCGCCGATGTGCTGGGTGATGCCACCCGCCTCGCCGGCGACCACGTTGGTCTTGCGGATCGCGTCGAGCAGCTTCGTCTTACCGTGGTCGACGTGACCCATGACGGTCACAACCGGCGGCCGGGAGACGAGGCGATCCTCGGCGACCTCGGCGTCGAGGTCGATGTTGAACTGCGCGAGCAGCTCGCGGTCCTCGTCCTCGGGGCTGACGATCTGCACGTCGAAGCCCAGGTGCTCGCCGAGCAGCTGCAGGGTGTCGTCGCTGCAGGACTGCGTCGCCGTCACCATCTCGCCCAGGTTGAACATCTCCTGGACCAGCGAGCCGGGGTTCGCGTTGATCTTCTCGGCGAAGTCGGAGAGCGACGCGCCACGGGACAGCCTGATCTCCTGGCCGTTGCCGCGGGGCGCGCCCGAGCTCATGGCCGGAGCCGACAGGTTGTCGAACTCTTGACGCCGCTGCTTCTTCGACTTGCGGCCACGGGTCGGCCGGCCACCCGGACGCCCGAAGGCGCCCGCGGCGCCGCCGCCACGGCCACGACCGCCGCCACCGGGACGACCCGGAGCACCGGCGCCGACCGGACCGCCGCCGCCACCACCGGGGCCGCCGCGGTAGCCACCGCCACCGCCACCGCCACCGGGGCCGCCGCGGTAGCCACCGCCACCACCGCCACCACCGCCACCGGGGCCGCCGCGGTAGCCAGCGCCACCACCGCCACCACCGCCACCGGGACGGAAGCCGCCACCGGCGCCACCACGGCCGCCGCCGGGACCACCGGGACGACCGGCGCCGCCACCGCCACCGCCCGGGCCGGGACGGCCGGGACGCTGCGCGGGCATGGACGCGGGGCTGGGCCGCGGCGGCATCGACGCCGGGCTCGGCCGCGGCGGCATGCCGGGCTGGTTGGGCCGCGGCATCGCCGACGGATTGGGCCGCGCGGCCGCACCGCCGGAGACACCGAACGGGTTGTTGCCGGGACCGCGGGCCGGCGGGCGCGGGGCGCCACCGGCCGGGCCCGGACGGGGACCGCCGGGCGTGCCCGGGGTGGCCGGACGTCCGCCGGCCGCCGGGGAACCCGGGCGGGGCGGAACGGAGCCGGGACCCGGACGCGGGCCGCTCGGGCGACCCTCGGCAGGCGGCTGCTGGGCGCGACGCTCGGCGTCGCGGGTGCGGGCGGCCTGCGCGGCCTTGACCGCGGCCTCCTGCTCGGCCTTGAGCGCCGAGGCACGCGCCTCGGCCGCCGCGACCTCGATGTCGTGGGCGCTCGCCGGCTTGGCGACCGGACCGGGCGTGGGGCCCGGACGGCTGGGGGCCGGCGGCTTGGGACGCGCGAACGAGCCGGTCGACGGCGCCGGGGACGTGGGCGCGCTGGGCGCGTCCGCGGCCGGAGCGGTGGGCCGCCGCGGCCGCTGTGGCCGCGCGCTGGTCGGAGCCGGCCGTTCCCGGGCGGGAGCCGGGGCGCTCGACGCGGACGCGGCGGGCGCCGCCGCGGGGGCGGAACCGGCCTCGAGGGCGCCACGCAACCGCCGGGCCACCGGGGCCTCGACCGTGCTGGATGCGGATTTGACGAACTCGCCCATCTCTTTGAGCTTGGCGAGAACGGTCTTGCTGTCGACCCCGAGCTCCTTCGCGAGCTCGTGTACGCGGGCCTTGCCTGGCACTGCACTCCTCACTTCGAGGTCGTGCGAGCGCACCCGCAACGACCTCACTCGTGCACTAGAAGCCTGTTCATTTCAGGGACTTCATCGTGTGCTCATCTGGGTCGTCCTACCTTGCTGGGTCGTGATCCGGCGCCTCCGCCGGATCATCAGTCGTTCCGCGCGGCACGGAGACCGCGCGGATGTGCTCGGCGAGCGGACCGGTGTCAGCAACACCGGTGAATCGCAACGCGCGCCCGAAGGCGCGACGCCGCTCCGCCAGCGCGAAGCAGGCCGGATCGGGATGCAAGTGCGCTCCCCGGCCCGGCAATCGGCGGCCCGCATCCACCTGCAAGCGGAGGTCATCCCCGCCGCCGGTCGAGACGAACCGGATCAACACGAATCGGATCAAATCCGAGGCCGGCGCACGCTTGCGGCAACCGACACAGGTGCGTATCGGGCCGACCACCGAAAAGTCTACCCCTCGGCCGCGTGCGCCGCGTAGCCGGTCAGCTTCCCGCCTCGGCCGCATCACGGTCCGCACGGTCGGGACGCTCCGGCACACCGGCCGGTTCGTTGTCCGGCCGGATGTCGATACGCCATCCGGTCAGCCTCGCGGCGAGCCGGGCGTTCTGCCCCTCCCGCCCGATGGCCAGCGACAGCTGGAAGTCCGGCACGGTGACCCGGGCCGTCCGGGTGGCGGCGTCCACCACCTCGACACGCAGGGCTTTCGCCGGCGAGAGCGCGTTGCCGACGAACTGCGCCGGATCCTCCGACCAGTCGATGATGTCGATCTTCTCGCCGTGCAGCTCGCTCATCACGGCCCGGACCCGCTGGCCCATCGGACCGATGCACGCGCCCTTGGCGTTGACGCCCGGCACGGTCGAATGCACCGCGATCTTGGTGCGGTGACCTGCCTCACGCGCGATCGCGGCGATCTCGACGGTGCCGTCGGCGATCTCCGGCACCTCGAGCGCGAACAGCTTCTTGACCAGGGCCGGGTGCGAGCGGGACAGGGTCACCTGCGGCCCGCGGAAGCCCTTGGCCACGTGCACGACGATGGCCCGGATGCGCGAGCCGTGCTCGTACGTCTCGCCCGGTACCTGCTCGGACTGCGGGAGCACCGCCTCGATCTTGCCGAGGTCGACGGTCACGATGCCCTTCTCGGCCCGCGCCGCGTCGGCCTGCACGATGCCGGTGATCAGATCGCCGTCGCGGCCGGCGTACTCGCCGAAGTGCTGCTCGTCGGTGGCCTCCCGCAGGCGCTGGAGGATCACCTGCTTGGCTGTCATGGCGGCGATGCGGCCGAAGTCGTGGGGGGTGTCGTCCCACTCGCGGACGACCGTGCCGTCCGCGTCGAGCTCCTGGGCGAGGACCGACGCCACGCCGGTCTTGCGGTCGATCTCCACCCGGGCGTGGCCCTGCGCGCCCTCGGTGTGCCGGTAGGCGGTCAGCAGCGCGGTCTCGATGGCCGCGAGGATCGTCTCGAACGGGATCTCCCGCTCGCGCTCCAGTGCGCGCAGCGCCGCGAGGTCGATGTTCACTCCTCGCCCTCCCCATCGTCAGTGTCGTCGTGGCCGTCTTCGTCGCCGAAGTCGGCCTCGTCCATGCGCTTGAACTCGATCTGCACCTTGCCCGGCCCCAGCTCGGCGAGGGCCAGCGACCGGGGCACGCCGTCGACGTCGAGCACCACGGAGGTGTCGTCCACGTCGACCACCCGGCCGGTCAGGCCGTTCACCGCGACCAGCCGGCCCCGGTTGCGCCGCCAGTGCCGCGGCAGGGTGAGCGGGCGATCGACCCCCGGCGAGCCGACCTCGAGCTGATACTCCCCGGCCAGCACCTCGCCGCCGCGCTCCTCGGCCTCGTCGAGTGCCGCCGAGATCTCGCGGGAGACCACGGCGACGTCGTCCAGGTTGATTCCCCCATCGGTGTCGACCAGGACCCGCACCACGTGCCGGCGCCCGGCGCGCGACACGTTGACCTCCTCGAGGTCGTAGCCGGCCCGCTCGATCACCGGCTCGATCACCGATCGCACCCGGGCCCGGGCCGCGGTCAGATCGACCCGCGGCGGGGGAGGCGGAGCGTCCGGGCGGGACCGGCGACTGTCAGGCCGGGCGCCGGCGCGACCACGCTGCGTCATCGGGCTCGACCTTTCGCTCGTCGTCAAGGGAAAGCACTGTATGCCGCCGGGCGAGGTGCCCCGCGGCTGACGCAGAGCGTAACGCGCGAGACCCCTGGGGCGTCCCTCGGCGCTCCGAATCGACACTCATTCGCGGCCATCGGCGGCGATGGTGTTGACTGAGCGCCGTGCGGACGAGCAAGACGGGACCGACGCGGCGACGCCTGCTGATCGCCGCCGCGAGCGCGCCGGCCCTGGCCGGGTGCGATGCCGAGCCGTCGCCGCCGCCCCCGCCCGACCCGCTGCAGCCCCTGCTCGACGAGGCGCTCGCCCTGGCCGCCGCCTACGACCGGGCGATCGCGGCCGACCCCGGCGCGGGCGCCCGCCTCGCCCCGCTCGCCGCCGACCACCGCGCGCACGCGGCCGAGCTGACCAAGGTGATCAACCCGGCCGCCAACCCCAGCAGCGCTCGCTCAGCGGCCCCGGCGGCGCCGGCGAGCCTTCGCGAGGCCGAGCAGAGCGCCCAGCGCACCGCGGTGGCCGCGTGCATGGCGGCCCCCGCCGACCGGGCGGCCCTGGTCGGATCGATCGCCGCCGGCCGCGCCACGCACGCCGAGGCGCTGCGGTGAACGAGCAGGCGGCGGCGCCGGCGGCCGAGGAGGCGCTACGGTGAACGAGCAGCTGGCGGCGGCGCTGGCGGCCGAGGAAGCGGCCATCTACGCGTACGGGATCATCGGGGTCAAGGCCGGACAGGAGACCGAAGCGAGATCCGCCGAGCAGGCGCACCGCCAACGCCGCGACTACCTGGTCACCAAGGAGCGGGCGCAGGTCTCGCCGGCCGGGTACGAGATGCCCTTTCCGGTGACCGGCCGGGCTGCCGCCCTCAAGCTGGCCGTCCAGGTCGAGGACGGGGTCGCGCAGGCATGGCGGCCGGTGCTGGCGGTGACCACCGGCGCCGAGCGGGCGAACGCGCTGGCGGCGATGACCGACGCGGCCGTGCGCGCGACCCGCTGGCGCCGGCTCGCCCGGATGTCGCCGGTGACGATGGCCTTCCCCGGGCGGGCGAAATAGGCGTTTTGGCGCGCACCTTCCGGCGCCGGGCAAAACGCCGAGAATGACGGGGTGCACGAGGAGATCGATGTCAGCTCGCCGCGGTGGCAGCTGGCGGTCCGCCTGCGCGACGTGATCGAGCGGCGGTGGCCGGCCGAGGTCCAGGCGATCGGCGTGCACGGCTCGCTCGCGCACGGCGACGACCACGACGGCAGCGACGTCAACCTGCTGGTGGTGAAGTACCGCCCGGCGGCCGGGCCGCGACCGGCGCTGCGCCGGGTGGAGGGCATCCTCGTCGACCTCGAGGTGACCACCGCCGACGAGGGCATGCGCCGGGCGCGGGAACTGACCTCGCGCTGGCCGCTGGAGGCCGACCGGTACGTGACCACCCGGCCGCTGCACGACCCGAACGGATGGTTCGGCAAGCTGCGCGACACCCACCTGGCCCGGCTGGCCGAGACGCGGCCGCCGGAGTTCACCGCGCTGGCCCGGCACAACTGGGCGCTGGCGAGCGCGGCGCACGGCCGTGCGGTCCGGCTGGCCGAGTGGTACGAGACCGACGCGGCGCTCGTCATGATCGCCGAGTCGCGCCTGCACGCGGCGCTGGTCACCGGCCTGCTGACCCGTACGTACTTCCGCAACGCGGCCGACGCCGTCCGCCGCACCGGGGTGGCCGGCGCCGACATGCAGGAGCTCGGCGCGGTCCTCAAGGAGCAGGCCGGCGAGTTGTCCGCCCGTGGGCAGCCGGTGGACGGGAACATCGGCCTGCTATTCGAGTAGCGTGCCGATCCCGTACGTGACGGCGGCGGCCAGACCGCCCAGCGCGAGCTGGCGCAGCCCGCTGAGCCACCACCTCTTGCCGGTGAATCTCGCGACCACCGCGCCGGCGGCGAACAGCCCGAGACCGCCCACCCCCAGCGCCAGCGCCAGGCTGTCGAAGCCCAGCAGATAGGTGATCAGCGGGAACAACGCACCGACCGAGAAGCAGGCGAACGACGAGCCTGCCGCCACCCACGGGCTCGGCAGCTCGTCGGGCACCACGCCCAGCTCCTCCTGCGCGTGCACCCGCAGCGCTTGTTCCGGGTCGGTGTGCAGCACCGCCGCGACGTCCCGGGCCAGTTGCTCGGGCAGGCCGCGCGCGGTCCACGCCTCGACCAGCTCCTCGGCCTCGCCCTCGGGGTTGACCTCGAGCTCGTGCCGCTCCTTGGCCAGCTCGGCCGAGACCTGCTCGTTCTGGGTGCGCACGCTGGTGTACTCGCCGAGGCCCATCGAGATCGCGCCGGCGACCAGCCCGGCCACGCCGGTGAGCACCAGGGTGTTGCGGCCGACCCCGCCGCCGCCCACGCCCGCGATCAGCGCGATGTTGGTGACCAGGCCGTCCATCGCGCCGAACGTCGCGGCCCGCAGCCAGCCGCCGGAGACGTCGGCGTGATGATGCTCGATCGTCGCGCTCACGGCAGCGTGAGGATCTCGTACCCGTCCTCGGTCACCACCAAGGTGTGCTCGAACTGGGCGGTCCACTTGCGGTCCTTGGTGACCACCGTCCAGCCGTCCGGCCAGATCTCGTACTCGTGGGTGCCCAGCGTGATCATCGGCTCGATGGTGAACGTCATGCCGGGCTCCATGATGGTGTCGAGCCTGGGGTTGTCGTAGTGCGGGATGTACAGGCCGGAGTGGAACGTCTCGCCGATGCCGTGGCCGGTGAAGTCGCGGACCACGCCGTAGCCGAAGCGGCGCGCGTACGCCTCGATGACCCGGCCGATCGCGTTGATCGGCCGGCCGGGCGCGACCGCGCGGATGCCGCGCATCATCGCCTCGTGGGTGCGCTCGACGAGCAGGCGGGCCTCCTCGCTGACGTCGCCGACCAGGAACGTGGCGTCGGTGTCGCCGTGCACGCCGTCCAGGTACGCCGTCACGTCGACGTTGACGATGTCGCCGTCCTCGAGAGCGGTCGAGTCGGGGATGCCGTGGCAGATCACCTCGTTGAGCGACGTGCAGCACGACTTCGGGAAGCCCTTATAGCCCAGGGTCGACGGGTACGCCCCGTGGTCGCAGAGGTATTCGTGGACGACGCGGTCGATCTCGTCGGTGGTGACGCCCGGCTTGCAGTGCTCGCCGGCGAGCTGGGTCGCCTGCGCCGCTATCCGCCCGGCGATCCGCATCTTCTCGATGGTCTCGGGGGTCTGCACGTGCGAGCCGCGCCACTCTTTCGGGCGCTTCTTGCCGACGTACTCGGGACGGATGATCTGCGCCGGGACCGCCCGCCAGGGCGACTGCCTTCCCGGCGCCAGGGGGGCGCGAACGGTCATACGACCAGCCTATCGCCGGATACGCCGCCCGAACGTGTGGCGGCGGCCGCACCATAACGGGTCGGCTGAGCTGTTCCCCCGGTTCTTGCTGCCCCCGGACCCCTGTGAAATCGTATGTTCGTGGATCACGAGGGGGCGGACCCCAACTTCTCGGCCACCGCCGCCGTGGCCGGGGATCGGGCCGTGGTGACCGTGACCGGCGAGGTCGACATGTCGACCGCGGACGCCATGTTCCGCGCCGCGACCAAGGACGACGCCGCGTACGCGACGCTCGACCTGCGTGAGGTGACGTTCTTCGACTCGGCCGCCATCCACGCCCTGCTGCAGCTGGCCGATCTCTACGGCGAGCGCCTGCGGGTCCTGCCCTCGTCGCAGGTGCACCGGGTGCTCGAGATCTCCGGCCTGTCCGCCCAGCCCTGGCTGGTCAGCGACTGATCGGCCGGGTCAGCGTCACCGTCGTCCCGCTCGGCTCCCGCAGGACCGCCAGCGAGGTCAGCGCCCCGATCAGCGACAGCCCCCGCCCGCGGTAACCGCCCTCGCCGGCCGGCCGCCACGTCCCGGTGTCCCGCACGGTCACCACCACGGCGCCCGGCTCGATCGACGCCGCCACGGTGATCAGCGGCTCGAGCGGGTCCACCGGATGCTCGATCGCGTTGGCCGCCGCCTCGGACACCGCCACCGTCAGGTCGAACACGTCGTCCTCGGGCACCCCGTTGCCGGTGAGGAAGTCCTCGAGCCGGCGACGCAGCACGCTCAGCCGGGTCGGGTCGGCCGGCAGCCGCAGCACGAACTCGCGCGGCTCGGTGGCCTGCACCGCGATCAGGGCGATGTCGTCCCGGCGGGTGCGCCCGGCCGCCTTGGCCAGCAGCGCGTCGAGCAGGTCCTCGACGTGGTCGGCCGGTTTCGCGGCGTCGTCGAGCAGCTCGGCCAGCCCGGCGTCGATGCCGATCGCGCGGTCCTCGACCAGCCCGTCGGTGTAGAGCAGCAGCCGGCTGCCGGCCTCGAAGCTGGTCTCCAGCGTCGGATACTCGGCGACCGCGAACGCGCCGATCGGCGGGCCGAGCGCGCTGGAGTACAGGAACTCCCCCGGCCGGCCCGGCCGGACCAGCACCGGCGGCGGGTGCCCGGCCGACGAGTAGTGCAGCTGGTGCGCCTCCGGGTCCAGGCGCACGCACACCACGGTCGCGAACTGACGCCGGCCCAGGTTGTCGACCAGCCGGTTCAGCCGGGTGAGCGCGTCGCCGCAGTCGAAGCCCTCCAGGATGTACGCCCGCAGCGCGTTGCGCAGCTGCCCCATCATGGCCGCCGCCTGCACGCCCTTGCCGACCACGTCGCCGAGCACCAGGAACAGCCGGTTGTCGGGGGCGGTGATCACGTCGTACCAGTCGCCGCCGACCTCGGCCTCGCTGCTGCCCGGCAGGTAACGGCCGGCCACGATGGCGCCCGGCAGCCGGGGCAGCGACTGCGGCAGCAGGCTGTGCTGCAGCGTGCTGGCGATGCGGTGCTCGGCCTCGTAGAGCCGGGCGTTCTCGAGCCGCAGGCCGATCAGGCGGGCCAGCTGGGTCAGCACCGCCGGCTCCGGCGGCCCGGACGGGCCCGACCACACCCGCAGCTCGCCGACCGCCGCCCCGGAGGTGTCGGGCAGCGCCATCAGCACGTCGGGCGCCGCCACGGCGGGGCCGCCGCCGTCCACTTCGGCCCGGGCGCCGGGGACGGCGACCACGACCCGGCCGGCCCCGGTCATCGCCTGCACGTGCCGGGCCGCCACGTCGAGCACCTCGGCCGTGGTCCGCACCGTGCTCACCGCGGCGGCCACGTCGACGAGCCCGCGCAGCCGGCTGATGACCTGGCGGCGGGCCCGGCCGAGATCGAGGTTGGCCCGCACCCGCGCGGTGAGGTCGCGCGCCGAGAACGGCTTGACCAGGTAGTCGTCCGCGCCCGCGGCCAGCCCCTCGCCGGACGACTCCTCGCCGGCCAGGGCGGACAGCACCACGATCGGCACGTCCCGGGTGCGCTCGTCGGCCCGCAGCGCCGCGATCAGCCCGAAGCCGTCCAGCCGCGGCATCATCACGTCGGTCAGCACCAGGTCGAACCGCTGCGCCCGGGCCAGCTCCAGCGCGGCCCGCCCGTCCACCGCGGTGGTCACGTCCCAGTGCGGGCGCAGCAGCCGCGCCACGTGATCGCGCAGGTCGGCGTTGTCGTCGACGAGCAGCACCCGGCCGCGGTCGCCGGCCGGCCCCTCCGGAACCGGGGCCTCGTCGCGCAGCCAGGAGTACGCCTCCTCCAGGAAGAGGCGGGGCACGGCATCGGAGTCGCCGACCCGCTCGACCGGCAGGTGCGCCTCGCCGAACGGGATGCGCACGGTGAAGACGCTGCCGCGGTTCAGCTCGCTGTGCGCGGCCACCGAGCCGCCGTGCAGCTCGACGAGCTCGCGGACCAGCGCGAGCCCGATGCCGGTGCCCTCGTGGGTGCGCGCCCACACGCCGGTCACCCGGTGGAAGCGGTCGAACAGATGCGGCTGCTCCTCGGGCGGCACGCCGACGCCGGTGTCGCGGACGGTCAGCACGGCCTGGTCGCCCTCGGCGGCGACGCGCAGCTCGATCCGGCCGGACGGGGTGAACTTGACCGCGTTGGACAGCAGGTTGAGCACGACCTTCTCCCACATCTCGCGGTCCACGAGCACCGGCCGCGGCAGCGGGGAGACGTCCACCTCCAGCGCCAGCCCGGCCCGCTCGGCGGCCGAGCGGAACGTGCTGGCCAGCTGCGCGGTGTAGTCGGCGAGATCGGTGGGGCGGTAGTCGGCGCGCATCCGGCCCGACTCCAGCCGGGAGAAGTCGAGCACCGTGTTGACCAGCTTGAGCAGCCGCAGGCCGTTGCGGTGCATGGTCAGCAGCCGCTCCCGCTGGGCCGCGGGCAGCGCCGGCTCGGACAGCAGGTCCTCCAGCGGGCCGAGGATCAGCGTCAGCGGCGTCCGGAACTCGTGGCTGACGTTGGAGAAGAAGTTGGTCTTGGCCTGGTCGAGCTCCGCCAGCTGCGCGACCCGGGATCTCTCCAGCTCGTAGGCGCGCACGTTGGTCACCGCCCGGGAGATCTGTGCGACCGCGAGCTCGAGGAAGTCGCGATAGGACTGGTCGAGCGCGAGCAGCCGGCTCACCCCCAGCACCAGCGCGCCCACCACGTTCGTCCCGATCAGCACCGGCAGCGCCAGCGCCTCGTCGGCGGCCTCCGGCGACGGATCGGTCAGCTCCCGCAGCGCGATCGTGCCGCCACGGCCGTCGCGCACCGCGTCCCGCACGGGCGGCGGCATCTCCGGCGGGTTGAGCATCAGCGCCGCGAACGGCAGGTCGGCCTCGTTCTCGCCGAGCACCGCGATCGCGTCGGCGACCAGCGTCGCCTCGTCGGGCGAGTCGGCCAGCCGCGATCCCAGGGCGCTCAGGGTGCGCACCCGGCGATCGCCGATCACCCGCCGGGTGGTCTCGCTGACGATGCAGAACAGTCCGGTGACCGTGTCGTCGCGCCGCCGGATCGGGTCGTAGGAGACGTCGAAATACGTCTCCTCGGGGAAGCCGTACCGCTCCAGCGTGAACCGATGATCGGTGCCGAAGTAGGAGGTTCCGGTCGCCATCACCCCGCCGAAGATGTCCTTCAGCAGGTGCCAGACCTCGGCCCACATCTTCCGGGCGGGCTGCCCGAGGAATGCCGGGTGCTTGCTGCCGGTGACCGGGATGTAGGCGTCGTTGTAGAGCGCGCAGTGCTCCGGTCCGTAGAAGATGATGATCTGCGCGCGCGACGCGAGCATGGTGCAGACCGCGCTCACCAACTCGTCCGGCCAGGTGCCGGGCGGGCCGAGCGGGCTGTCGCGCCAATCGAGCTCGAGCATCCGGCGACCCATCTCGCCGCCGCGCTGGAACGCCCTCACCAGATGCGGAGGGGTCGCGCTCATGGCGAACCTCCCAGATCAATGACCGGCAGCGACTCGACCGTCAGGCTCTGCACCGTAACACCGGCCTCGGCAAAGCCCGCAAATCAAACCCTTTTCGCGTACGCGGTGGGCACCGTCCCCAACCACAACGCCGCCCGCACCACCGCGGCGGCCGGGCCGTAGCGGTCGAGGCCGTCGCGGACACCGGGCCGGCGGTGGGCCGGCGGTGGGCCGGTGGTGGGCCTCGGTCAGGCGGCCAACGCCGCCTTCGACGCGATCGCCGCCGGGGCCAGGCCGGCCCGCCGGGCGGCCGCTTCCGCCAGCGCCGCGAAGACACGCAGGTCGGGGGTGCGCTCCGGGTGCCACTGGACGCCGAGGGCGAACGGGTGACCCGGGTGCTCGATGATCTCGACGACCCGGTCGTCGGGGCACCAGCCGACCGCCTCGCAGGCGCCCGCGTCGTCGACCGCCTGGTGGTGGAACGAGTTGACCGTGAGGCGACCGCCCAGCAGCTGGTGCGCCCGCGAGCCGGCCCGCACCACGACGTCGTGCTTGCCGTACGCCGACGCGTCCGCGGCCAGCGGGTCGGTGCCCGCCGCCGCGCGGTGCCGGTCGTGCCCGATCAGGTCGGGCAGGTGCTGATGCAGGGTGCCGCCCGCGGCCACCGCCAGCACCTGCATGCCCCGGCAGACGCCCAGCACCGGCAGGCCGGCCTCCAGCGCGGCGCGCATGAGCAGCAGCTCGGCCTCGTCGCGCGCCGGGTCGACGTCGGTCTCCGGGTGCCGCTCGGCGCCCCAGTACGCCGGGTCGATGTCGCCGCCCCCGGAGAACACGATCCCGTCCAGCGAGTCGATCAGGTCCTTGTCGGGGTCGTCCGGGGTGATCAGCACGGCTCGCCCGCCGGTGGCGTGCACGGCCCGCACGTACGTCATGGGGAGCATGCCCGCCATGAGGTCGTTGCTGCCGTACTGCACCTGCTGGGCGTACGCGGTCATGCCGATCAAAGGCCTGCGCATGCGGTGGGTTCCTCCTTGTGTCGCGGCTCTAGATGACCTTCGGCAGCGCCGCCGCGGGGCCTTAGAGCGATCTTTCGCGGGCCGGGCCGGCGGTCTCATCGGGCGGCCGCCACCAGCGCGCCGAACAACCTTCGGTCCCGTACCACCTCGGGATGCCACTGCACGCCGAGCACGAACCGGCGCGCCGGGTCCTCGACCGCCTCGGGCAGCCCGTCGGCGGCCCAGCCGGTGACCGTGAGCTTTCCCGGGTCGGCGATGCCCTGGTGGTGATAGCAGTGGATGGCGACGTCCGCGCCCATCAGCCCGGCGATCCGGCTGCCCGGCTCGAACCGCGCGTCCTGCCGGCCGTACACGCCCGGGGCCGGGCGGTGCGCCTCGTGGCCGAGCACGTCGGGCAGGTGCTGGTGCAGCCGCCCGCCGGCGGCGACCGTGAGCAGCTGCATGCCCCGGCACACACCCAGCACCGGCAGGTCGGCCTCGAGCGCGCGGCGGGTCAGCAGGAACTCGGCCGCGTCGCGCTCCGGGTGCGACTCGGTGAGCGGCTCCGGCTCGGCTCCGTACCAACCCGGCTCCAGATCCGGGCCGCCGGTCAGCAGCAGGCCGTCGAGCACGCCGAGCACGTCCGCGTCCTGCTCGTCGGGCGGCAGGATCACCGCCCGCCCGCCGGCCTCGCGCACCGCCGCCACGTAGTCGTGCGGGATCAGCGCCGTCGGCAGGTCGTGCCACACACCCCAGGTCGCGGGCGCCACATAGCTCGTGATGCCGATGATCGGACGCATCGTTCCACCGTAACCAGACCATGTTTCGCCTCGTGTCGCCCGGACAGCCGATCTCGGACGACATGACGTCGAGCGGAATCCGGCATACGGGGAATGGGTGCGTGGCGTCGCTCCGGGAAGCGACGCCACGCCCGGGCCCGTCTGTCCCACCGGCGCCGGGAGCAGGGCCGGCGTCGGCGGGGATTCGACCCCTGCGCCCCGGTTGACCAGGACGTACCTGGCTCGTGCCCAGCCCGGAGGGTGCTGAAACATCACAGTGGAGTCACGTACGCCCCGGTGATGCCGCCGTCGACCACGAACTGGGACGCGGTCATGAACGAGGCGTCGTCGCTGGCGAGGAACGCCACCGCCGCCGCGATCTCCTCGGGCTCGGCGAACCGGCCCATCGGCACGTGCACCAGCCGGCGGGCGGCACGCTCCGGATCCGTCGCGAACAGCTCCATGAGCAGCGGCGTCGCCACCGGCCCCGGGCAGAGCGCGTTGATCCGGATGCCCTCGCGGGCGAACTGCACGCCCAGCTCCCGGGTCATCGCCAGCACCCCGCCCTTGCTCGCCGTGTAGGCGATCTGTGAGGTGGCGGCGCCGAGGATCGCCACGAACGAGGCCGTGTTGATGATCGAGCCCTTGCCCTGCCGCCGCATGTGCGGGATCGCGTACTTGCAGCAGAAGAAGACCGAGGTCGTGTTGACCTTGAGGACCCGTTCCCAGGCCTCGATGCCGGTGACCAGGATCGAGTCGTCCTCGGGCGGCGAGATGCCGGCGTTGTTGAACGCGATGTCGACCCGCCCGTGCCGCGCGACGACCCCGTCGAAGAGCGCCTTGACCTGCTCCTCGTCGGACACGTCGCAGGCCACGAACTCGCCGCCGACCTCCTCGGCGCACGCCTTGCCGGCGTCCTCGCCGATGTCCACGGCGACGACGAAGGCGCCCTCGGACGCGAACCGGCGGGCGGTGGCGAGCCCGATCCCACTGCCGGCGCCGGTGATCACGGCGACCCGGTCCTGCAAGCGATCCACTTATTCTCCCGAGGCTAGGAACACGTTCTTGACGTCGGTGAAGCCGTGCAGCGCGTCCGGGCCGAGCTCGCGGCCGAGGCCGGACTGCTTCATGCCGCCGAACGGGGTCCAGTACCGCACCGAGGAGTGGCTGTTGACGCTGAGCGCGCCGGTCTCCACCGCGCGCGAGACGCGCAGCGCCCGGCCCAGGTCGCGGGTCCAGAGCGAGCCGGAGAGCCCGTACTCGGTGTCGTTGGCGAGCCGGACCGCGTCCGCCTCGTCGCGGAACGGCAGCACCGACAGCACCGGGCCGAAGACCTCCTCGCGCCAGTGCCGGTCGTCGGGCGAATGGGCGAGCAGCACCGTCGGCGGGAACCACCAGCCGTCGCCCGCGGGCGCTTCGCCGGCGAACGCCACATCGGCGCCGTCCACGTAGGACGCAACCGTGCCTCGATGGGCCGCCGAGATCAGCGGGCCCATCTCGGCGGCGGCATCCGACGGATCACGCACCCGGAACGCCCGGACCGCCGGCTCCAGCAGGGCCAGGAACTTGTCGTACACCGACTCCTGCACGAGCAGCCGGGAGCGGGCGCAGCAGTCCTGGCCGGCGTTGTCGAAGACCGAGGCGGGCGCCGCGGCGGCCGCCTTCTCCAGGTCGGCGTCGGCGAAGACGATGTTGGCGCTCTTGCCGCCCAGCTCGAGCGTCACCCGCTTCACCTGGTCGGCGCAGCCCGCCATGATCGACTTGCCGACCTCGGTGGAGCCGGTGAAGCACACCTTGCGCACCGCCGGGTGGGTGACGAACCGCTGCCCGACGATCGAGCCCTTGCCCGGGAGGATCTGGAAGACGTCCTCGGGAAGGCCGGCTTCCAGCGCCAGCTCGCCGAGCCGGATCGCGGTGAGCGGGGTGAGCTCGGCCGGCTTGAGGACCACCGTGTTGCCGGCCGCCAGCGCAGGCGCGAAGCCCCAGCCCGCGATCGGCATCGGGAAGTTCCACGGCACGATGATGCCGACCACGCCGAGCGGCTCGTGGAACGTCACGTCGAGGCCGCCCGGCACCGGGATCTGCTTGCCGATCAGCCGCTCCGGGGCGCCCGCGTAGTAGTCGAGCACGTCCCGGACGTTGCCGGCCTCCCAGCGCGCGTTGCCGATCGTGTGGCCCGCGTTGCGCACCTCGAGATCGGCGAGCTCGTCGACGTGTTCGTCGACCACCGCCGCGAACCGGCGCAGCAGCCGGGCCCGGTCGCCGGGCGCCACCGCCCGCCAGCCGGGAAAGGCCCGCCGCGCGCGCTCGATGGCGGCGTCGGTCTGCGCCGCATCGAGCGACGGGACGCTGGTCAGGACCGTCCCGGTGGACGGGTTGAGCACGTCAGTTGGCACCCGGAAAGCCTTTCACAGTCGCTCGAAACACCGCCGCAGTTCCCAGTCGGTCACCGCGGCGTCGAAGGCCGCCAGCTCGACCTGGGCCATGTTGGCGTAGTGGCCGACCACGTCGGCCCCGAACGCCTCGCGGGCGATCGGGCTGCCGACCCAGAGCTGCTGGGCCTCCCGCAGCGTCGCGGGCACCCGGCCGGCCGAGGCGTCCTGATAAGCATTGCCGACGAATTCCGGCTCCAGCTCGAGTTCGTGTTCGACGCCATAGATGGCGCCCGCCACCAGCGCCGCGATCGCCAGGTAGGGGTTGACGTCGCCGCCGGGAAGCCGGTTCTCCACCCGCATGCCCTGCCCGTGCCCGGCCATCCGCAGCGCGCAGGTGCGGTTGTCGACGCCCCAGCGCAGCGCGGTCGGCGCGAACGAGCCCGGCTGGAACCGCTTGTACGAGTTGATGTTGGGCGCGAACAGCAGGCAGAAGTCGCGCATCGTGGCGAGCAGCCCGGCCACCACCCGTTGCCCGGTGACGCTGAGGTGCCCGGGGCCGTCGCCGAGCATGGCCGACCGGTCGTCGCGGCCGCGCACCGAGAAGTGGATGTGGCAGGAGTTGCCCTCGCGGATGTTGGGCTTGGCCATGAAGGTCAGCGCCATGCCCTCCTGGGCGGCGATCTCCTTGGCCCCGTTCTTGTAGATGACGTGGTTGTCCGCGCAGGTCAGCGCGTCGGCGTAGTGGAACGCGATCTCGTGCTGGCCGAGGTTGCACTCGCCCTTGGCGCTCTCCGGGCGCAGGCCGGCGCCGTACATCTCGTTGCGGATGCGGCGCAGCAGCGGCTCGACCCGTGCGGTGCCCAGCAGCGAATAGTCCACGTTGTACTGATTGGCCGGAATCAGGTCGCGATAGTTCTTGTCGTACGCCTGCTCGTACGTGTCCCGGTAGAGCACGAACTCGAGCTCGGTGCCGGCGAACGCGGTGAGGCCGTGCCCGGCCAGCCGGTCGAGCTGGCGCTGCAGGATCTGGCGCGGCGAGGCGTAGACCGGGTCGCCCTCGACCGTGAACAGGTCGGCCAGCACCATCGCGGTGGCCGGCTGCCAGGGCACCCGCCGCAGGGTGGTGAAGTCGGGCTTCATCACGAAGTCGCCGTAACCGCTCGCCCAGGAGGACATGTCGTAGCCGTCCACCGTGTTCATGTCGACGTCGACGGCGAGCAGATAGCTGCAACCCTCGCTGCCGCCGGCCGCCACCTCGTCCATGAAATACCGGCCGTGCAGGCGTTTGCCCTGCAGGCGCCCCTGCATGTCGGTCAGGGCCAGCAGCACCGTGTCGATGCTGCCGTTGTCGACCGAGACGTCGAGCTCCTCGAGATCCATGGCACCGTCCTCACACGCGGTTCCGGGGGACGGGCCGAGCGCCCGTCCCCCGCATCACAACAGATCATTCAGCGGTGGGCATGGTCTGCTCGCCGTGCGCGGCCTTCTCGATCAGATTCTGCCGCGGTCCGGTGAACCAGTTCTTGGCGCTGACGAACCACCAGATCGCGGCGGCGCCCAGCACGACCGCCACCGCGACGATCGTGTAGTTGAACGTGGTGGCCGTGATCGGGCTGGCCGTCGGCAGGATGAACAGCACGCAGATGATCCCGACCCAGACGATCGCGATCCAGCCGACCGGCGCGCTCCACCGGCCGAGGTTCCACGGCCCGGGCTCGAACTCCGGGTTGACCCGGCGCAGGAACACCGGCGCCACGTACGCGATGTAGAGGCCGATGACCGCGATCGAGGTCGCCGCCAGGTACGCCGTGGTGTTCCACAGCGAGGGCAGCACGATGACCGTGGACAGCGTCACGCACAGCCAGATCGAGTTGGTCGGCGTGCCGGTACGCGGGTTGACCCGCTTCCAGATCCGCGAGCCGGGCAGCGCGCCGTCGCGGGAGAACGCGTACGACATCCGCGAGTTCGCGGTCACCGACGCCATGCCGCAGAACCACTGCGCGACCATGCAGATGAAGACCAGGAACGTGCCGGTGTTGTGGCCGACCGCGTCGATGAAGATCTGCGCGGGCGGCAGGCCGAGCGCGGTGGTCCGCTCCGCCTCGTAGTCCTGGATCGACCAGGTGATCGCGAAGAGCAGCACGAAGCCGGCGATCACCGAGACCACCACCGACATCACGATGCCGCGCGGCGCGGCGTTGGCGGCGTCGTGGGTCTCCTCGGCCACGTGCGCCGAGGCGTCGTAGCCCGTGTACGTGTACTGCGCCATCAACAGACCGATGAGCACGGCGTAGACACTGGCCCCGGCGAACGTGAAGCCGGTGGCGTTGTGCACCTCGGTGAACACCTCGGAGATCGGCTTGTGCTGGTCGGGCAGCACGGCCAGCAGCACCACGATCACCGCCACGCCGACCAGGTGCCACCAGGCGCTCACGTCGGAGAGCAGCCGCACCAGGTTGACCCCGAACGTGTTCAGCAGCCCGTGCACGACGATGATCACCAGGAAGATCAGGAAGGTGCTGGTCTTGGTGACCTCCAGGTCGAAGGTCAGGCTCAGGAACGCGGCCGTGGTGATCGCCGCCCCGAAGTCGATGGCCGCCGTGACCGCGACCTCGCCGAGGAAGTTGAACCACCCCACGAACCAGGCCCACGCGGCCTTGTTGCGCTTGGCCAGCGCCGCAGCCCACCAGTAGAGGGCGCCCGCCGTCGGATAGGCCGAGCAGACCTCGGCCATGGCCAGGGCCACGAAGGTGACCATGATGCCCACGAACAGCCAGCCGAGCGTGATCGCCATCGGGCCGCCGGCGGTCATGGCGATGCCGTACGACGTGATCGCGCCGGCGAGGATGGAGATGATCGAGAAGGACACCGCGAAGTTCGAGAAGCCGGACAGCCGGCGGTGCAGCTCCTGCTGGTAGCCGAGCTGCGCGAGACGTTCTTCGTCGGTGCTGGGTGCGGGGTTGACGCTCATCTGCGACTCCCTTGACCGCAAAGGATTTGCCTTTAGTCCGCTTTTGGGCGGCGGGCGGGGCGGTTGGATGGGTGACCGAGGTCACTGCGTGCCGTGATGATCTACCTCGGTTGTTACGCACGTCAATGATCGGCGTTAATTGCGTTGCCGCGGCTTCCCGGCGACGCGCACACTCATGGACAGCACGGACACCGCAAGCCCTCGGCAGGCTTTGCGTAACAGGGGCTGCCCACCCGCCCCTGTCCCGCGGCGGTGCGGGGCGCGGTCACCTCTCTCACTTGCGGCGACAGCCGTAACCGGCGCCCGCCCCGCACCGCCGCCACCACCGAATTGTCCGAAAAATCTACAGCGGCGGTACTAGAAATAACCGCGTCTCGGGCATAGCATTTCTGGAGTCGGCCACGCACAGCCGACACGCAACTGGCACAGACCCTGAGTTGGCTAAGGAGGACGAGATACCGCAGCAACGCGTAATCACAACGTCCCCGACCCGACAAGAGGTGATCGCAGCCGATGCCCATCACTCAGGTTGTCCGCTAGCGGCACGCAGACGGACAACCGCATGCGCCGACGACGGTCGGCATCAGAATTGAAAAGCCAGGGCCCCGGTTACCCGCCGGGGCCTTGGACTGTCTCCCCCTCATGACATCGCCCCGAACCCCCGGGAAAGGACAGATGAGCACGACGTTCGACGACGCCGACTACCCGGCGTACTCGATGGGCCGGGCCGCCGACATGATCGGCGTGACGCCGGCCTTCCTGCGCAGCCTGGGCGCCGCCGGCTTGATCGAGCCGCAGCGTTCGGACGGCGGCCACCGCCGCTACTCCCGCCACCAGCTGCAACTCGCCCAGCGCGTCCGGCAGCTCCTCGACGAGGGCATCCTGCTCGCCGCGGCCTGCCGCATCGTCACGCTCGAGGACCGCCTGGCCGCGGCGCACCGCCACATCATCGAACTGGGTGGCGTCCTCACCCCCGAGGACGACGCCGACCGCCCCACCACGACCGCCGCCTAACCGACCCGGCGCACGATCGCGAGCAGCGACTCCTCCACGTCCTCGATCGGCCGCTCCGGCTGGAACACCAGCCAGTCGACCGCCACCACCAAGCCGACGCCGAAGAGCGCCGCCGACGCGACCCGCACGTCGAGCTCCTTCGGCAGTTCGCCCGCGTCGACGCCGGCCCGCAGGGTCTCGGCGATCACGCCGATCGCCTGCTCGCGCAGCAGGATGAGCGTCTGGTGCCACTCGCGGTTGGTGCGCCACATCTCCGAGAGCAGCAGCTGCGCGAAGGCGCGATACCGCCGGATGTACTCGAGCTGGGTGCGCACCAGCGCCCCCACCGCCTCGCGCGGCGGCAGTCCCGCCACCGCCGTGCGGAACGCGTCGGTGAGCAGGCCGATCCCGTGCCGCAGCAGCTCCTCGAAGAGGTCGTTCTTCGACTTGAAGTTGTAGTAGACGGTGCCCTTGGCGACCTTCGCCCGCAGCGCGATGTCGTCCACCGTGGTGGCCGAGAAGCCCTGCTCGGCGATGAGCTCGACGGCCGCCTCGTACAGCCGCTGCCGGGTGTCGGCCCGGCGCCGGCTGCGCCCGTCGGTCACCGTCGCGTCCTCCGTCACCGGCTCAGTCCATCACACGCTCAGATGGCCAGCTCGGGGTGGAGCCTGGCCGGCGTCAGGCGCCCCGATCGGCGGGCGACGGCAACGGTCAGGAGCAACGACCCGATCGCGTACGCCAGCAGCCGGAGCGCCCCGGTCACCACGGGTCCGGCCGCACCGCCGTCCACCGCGTGGCGCACGGCTTCCACCACGTACGTCATCGGCAGCAGCGGGTGAATCGCCTGGAAGAACCACGGCGTGGTTTGCACCGGGTACGTGCCGCCGGAGGAGGTCAGCTGGAGCATGAGCAGCGCGAGCGCGACGATCCGGCCGGGCGCGCCGAGGGCGGCCCCGATCAGCTGCATGACCGCCGCGAAGGCCGCCGCGGCCAGCAGCAACAACCCCCAGGTGAGCAGCGGATGCACCGGGGAGAGCCCGAGCCCGAAGCGCACCACGGCGAACAGCAACGTCGCCTGGGTGAGCCCCACTGCCACCGCCGGGAGCAGCCCGGCCAGCGCCACCCGCGGCGCCGGCGCGCCCGCCATCAGGTACCGCCGGTTGAGCGGGCGCAGCACCATGTACGTGATCATCGCGCCGACCCACAGCGCCAGGGCCAGGAAGTACGGCGCGAAGCCCACGCCATAGGTGCCGGCCGGGTGCCGCACCACGCGGTCGAGGCGCACCGGGTCGGCGAGAACGTCGGCCCGCTGCGCGGTGTCGTCGCCGTAGCCCGGGATCTGCTCGGCCCCGTCGGACAGGCCGGTCGCGAGCTTGCCGGCGCCGCCCTGCAATTGGTCGAGACCGTCGGCGAGCCGGTGCCCCGCCGTGGAGAGCTCACCGAGACCGCCGTAGAGCTGGCGCTGCCCGGTGGCGAGCCGGTAGATCCCGTTCCGCAGGGTCCGGGCGCCGTCCTGCGCGTCGGCGGCGCCGGCCTGAAGCCGCTGGGCGCCGGCCGCGAGCCGGCTGAGCCCGTCCGCGAGCTGGTCGACCTGGGCGCGCGCGGCCGCCACGTCGTCGGCCAGGTGCGGCGCCGCCGCGGCGACCTGCCGCGCGGTGGCGGCGACCGACTTGAGCTCGGCGCGCAGCTGGTCGAGATCGGCCGCCCGCACGGTCTGCCGCACCTTCTCGGTGTCGGCCACCAGGCGATCGGCGAGCGTGCGGGCCTCGGCGAGTCCCTCGGTGTCGGCGGGCAGCTTGTCGAGGTAGCTCCGCAGCTGCTTGGCGTCGTGCACGGCCTGGTCGGCGGCGGTGCCGATGGCGCCGAGGTTCGCCGCGAGCGTGTCCGCCCCTCGCGCGACCAGGGTGGCGGCGTCGGCGATCTGCTGGGCGTTGTCCCGCAGCACCGGCTCGACCCGGCCGGCCGCCGCGTCGACCGCGGTCGCCAGCTGCCGCCCGCCGGCGGCCGCCTGCGCGGTGCCGGTCGCGAGCTGCTGGGCGCCGGTGTTCAGCCGGGTCAGCCCGTCGGCCAGGGCGCCCATGCCGTCGTCCGCCTGGCCGAGCCCGGTCGAGATGCGCCCGGCCGCGGTGTGCGCCCGGTCGATGCCGCCGGCGATCTGCCCCGCGCCGTCGCCGGCCTCGCCGAGCTTGCCCTCGATGGTCCGGGCACCGTCGGCGGCCTGCCGGGTCTGTTCCTTGAGGTCGGTGAAGCCGATCAGCATCTTGTCGTAGTAGCCGGCCGAGGCGCCGGCGGCCGCCGCGGCGCGCACCTCGTCGAACGCGGTCCGGGCGAAGACGCCGCTCAGGTAGTTGGTCGCGTCGTCGCTGACCGCCCGCAATGGCGCGGTCCGCGCCGCCGTGCCCGCGTCGGGCCCGGTGACCAGGTTCGCCGAGAAGTCCGCCGGGATCCGCAGCATGATCTGGTACTTGCCGCTCGCCAGCCCCTTCTCGGCGGCCCGCTCGTCGGTGACGTGCCAGTCGAAGATCTCCCGCCGCTCCAGCTCGTCGGCCAGGTCCTGGCCCGCGTGCACCGTGGTGCCGTCGCTCGCCGTCGCGGTCCGGTCCTCGACCACGAGCGCCGCAGGAACCGCTTGAGCTCCATCCCCGCCAGCGACAACGCCTTCATTTCAGGTTCTCCAGTCGGATCGTGGTGGTGGCCTGGGCCGGGTCGATGTCGCGGGCCGTGCAGACGACCGCGGTCCCGGCCGCGGCGATCTCGTGCAGCACCTTCAGCAGCCAGCGCTGCTCGTCGGCGTCGAGGCCGTCGTCCAGTCCGTCCAGCGCGATCACCGCCGGCTTCGTCATGCCGGCCAGGACCAACCCCAAGAGCTGTTTCTCGTACGGCGTCAGATCGCGCCCCCGGGTTTGCGGGTCGAGGCCCAGCAGGTCGTCCGGCTCGGCGGCGCGGCGGCCGAGCAGGGCCCGGCGCTCGCGGACGTGCTCGGCGACGGTGAACACGGGTTCGGGGTCGGTCACGCCGGGCACGTGCCCGAGCGCAGCTCTCCCCTCGATCGCCACCCGGCCCTCGGTCAGCCGGAAGCGGCCGGCCAGCGCCAGCAGCATCGTGGTGCGGCCGCTGCCCGGCGGGCCGACGACCGCGACCATGTCGCCCGGCTCGATCGAGACGTCGAGGTCCTGGAAGAGCCAGCGGCGGCGCTGACGGACCCCCGCTCCCCTCGCGGTGAGCACCGGCATCTTCGCACTCCTTTTGAACTGACTGGTCAGTCTAAAAAGATACCCGCGAGTAGGGATATGCCACACGTGGTGGACCTCACTCTTCGCGCCAGGCAGGATCGAGCGCATGTCGATGCGCTGGGGCATGACCGTCCCCCTGAGCGGGGTTCCGCTGGCCGAGCACCGGGTCGTCTACGAGGCGATCGCCGACGCCGGCTTCACCGACCTGTGGTCCTCCGAGGTGGCCGGCGCCGACGCGTTCACACCGCTCGCCCTGGCCGCCGCCTGGTCCCCGGCGATGCGCCTCGGCACCGCGATCACCCCGGTCTTCACCCGCGGCCCCGGCCTGCTCGCGATGAGCGCCGCCGCGCTCGCCGAGGCCGCGCCCGGCCGCTTCCAGTTCGGCATCGGCTCGTCCTCGCCGGTGGTGGTCGGCGACTGGAACGCGGTCGACTTCTCCGAGCCGTACGCCCGCAGCCGCGACATGCTCCGCTTCCTCAAGGCCGCGCTGGCCGGCGAGATGGTCGACCACGACTTCGGCACCTTCGCCCTGCGCCGCTTCCGCCTCGAGCGCCCGCCCGCCACGCCGCCGCAGATCCTGCTCGCCGCGCTGCGCCCCGGCATGCTCCGGCTCGCCGCCGCCGAGGCCGACGGCGTCATCCTGAACTGGCTCGCCCCCACCGACGTCGCGACCGCCCTGGCCGAGGCGAAGTCCGCGGCCGCCGACTTCGACGTCGCCGCCCGCATCTTCGTCTGCCCCACCGACGACGCCGCCTTCGCCCGCAACGTGGGCCGCCGCCTGATCGCCGCCTACCTGACGGTCCCCGCCTACGCCGCCTTCCACCGGTGGCTGGGCCGCACCGAGATCCTCACCCCGATGTGGGAGGCCTGGGCGTCCGGCAACCGCAAGGGCGCCCTGGCCGCCATCCCCGACGAGGTGGTCGACGACCTGATCGTGCACGGCACGCCGGACGAGTGCCGCGCCAAGGTCGAGGCCTACGCCCGGGCCGGCATCACCGTGCCGGTGATGGCCCTGCTCCCCACGCCGGCGCTGGAGTCCGGCGGCCGTGCCGCCCTGCTGGAGACGCTGACCGCCCTGGGCCGCTGACCGCCCTGGGCCGCTGCGGTTGGGGACGGTCCCCGCCCCGTACCCGAAAAGGAGAAGGCGCACCCCCGTGGAGTGCGCCTTCCGCCTGGCTCGACCCACGCCGGGCCGAGATTCACTCGCCGTCGGCGAGAATCGCGTAGAGCTTGCGCTTTGTCTCGTTGAGCACCTCGAGCGCCTTCTGGCGCTGTTCGGGCGTGCCGCTGAAGCCGACCTGCTTGAGCGCGCTCATGATGCCGACCGCCGCGTCGCGGAAGTCCTGCACCTGGGACATGGTGTCGTCGCCGATGCTGGCCCACGGCGGGTTCTGCGCGGCAGTCTCGGCCTCGGGGCGCCCGGCGTCGGTCAGGTGGTAACTCTTGCGGCCGCCCTCGGCCTCCGCCTCGATGAGGCCCTCGTCCTCGAGGAGCTGGAGCGTCGGGTAGACCGAGCCGGGGCTCGGGCGCCAGATGCCGTTCGTGCGGGAGTCGAGCTCCTGGATCATCTCGTAGCCGTGCATCGGGCGCTCGAGCAGCAGCGCGAGCACCGCGGGACGGACGTTGAGCCGGCCGCCGCGGCCTCCGCGGCGGCCCCGCTGGCCGGGACCGCCGGGCCCGAATGGACCGCCGGGGCCGAACCCGCCCGGACCGAAGCCACCCGGACCGAAGCCGCCGGGGCCGAACGGGAAACCGGGACCGAACCCGCCGCCGCGCATGCGCCGGCCGTGGAAACCCTCAGTGTGGTGCCTCATGACTATCTCCGTTCTGTCGTCGATAGTATGACGATATATCGGCGAAGCATCGGCCGCAAGGGTTTCTCGAACGGAGGGGGTTGCGGCGCGTGTCGGGGCCCCTGGATCTGGCAATGTGATACCTGTGCTGACGGTGCCCATTCGCCAGCTCGGTGAGTCCGAGCGCGCCGCGGTCGAGAAGGTCCTCGACCGCGATCCCTACGCGGGCGCCCAGATCGCCGAGCGGGTGGCCGCCCACGGCCTGAGCTGGTGGCGGTCCGACGGGCGCGTCTTCGGCTACGGTCCGGGCCGGCGCGTCGAGTCGATCATCTGGTCCGGTGCGCACCTGGTGCCGGTCTGCTCGACCCCGCCCGCCACCGCGGCGTTCGCCGACCTGCTCGGCGCCGACACCCGCATCTGCTCGTCGATCATCGGCCGCGCCGACCAGGTCCTCGACCTCTGGGAGCGTCTCGGCGGATATTGGGGCCGCGCCCGCGACGTGCGGCCCAACCAGCCGCTGCTGGTCGCCGACCGGGATCCGGCGATCACCCCCGACCCCGACGTGCGGCTGGTGCGCCCGGGCGAGGTCGACCAGCTCTTCCCGGCGGCCGTGTCGATGTACACCGAGGAGGTCGGCGTCTCGCCGCTGCTCGACGACGGCGGCCGGGGCTACAAGCGACGCATCGCCGAGCTGGTGAAGGGCAAGCGGGCGTACGCCCGGTTCGTCGGCGACCGGGTCGTCTTCAAGGCCGAGCTCGCGATCGTCACCCGGCGCACCACGCAGGTGCAGGGGGTGTGGGTCGACCCCGAGTTCCGCGGGCGCGGCCTGGCGGCGCCGGCGATGGCCGCGGTGGTCCGCGACGCGCTCCGGCGGGTGTCACCCACCGTGAGCCTGTACGTCAACGACTACAACCTGCCGGCCCGGCGTGTTTACGCTCGGTGCGGATTCGTGTCGGCCGGCTCGTTCGCCACGATCCTCTTTTAGCCGGTTTCCCGGTCGCTAGTCGCGTCGGGCCGTCCGGGCGCGGCCCGAAGCTGTCCCACGAACAGCTGACCCGGCTCAAGGCGCGTCAATGGCGCATGTTCCGGGGTCTGAGCTGGGCGTACGCGACGCTTTGCTCTGCTTACCCGCAGGAAGCGCGCACGCAATGCGGTCCAGCCGCGCGCCGACGAGGCCGCTTCGCCCAGAGCGGCCGGGAGCGGCCCGGAGCGGCCGGGAGCGGCCCGGAGCGGCCGGAGCTGCTTACCGCAGGTGAGCAGAGCAAAGGGCCGTGAGGTGCTGCGTGCGGAGCTGGGCATGGCAGCGTAAGTAAGCAAAGGCGGCGCGGACAAGCGGGGCGAAGCCGCGGCCGGGCAACGCGTGGCGGAGCCGAACGACCAGCCCGGACGATGCCTAGTCGTCGCGGCAGAGGCAGAACGGGTGGCCGGCCGGGTCGAAGAGGACCCGGATGTTTTCCCGGTGCTGCACCGGCGCGAGCTTCGCGCCCAGGCTCAGGGCCTCGGCCACGGCGTCGTCCAGATCGCCCACCTGGAAGTCGAGGTGCATCATCGGGCGCTGGTCGCCCGGCGTGGGCGGCCAGGTCGGCGGGGTGTAGTCGGTGGCCTGCTGAAAGACCATGAACGCACCGCCCGGAGTGCCCAGGATGGACGTGCCCGGTTCCTCGTGGATGATCGGCCATTCCAGCAGGCCGGCGTAGAAGCGGGCCAGGGCCGCCGGGTCGGGCGCCTCGATGGCCGTGCCCCACCACATGCCGGGCATTCGTGATCGCATCACCGCAGCCTGGCCCGGCCGATCACAAAAGTCCAGTTCAAAGGGGCTCGATTCGATCTGTCAACCTGAATGACATGAACGCGGAAACGGGCCGGCGACTCAGCCAAGACGAAGTTGCGATCGTGTCCGTCCTCCTGGACGACATGGACGGGATCCTGTTCTGGACGCAGATCGCCGATCTGCGCGTGGTCAGTGGCTGTGCCTGCGGGTGCCCGACTGTCGACTTCCGGAGCGGCCCCGAGGAGGGCCTGGAGCTGGTCGCCGACGCCAAGGTCGCGGGAACCGACGGCGACGCGGTCCTGCTGTTCGCCCGCGACGGCGTCCTCGACCGCCTGGAGTACATGTGGGTCGGCGGCCCTCCCCCGACCACCTGGCCCTCGCCGGACATGCTGGTGGAGCCGCGCCGCCCCGCCGACGTCACCCTCGAGGTGTCCGACTGACCGCAACGGCCGACCTCAGCGCAAGCGGGTGATTCGACCGCGATGTCAGGGGACGGGGGTGAGGCTGCTGCGGTCGGCTTGGCGCGGGATGCGCTGGGTGAGCGTCGTGGCGGTGCGGACGCCACGCAGGGTCAGGAGGCTGGCGAACAAGCCGGCGAAGAGGCTGATCATGCCGAGGGCGATCGCGGTGGCGGACGGCAGCACCAGGCGGATCGTGCCGCGCGGATCGAGGTGGCCGAAGCCGGTCTCGCCCCAATGGGTGACCGCCAGGACCGTGCCGGCCAGGCCGAGGACGATCAGGGCCAGGCCGAGCGCGACGCAGCGTTCGAAGCTCAGCCACCGGGCCCAGCGGCTGAGCGCGCGGTCGCGGACCAGGCCCTCGAAACGGCCGTAGAGCTCGGCGAAGCCGCCGAACAGGACGAGCTGGGCGCCGACCAGGATGGCGACGCAGGTGTACGCCAGGGCGTTGATGTCGAACTGGACATGGCCGATCGAGCGGGGGCCGAAGGAGAGCAGGCCGGTGCCGAGCACGCCGAGCAGGAACACGATGAGGCCGGGCCAGATGAGCGTGCGGCGCGGGGCGAAGACCAGCAGGAAGCGCAGGTGCCGCCAGCCGTCCCGCCAGGTGCGCAGGTGCGGCGGCCGGCTGCGGCCGTCGGGGCGCAGCGTGGTGGGCACCTCGGTGATGGCGTAGCCGCTCAGCGACGCGCGGACGACCAGCTCAGAGGCGAACTCCATGCCCGGCATGCACAGGTCGAGCTCGCGGATGCGGTCGCGGCGGAAACCGCGGATGCCGCAGTGGAAGTCTCTGATGCCCTTGAGGCCGATCAGCGCGCGGCCCACCCAGGACAGCACCGGGTTGCCCAGGTAGCGGTGCAGGAACGGCATGGCGCCGGGGGCGATGCCGCCGCGGAAGCGGTTGCCCATCACCACGTCGTGGCCGGCGCGCAGGCCCTCGATGAACGGGCCCAGGGTGGACAGATCGTAGGAGTCGTCGGCGTCGGCCATGATGACGTACCGGCCGCGGGCCTGCTCGATGCCGTTGAGCAGGGCGCCGCCGTAGCCACGGATCGGGGCGTGCACGACCCGGGCGCCGGCGGCGCGGGCGATGTCGGGCGAGCCGTCGGTGGAGCCGTTGTCGCTCACCAGCACCTCGCCCTCGACGCCGAGCTCGGCGAGCGAGGTCAGCGCCTTGCGGACGCACACCTCGAGCGTCTCGGCCTCGTTGAGGCAGGGCAACAGGACGGTGACTTCAAGCTCGTCAGTCGACATCTTCGGCGATTCGCTTTCGGCAGAGCGACGGGATGCAGCCACAGCCTGCCAGAAGCGCGCCAAAAGCCAACTGTCAATGCACCGTTACCTGCGGCCCCGGCATCAGCTCGCGCAGTTCGTCGGGCAGGTCGGCGCCCATCTCGTCGGCGAGGCGCAGCGCCTCCTCGACCAGGGTCTCGACGATCACCGACTCGGGCACCGTCTTGATCACCTGGCCCTTCACGAAGATCTGACCCTTGCCGTTGCCGGACGCGACGCCCAGGTCGGCCTCCCGGGCCTCGCCGGGACCGTTCACCACGCAGCCCATGACCGCCACCCGCAGCGGCGCCGGGAAGCCCTCCAGGGCCGCGGTGACCTGCTCGGCGAGCGTGTACACGTCGACCTGGGCGCGGCCGCAGGACGGGCAGGACACGATCTCGAGGCCGCGCTCGCGCAGGCCGAGCGACTCGAGGATCGCGTTGCCGACCTTGATCTCCTCGACCGGCGGGGCGGAGAGCGACACCCGGATCGTGTCCCCGATGCCCTCGGCGAGCAGCGCGCCGAACGCCACCGAGCTCTTGATCGTGCCCTGGAAGGCCGGGCCGGCCTCGGTGACGCCGAGGTGGAGCGGGTAGTCGCACTGCTCGGCCAGCTGCCGGTACGCCCGGATCATGACCACCGGGTCGTTGTGCTTCACCGAGATCTTGATGTCGCGGAAGCCGTGCTCCTCGAACAGCGAGCACTCCCAGAGGGCCGACTCGACCAGGGCCTCGGCGGTGGCCTTGCCGTGCTTTTCCAGCAGGCGCTTGTCGAGGCTGCCCGCGTTGACGCCGATCCGGATCGGGATGCCGGCGTCTGAGGCCGCCTTGGCGATCTCCTTGACCTTGTCGTCGAACTGGCGGATGTTGCCCGGGTTGACCCGGACCGCCGCGCAGCCGGCGTCGATCGCGGCGAAGACGTACTTCGGCTGGAAGTGGATGTCGGCGATCACCGGGATCTGCGACTTCTTGGCGATCGCGGGCAGCGCCTCGACGTCGTCCTGCGACGGCACGGCCACCCGCACGATCTGGCAGCCCGAGGCGGTGAGCTCGGCGATCTGCTGGAGCGTGGAGTTGACGTCGGCGGTCAGCGTGGTGGTCATCGACTGCACGCTGATCGGGGCGCCGCCGCCCACCGGCACGGTGCCCACCATGATCTGACGGCTCTGCCGCCGGGGCGCCAGCGGCGGCGGGGGCACGGCCGGCATACCGAGACTTACTGCGGTCACTGTGGCATCACCTGAAGATCTGGATCGGGTTGACGATGTCGGCGGTCACCGTCAGGAGGGTGAACGCGCCGCCGATGAGGATGACCGCGTACGTGATCGGCATCAGCTTGTAGTAGTCGACGCGGCCCGGGTCGGGCTTGCGCAGCCGAGCGTAGAGCAGCGAGCGCAACCGTTCGAACCAGGCGATCGCGATGTGCCCGCCGTCCAGCGGGAGCAACGGCAACAGGTTGAAGATGCCGATGAAGATGTTCAGCGTGATGAAGATGTTGAGGAACAGCTCGGGCACGCCGTGCTCGATCGCCTCGCCACCGAGCCGGGTCGCGCCGACCACGCTGATCGGGGTGTCGGGGTCGCGCTCGCTGCCGGTCAGCGAGTGCCACAGGGCCGGCACCTTCTCGGGGATGCGGCCGAGCGCCTTGAACGTGTTCTCGACGATGAACCAGCCGTAGTCGAAGGTGCCGCCGACGGCCGTGCCCGGGTTGTACTTGATCGTGGTGGGCACCCCGACGTCGGCCCAGCTGATGCCGGCGACCGACACCTTGCTGACCGGGCCGCTGTCGTCGTCGGTGAGCGGCTTGCGCTCGGCGGTGGCCAGCGGGACGTCGACGGTCTGGGTGACGCCGTCGCGGACGAACTCGAACGGGATCTTGCCGGCCGGCAGCGCGCGGATCGCGGTGGTCAGGTCGCCGTAGTTGGCGATCGGGGTGGCGCCGACCTTCGTGATCAGGTCGCCGGTGCGCAGGCCGGCCGCGTAGGCCGGGCCGGTGATCGAGCCGGCGTCACCGGGCGTGCAGGCCCGCCCGTCGGCCGGGATGGAGATCCACGCGCAGTCGCCGACCACGATGTACGCCTTCTGCGTCGCCTCCTGGGCGACGGTGGTCGGGTAGCTCGTGTTGGGCAGGCCGAGCGTGAAGGCGACCACCCAGGCGGCCGCGAGGGCGAGCAGGAAATGGGTGATCGAGCCGGCGGACATGACGATCGTCCGCTTCCAGACCGGGAACCGCCACATCGCCCGGGGCTGGTCCGCGGGCTCGACGTCGTCGTCCTGCGGTGTCATGCCGACGATCTTGCAGAAGCCGCCGAGCGGGATGGCCTTGAGGCCGTACTCCGTCTCGCCCCGCCGGAACGAGAAGATCGTCGGACCGAAGCCGACGAAGTACCTCGTCACCTTCATGCCGAAGCGCTTGGCGGTGATCATGTGGCCGGCCTCGTGCAGGCTAACCGAGATCAGGATGGTCAGCGCGAACCCGACCACTCCCAGCCAGTACAGCATCAGGCTCCTTCAGCCACAGTTGAGATCATCCGCTGTGCCTGGGCGCGGGCCCATGCCTCGGCGGCAAGCACGTCCTCGACGGTACCCGGCTCGGCAAACTCGGGAGCCGCGTCCAGGACGCGCTCCAGGGTGTCGACGATGCCCAGAAAAGGTAGCCGACCGGCGACGAAGGCGGCCACACACTCCTCGTTGGCGGCGTTGTAGATCGCCGGGCGGCAGCGCCCGGCCCGGCCCGCCGCCTTGGCCAGCCGGACCGCCGGGAACGCCTCCTCGTCGAGCGGGCGCAGCTCCCAGTTGTGCGCCTCGCGCCAGTTCACGGGGCTCGCGGCCCGGGGCACCCGCTCCGGCCAGGCCAGCGCGAGGGCGATCGGCAACCGCATGTCGGGCGGGCTGGCCTGCGCCAACGTCGAGCCGTCGGCGAACTCGACCATCGAGTGGATCACCGACTGCGGGTGCACCATCACCTCGATGTCGTCGTACCCGACCCGGAACAGCTCGTGCGCCTCGATCACCTCGAGCCCCTTGTTCACCATGGTGGCGGTGTTGATCGTGACGACCGGGCCCATGTCCCACGTCGGGTGCTTGAGCGCGTCCTCGACCGTGACGTGGGCCAGCTCCTCGCGGCGGCGACCGCGGAAGGCGCCGCCGCTCGCGGTCAGGATGAGCTTTGTCACCTCGGCCGCCGTCCCGCCGCGCAGGCACTGGGCGAGCGCCGAGTGCTCCGAGTCGACCGGGACGATCTGGCCGGGCTTGGCCACCCGGCGCACCAGCGGCCCGCCGGCCACCAGCGACTCCTTGTTGGCCAGGGCGAGCACGCGCCCCGACTCGAGCGCCGCCAGGGTGGGCGCGAGGCCGAGGCTGCCCACCACCCCGTTGAGCACCACGTCGCAGGGCAGGCGGGCCAGCTCGGTCATCGCGTCCGGTCCGGCCACGATGCGCGGGATCCGGAAGTCCCCGGTCGGGTAGCCGCGCTTGTGGGCCGCGGCATAAAAGGCGAGCTGCAGATCCTGTACGCCCGTCGCGCGCGCCACGCCGACCACGTCGACGCCCAGCTCGAGGGCCTGCTCGGCGAGCAGCTCGACGTTGCCGCCGCCCGCGCCGAGCGCCACCACGCGGAACCGGCCGGGGTTGCGCCGGACGATGTCGATGGCCTGGGTGCCGATGGAGCCCGTCGAGCCGAGCAGAACTAGGTCGCGCATGCCGCCCATCTTCCCCGACCGATTCTGGGTATAGACAGGCGGTGCGGCATTGGCTGAAGGCGGCGTTTCATCCGCTGCGAGGACGGGACGTGGCGCTGCGGGCGGCCGCGGTCACCTTCTACGGCGGGATAGCGGTGGTGCCGATCGCGCTGCTGGCCGTCTGGGTGACCGGCCGGGTGGCGGGCGCCGACCGGGTACGCGGGCTGACCGGTCACACGATCGCGGCGCTGCCGGCCGACATCGGCGCGCCCCGGGCGCTGGCCGCGCTGATCGAGGCGGGCCTGCAGCTGACGCCGTGGCTCGCGCTGGTGAGCCTGGTGCCGGCGACGTTCTACGGCGAAGGGCTGCGCCGGGCGTTCGTCTCGCTGCGCGAGCCGGCCACCGCCGATGCCGCGGTGGGCTGGAAGGGCCGGCTGCTCTGGCTGCCGCCGCTGGCGGCCGCGCCGGCGCTGCTGCTGGCGCTGTTTCTCGCCCTTCCGCTGACCAGCTCCTATTGGGTACGCGGCGGCTGGTACGCGGTGCTGGCGGTGGTGCTCTCGTTCCTGGCCTGCTGGCTGCTGCTCACCCCGATCGTGATCTGGGTCTACCGGTACGTCGCGCCCGGCCGCCCCGGCTGGCTCTGCACCGTGCTGGTCGGCTCGTTCAGCGCCGCCAACCTGTCCGGCTTCCTGCACGGATTCGTGCTGTTCTGCTCGCTCCCGCTCGACCTGGGCGCCCCGTTCGGCGGCTTCGACCAGATCGGCGGCATGGTCGCCGTCGGCCTGTGGCTGTACCTGCTGCACGTGGTCCTGCTAGCCGGCTACGCCGTCACCCGTGGGCTGGACGCCCGGCTGGGCGGACGGTGAGTTACTTTTCGCATACCAAACGCTGAGGCTGACTCCGACTCGGGCGCGCTACGCTCGCTGGTCATGACCTCCATCCCCGCTCGCGCCGACGTTGCGATCATCGGCGCCGGTCACAACGGCCTCGTCTCCGCGATTCTGCTGGCCCGAGCCGGGCTCGACGTCGTCGTGCTCGAGTCCGCGAGCGTGCTGGGCGGGGCGACCCGCACCGAGCGCCCGTTCGCCAAGGTGCCCGGCCTCGGTCAGTCCACGGGCTCGTACCTCCTCGGTCTGATGCCGCCCGAGCTGCTGCGCACGCTCGACGTCGACATCCCGGTGCTGCGCCGCGACCCGCATTACTTCTTGCCCACCCCGGGGCCGGCCGGCTCGCCGTACCTGTTGTTCGGCCGCGACCGCGACGCCACCCGGGCGCAGATGGAGCGCTTCTTCTCGCCCCGCGACCTGTCGGCCGACGAGCAGCTGGCGGTGGAGATCGCGGCGCTGCGGTCCGACCTCGCGCCGGCCTGGCTCGAGGAGCCGGGCAGCGTCGAGGAGATCGCCGACCGGCACATCCGGCCGCAGCTGCAGAGCACGTTCATCGATCTCGTGCGCGGCTCGGTCGCCGACTACCTGGCCCGGTTCGGCTTCAAGAGCGAGCTGCTGATGAGCATGTACGCGGTGACCGACGGGCTCTCCGGGCTGAACGCGGGACCGGACGACCCGGGCACCGGCCACAACTTCCTGGTGCACAACATGTGCCGGCTGCCCGGCGCCGACGGCACCTGGATGATCGCCGAGGGCGGCATGGGCACGGTGTCGCGCACGTTCGCCGACGCGGCCCGGGCCGCCGGGGCGCGGCTGTACACCGACGCCCGGGTGGCCTCCGTCACGATGGACGGCGGGGCGGCGAGCGGGGTCGTGCTGGCCGACGGGCGCGAGCTGTCGGCGCGCGTGGTGCTCGGCAGCTGCGATCCCTACCAGCTGATGAGCCTGGTCCCCGACGGCGCGCTGCCGGCCGCGCTGACCACGCGCATGGAGTCCGTGCGGCGGCCGGGCACCACGCTGAAGCTCAACCTGGCGCTGCGCGGGCTGCCGCAGTTCTCCTGCCTGCCGGCCGGCGCGCCGTCGCCGTTCGGGTCGACGATCCACCTGCTGCCGGGCTCGGCCGGGCTGGCGGGCCCGGACGACCGCGAGTCGCCGATGGCGGCCCTGCGGGCGATGTGGGCCGAGGTCCAGGCGGGCCGGCTCCCCGAGGAGCCGACGATCGAGTGGTACGTGCACACCACGGTCGACCCGTCGCTGCAGGACGCGGAGGGCCACCACTCGTCGGCGCTGTTCGTCCAGTCGGTGCCCTACTCGCTGGAGGGCACGACCTGGGGGGCGGAGCTCCCCGGGTACGTCGACAAGCTGCTGGCGATCTGCGACCGCTACGCGCCGGGCACGTCCGACCTGGTGGCCGACGTGATGCCGCTGACCCCACCCGGCATCGAGCAGCACTTCGGCATCACCGGCGGCCACATCCACCACGTCGACAACACGGTGGCGTTCGACGAGCGCATGCCGTATTTCACCGGCGTGGACGGCCTCTACGCGGGTTCAGCCGGAACCCACCCGGCGGGCAGCGTGATCGGCGCGGCGGGCCACAATGTCGCCCAGCGCATCCTCAAGGATCTGGGCAAGTAAAGGGTCTTGACCACTCACGCAGAATGAAGGGCCAGGGCCAGCTTCTGCTGGGCCCCGGCCCGGCCTCGGCGGGAGCGACGGTCCGTCACCCACCACCCGGATACGACATCCGCTTTTTAGGAATTTGTCTTTTCTGCCCGGATCTTGTGGCCGACGCTGGTGAGACACCGCCCGCTCGGGAGGTCGAACTTCCAGCCGTGCAGCTGGCAGGTCAGGGTGTTGCCGTCGACGATGCCGAAGCGGCTCAGGTCGGCCTTCAGGTGCGGGCAGCGGCGCTGCACCGTCCAGTCGCCGAGATGGGTGTCCTCGGCCTCGACCGCCTTCTCGTGCTCGTCGTACCAGCCCTCGGCATACTGCAGGCGCTCCTCGGAGAGGCACTTGAAGAACGCGTAGACGAACTCGTTGTACTGGCCGATGCGGGCCGCCGAGAAGCGGCAGGACAGGAACAGGCTGTTGACCCAGTCGCCCTCGTCGATGTGGATGAGGTGCTCGACCAGCGCGCGGCCGGTCTTGAACCGGTACCGCACCTTCTCGTCGGCGTAGGGGCGGACCTGCTTGCCGGGGAAGTCGACGACGATCGACTCGACAATGGTGCCGGTGGAGCCGTCGGTGTCGGTGAAGTCGAAGCGGACCGGGCCGCCGACGCCCTGGGCCATGTAGATCGACTCTTCGAGAAGGGGCTCGATGCGCTTCTTGAGCTCGCCCAGCACGTCGATCTCGGGGTGCCGCCAGCTCGCCTTCTCGGCCGCGATGATCGGGGCCTTGCGGGCGCGCATCTCCTCGAGGTGCTGCTGCTTGTTGGCGAAGAACTCGTCCACGTCCGTCGGGTGCGTGGTGGTAGCGCCCTTGTCGGACAATTCGGTCACCGAGCCGGGCAGCAGGACGATGCCGTTGGTGCCGCCGACCTTGGCGTATTCGCTCATGAAGACCGACTGGTCGGGGAAGATGTTGCCCTCGTCGCCGAAGATGTCGTTGAACTGCCAGAGCTCGTCGTCGAGGAAGCACGGCGGGCCGGCGATCGGGAAGACGTGGTCGGCCTTGAGGTCGTCGATGTAGCGCCAGGTGCGGTCGAACTGGCGGTCGCGCTTCTGCTTGCCGAACGCGGTCTTGGCGCCGTCGGGCAGCTCGTAGACCATCGGGTACCAGATCGCGCCGGAGAACTGCAGCATGTGCGCGTGCACGTGGCCGAGCTCGGCGAACGTGGTCAGGTCGGTGGGGCGGGCGTCGTTCTGGTTGAGCACGCGTACGCCGTCGTGCTCCACCCAGAGCGACGAGTCGCCGATCGGGCCGTCGGTCGGGCTGGTCAGCGCCTGGATCATGATCTTGAGGCCGCCGTCGAGCTCGTGCACCTCGTTGGACACCGTCTTGAGAAACTTGGTGAAGCCGAGGTCGCGCAGCTCGTCCTCGAGCTGGCTGGTCGGATACTCCGGCAGCAGGACGGTGGCCTTCTTGCTGATGAAGCGCTTGAGGTGGGCCGCGTCGAAATGGTCGCGGTGCAGGTGGGAGACGTAGAGGTAATCGACGTCGCCGAGCGTCTCCCAGTCGAGCTGAGAATTGTCGGGGAACGGGAACCACGAGGCGAAATAGGCCGGGTTGACCCACGGGTCACACAGAATGCTGCCGACGGACGTGTCGATCCGCATGCTCGCGTGGCCGGTGCCCGTGATCCGCACTGCTGCTCCTCCTCCGGTAACGCCTGCGGCTTAAGAAGGTACCCGGTCCGGGTTGGTGCCGTGCGTGCGGAGGCGGCGTGCGAGACTTGACGACACTGAGAGATCGCCTGCGAGGAAGGACTATCGCCGTGTCTGCGGAACAGGACCCGGTCTACGCGCCCGACCAGCTCAAGCCGGGCAACCGCAAGGCGGCGCGGCTCGGCGCGCTCGGTACGGCAGCCGTCATGCTGATGTTCTTCTGGGGCAACCACGAGGGCAACACCGAGAACATCTGGCTGGTGGTCTTCGCGGTCGGCCTGATCGGCATGGTGATCGCCGACGTCGTGCTGCGGCGGAACGGGCTCAAGCCGAACGATCAGTGAGTTTCTACGAAAAAGGCCCGCATTCGCGGGCCTTTTTCCGTTCTGACGGCTCTAGCGCCTTCTCAGCAGGATGTCCTTGACCTCGCGCAGCGCGGCATCCACCTCGGCCTCGAAGTAGCCCCCCGACACCAGGCCGAACTGCAGCATGTCCAGCTCGTTCTCGGGCACCGGCATCGGGCCGCGGCCGGTCATCGCCTGCAGGATGCCCTCGAACAGCCGGTCGACCTGCATCGGGTCGTACCCGCTGCCGAACCGGCGCACCTGGAACGTGCGGCGGAGCTGGTCGACCCGGTAGAGCTCGCCCCCCGGCTCGCCCATCGGCGGCGGCAGCTGCGGTCCGCCATAGCCGCCGCCCACCGGCGGGCCGCTCATCGGGGCGCCGGACATCGACGGCGGGCCGCCGTAGCCGCTGCGCGGGTCGGGATCGCCGTAACCGCCGCGGGGGTCGGCGTCACGCTGCGGCATGCGGATCTCGGCGGTCATGTCGGTCTTGCCGTGCCGGCCCGCCTCGAAGCCGTCGAAGCCGCCGGTGTCGTAACCGCCGGTGTCGTAACCGCTCGTGTCGTAGCCCGGCGGCGGGCCCGGCCGCTGCGGAAGCTGCGGCTGCTGGCCACCGTACGGCGGCGGAGGCTCCTCGTAGCGCCCGTACGGGTCGCTGGGCGGCATCTGCTGGCGCTGGGGCATCTGCTGCGGCTGCATCCGGTCCTCGCGGATCGGGGCGGGCAGGCGCTCGGTCGGCGGGGCCATCCGGCCGGCCATGCCGCCGTTGCCCATGCCGCCACCGGCGCCGCCCATACCGCCCATGCCCGCGGCGCCCATGCCGGCCACCGCGCCGCCGCCGGTCATGCCCGCGCCGCGACCCGCCATGCCACCACGGATGTCGCCGGTGTTGCCGCCACCGGAGTTGCCGCGGATGTCGCCGGTGCTCAGGCCGCCGCGCATCGAGTCGCGCATCGGGTCGATCGGCCGGCCGCCACGGTCCTCGAGCTCGGCGAGCTGGCGCTCCACCCGGTCGAGGTGGAGGTCGACCTGCCACTCGTCGTACCCGCCGAAGCGCACGCGGAAGACCACGTCGTGCACCTCCTGCGCGCCGACCGGCGGGCCCACCTGCTCACCGGCCAGGGTCGCCTCGACGCGGTCGAGGAAGCTGTCGACCTCGTCGACCTTGTAGCCGCGCCGCAGCGCACGCCGCCGGAAACGCTGCCCCTGACTCGTCACAACGTCTCCCACTCCGCTCGCTGGGACCTGCGCCCAGTCACTGTGCCACCTCCGCGTCGGCGGCGCCCCCTGCGCTCGCCTCCGTGAGCTCGCCCGCGGCCAGCTGGCCGCACGCTCCGTCGATCTCCCGGCCCCGGGTGTCGCGGACCGTCGTCGCCACGCCCGCCTCACGCAGGCGGCGCACGAACTCGCGCTCGACCGGTTTCGGACTCGCATCCCACTTGCTGCCCGGTGTGGGGTTGAGCGGGATGAGATTCACATGCGCCAGCTTGCCGTGCAAGAGCCGGCCGAGAAGGTCGGCACGCCAAGGCTGATCGTTCACGTCTCTGATCAGCGCATACTCGATCGAGACCCGACGACCTGTCCGCGCCGCGTAGTCGAACGCGGCATCGAGCACCTCGGCCACCTTCCAACGCTGGTTGACGGGCACTAGCTCATCGCGCAGATCATCATCGGGGGCATGCAGGGACAGCGCAAGGGTCACGGACAGCTCTTCCGCGATCAACCGCCGCATTGCGGGCACGAGACCCACGGTGGAGACGGTTATGTGCCGTTGCGAAAGTCCGAGACCCTCCGGCGCGGGGGCGGTCAGCCGCCGCACCGCCTCGATCACCCGGGGGTAGTTGGCCAGCGGCTCGCCCATCCCCATGAACACGACGCGGGACAGCCGCGGCGGTGAGCCGGTGACCGCGCCGGAGGCGGCGACCCCGGCCAGGTAGACCACCTGGTCGACGATCTCGGCGATCGAGAGGTTGCGGGTCAGGCCCTGCTGGCCGGTCGCGCAGAACGGGCAGGCCATACCGCAGCCCGCCTGGCTGGACACACAGGCGGTCACCCGGTCGGGATAGCCCATCAGCACGCTCTCGACCAGCGCGCCGTCGTGCAGCCGCCACAGCGTCTTGCGGGTGGCGCCGTCGTCGCAGGCCAGCTCGCGCACCGGGGTCAGCAGCGTGGGCAGCAGGTCACCGGTGATGCGCTCGCGCGAGGCGGCCGGCAGGTCGGTCATCGCGCCGACGTCGCGGACCAGGCGGCCGAAGTAGTGGGTGGAGAGCTGCTTCGCGCGGAACGCCGGCTCGCCAAGCGTGGTCACGGCCACCTTGCGGGCCGCCAGATCGAGGTCGGCGAGGTGCCGCGGGGGCATCGACGGGCGGCGCTTGGTGGTGACCGCGTCGGGCTGGTCGGGGCTGGTCGGGATGACCGGAAGAATCGTCATGGCGTCTCCAGTCTCCCACGCCGCGCGAGTTGGTCGGTCATAGCTGGTTGGCGATCACGGCGAAGAGGAGGTACGCGGTGGGCACGGCGAACAGGATCGAGTCGAGCCGGTCCATCACACCGCCGTGACCGGGCAGCAGGTTGCTCATGTCCTTGCGGCCCAGATCGCGCTTGAGCATCGACTCGGCCAGGTCGCCGACGACCGCCACCACCGAGAGCACGGCGCCGAAGAGCAGGCCCCAGTAGGACGGGATGTCGAGCAGGAAGTACAGCAGCAGGGCGCTGCCGAGGGCCGCGGCGCAGATCGAGCCGGCGAAGCCCTCCCAGGTCTTCCCGGGGCTGATCGAGGGGGCCATCTTGTGCTTGCCGAGGAAGACGCCGGCCACGTACCCGCCGGTGTCGGAGAGCACGATCGCGAAGAGCGTGCAGAGGACCCGCCAGCGCCCGTCGCCCTCGGCGTCCGGCAGCTGCAGCATCATCGCGAAGCTGAGCAGGAACGGCACGTAGACGGCGATCATCAGCGTCGGGGTGAGGTCGCGGCGCACCGCCCGCGGGCCGTCCGCCAGCCGCCACAGCAGCGACGCGACGACCGTCACCGCCAGGCCGACCAGCAGCGAGTCGGTGCCGTCGTGCCAGGCCAGGCCGACCATCAGCAGGGCCCCGCCGAGCAGCGGGATCAGCGGCGGGTCGGCGCCGGTCACCTTGAGCGCCCTGGTCATCTCCCAGACGCCCGCGCCGGCGGCCACGGCGATCAGGCCGGGGAAGGCGGGCGGCCAGATCAGCAGGGAGGCGAGGACCAGCAGGATCAGCGCGACGCCGACGGCGATGGCGGCGGGCAGGTTGCGGCCGGCGCGGCCGCCCTTTCCCTGTTTGCTCGCACGACGACGCCCGGGCCCGCGTTTGGCGGGCTCGGGCTCGGGCTGTTCCGGCTCAGGGATGATGTCTCCCAGGTGCTGCGGGCGTGACATCAGACCTCGAGCAACTCGGCTTCCTTGTGTTTGACGAGCTCGTCGACCACGGAGACGTAACGGTGGGTCACGTCGTCGAGCTCCTTCTCGGCGCGGCGGCCCTCGTCCTCGCCGGTCTCGCCGTCCTTGACCAGCTTGTCGATCTGTTCCTTGGCCTTGCGGCGCACGTTACGGATGGCCACCCGGCCCTCCTCCGCCTTGGTGCGCGCGACCTTGATCATCTCGCGGCGGCGCTCCTCGGTCATCTGCGGCAGGTGGATCCGCAGCTGGGTGCCCTCGTTGTTGGGGTTGACCCCGAGGTCGGAGTCGCGGATCGCGCGCTCGATCGGGCCGAGCTGGCTGGCGTCGTACGGCTTGACGATCACCATGCGGGGCTCCGGGACGCCGACCGAGGCCATCTGCGTCACCGGCGTGGGCGCGCCGTAGTAGTCGACCACGATCTTGGAGAACATCGCCGGGGTGGCGCGCCCCGTGCGGATCGCGGCGAACTCCTCCTTGGCGTGCTCGACCGCGCTCTCCATCTTCTCCTCGGCCTCGAAGAGGGTTTCGTCGATCACCTGCTCTTCTCGCCTCCTTGCTTTGCTCGGTGGTTGACGGGGCTAGGCCGTGATCAGCGTGCCGATTCTCTCGCCGCTGACGGCGCGAACGATGGTGTCGTCGCCCTCCGCACCGAAGATGAGCATCGGCAGCTTGTTCTCCTCGCAGAGGCTGAAGGCGGCCTGGTCGGCCACGCGCAGCCCGCGCTGGAGAATCTCCTGGAAGGTGGCGGTTTCGAGCTTCTGCGCGCTGGGGTCGACGCGCGGGTCGGCGGAGTAGACGCCGTCGACGCCGTTCTTGCTCATCAGCACGATGTCGGCGTGGATCTCGAGCGCGCGCTGGGCGGTGACGGTGTCGGTGGAGAAGTACGGCATGCCGGCGCCGGCGCCGAAGATGACCGCGCGGCCCTTTTCCAGATGGCGAATCGCGCGCAGCGGGATGTAGGGCTCGGCGACCTGGGCCATCGTGATCGCGGTCTGCACCCGCGTGTCGATGCCCTCTTTCTCCAGGAAGTCCTGCAGGGCGAGGCCGTTCATCACGGTGCCGAGCATGCCCATGTAGTCGGCGCGGTTGCGGTCCATGCCGCGCCGCTGCAGCTCGGCGCCGCGGAAGAAGTTGCCGCCGCCGACCACGATGGCCACCTGGATGCCGCGGCGGATGACCGTGGCGATCTGCCGGGCGACGCCCTGCACGACGTCGGGGTCGACGCCGACCGCGCCGCCGCCGAACACCTCGCCGGAGAGCTTGAGCACGACTCGACGGGGCCGCAAGGACGGCGGGGTCGGATCGTCAACCGGACTTGCCTGCTCGGTCACCATCGTCATGCGACCCGCCTTCCCTTCATAGCTTCGCAGAGACCTTATGTGACGGGGAGGCCGGGCGCAGAATCGCGTTCCCGACCTCCCTGGCCACTTGCGCTCGCCCTACTCCTGGCCGACCTCGAACCGGACGAACCGGGTGATGTTGAGGCCCGCCTCGTCCGCGATCTGCTTCACGGTCTTCTTGTTGTCGACCACGGAGGGCTGCTCGAGCAGGACGAAGTCCTTGAAGAAGGAGTTCACCCGGCCCTCGACGATCTTGGGCAGCGCCTTCTCGGGCTTGCCCTCCTCCTTGGCCGTCTCCTCGGCGATGCGCCGCTCGGAGTCGACGACATCGGCCGGCACGTCCGTGCGGGTGAGGAAGCGCGGGCGCATGGCGGCGACCTGCATGCCGATGCCGCGGGCGTCGGCGTCGGCGGCCTCGTCGGCCTTGCCCTCGTACTGCACCAGGACGCCGACCTGCGGCGGCAGGTCCTGCGCCTTGCGGTGCAGGTAGACCGCGACGTTCTCGCCGTCGAGGACGACGAAGCGGTTCAGCACGATCTTCTCGCCGATCTTGGCGCTGTACTCCTGGATGGTGTCGGCGACGGTCTTGCCGTCCTCCAGGGTGGCGGCCGAGAGCCCGGCGGCGTCGGCGATGCCGTTCTTGGCGCCGAACTCGACCAGACGCTGACCCAGCGCGACGAAGTCGGGGGTCTTGGCGACGAAGTCGGTCTCGCAGTTGAGCTCGAGCAGCGCCTTGCCGTAGTGGCTCACGATGCCGTTGGCGGCGGTGCGGCCGGCCCGCTTGCCGACGTCCTTGGCGCCCTTGATGCGCAGGAACTCGACGGCCTTGTCGAAGTCGCCGTCGGACTCCTCGATCGCCTTCTTGCAGTCCATCATGCCGGCACCGGTCAGGTCGCGGAGCTTCTTGACATCCGCGGCGGTGTAGTTAGCCATGACTCTCTCTTTACTGGGCGTCTTGCTCGGCGTCTTACTCGGCGGGGACGGTCTCGGCCGGGGCGGCCTCGGCGGCGGGGGCGGCCTCGGCGGCCGGGGCAGCAGCCTCGGCGGCGGGCGCGGCCTCGGCCGGAGCCTCGGCGGCCTTCTTCTCGGCGCCCTCGTAGAGGTCGCGCTCCCACTCCGGCAGCGGCTCGCCGGCGGCGACGGTGCCCACCTCGGGCTTGGTGTCCTCGCCGCCGCGGTTGCGGCCGGAGCGGGCGATCAGGCCCTCGGCCACGGCGCTGGCGACGACCTTGGTCAGCAGCTCGGCGGAGCGGATCGCGTCGTCGTTGCCCGGGATCGGGAAGTCGACCTCGTCCGGGTCGCAGTTGGTGTCCAGCACCGCGATCACCGGGATGCCCAGCTTGCGGGCCTCGTCGACGGCGATGTGCTCCTTCTTGGTGTCCACCACCCAGATCGCCGACGGCACCTTGGTCATGTCCCGCAGGCCGCCGAGGGTCTTGGTGAGCTTCTCCTTCTCGCGGGAGAGCTGCAGGGTCTCCTTCTTGGTGTACCCGGCGGCGGTGCCGCTCAGGTCACCCAGGGCCTCGAGCTCCTTCATCCGCTGCAGCCGCTTGTAGACGGTCTGGAAGTTGGTGAGCATGCCGCCCAGCCAGCGGTGGTTCACGTACGGCTGGCCGACCCGGGTCGCCTGCTCGGCGATGGCCTCCTGCGCCTGCTTCTTGGTGCCGACGAAGAGGATGTGGCCACCCTCGGCGACGGTGTCCCGCACGTAGCTGTACGCCTTCTCGATGTAGTCGAGCGTCTGGCGCAGGTCGATGATGTAGATGCCGTTACGCTCGGTGAAGATGAAGCGCTTCATCTTCGGGTTCCAGCGCCGGGTCTGGTGCCCGAAGTGGACACCGCTCTCCAGCAGCTGGCGCATGGTCACGACGGCCATGGTGGGTTGCTCCCTGTTTTCCCTGGTTGTCACGCCCACCGGCGGTGGGCGTCCTGGCGCCCGGTCGCCGGCCACAGTCGGACCCGATGATGATCGAGACCAGGGAGGGCCGTCGCCGCCGGTCTCGTTCCGCGGGCGGTCCGGTAGGGGACCCGCTCGTTTCGCCAGACCTGGCAGAGGGCACGCGAGGTCGACCGCGCGTGGCGGTCGCCGAGTCACCAGCATACGCCAGGTTGGGCGCCTGGTTTTTTGTGGGGTTTCCAGCCGTTCCGCGGCTTTCAGGCCACCGCGAGGCCGGCCGCCAAGAGCAAGATCAAACCCGCCGGGAGGTACGCCACGGGCGGGCGCAGCCAAGTCTCGCGGGCGATCGGGCCGCCCCGGGCGACGGTGAACAGCCCGATGCCGGTCAGCGTGAAGCCGAGCGTGAGCAGGACGGCCGGGACGATGCCGCGGGCGCTCGGGTCGCCGGTGAAGGTCTGGTCGATCAGCAGGCGCACGACCGGGATCATCAGGACAACCATGACGACCGCGACCAGGAAGGACGACACCGGGCGACGGGACTGGTAGACGCCCTCCGGGGGCCGCGGCACGCTGATCGGCGGGACCAGGCTGGTGGGCTCGGCGACCGGCATGGGCGGCGACATCGGCTCCCGCGCGGCGTCCGTCGGCCGGATTGTCGGATATTCCGGTCCGCGAACGGGGATGCGCCCCGGGTCGGTCTCGGCCGGGCGGGCGTGGCTGCCGGGCGCCGCCAGCGGGTCGCCCAGGGCGTACGGGTTGGTCGTGGGCACGGCGGACGGGCGCTGCTCCGGCAGGCGGAACGCGCCGCTCGGACGCTCGTGGATCCCCGAGGTCTCCGGGTCGGTCGGATGCGGGTACTGACCCTGGCCGGAATACCAGCTCGGCTCGTCGTCGGCGTAGCGGTGTCCTTCCACGATGTCGCACCGTAGGTGACCACGGTCCCCGATGCCACCGCTGGGCCCATAACACACTCGAACGACTACCGTGCGGTTGTCCACAGTTGCGCTCTGTCCACAGGCCTCGGCATTTTCCCGCGCAAGGTCAGCGCCGGCGGTGCACGGTCTTCGGCCATGACGACGGAACGACAGGCGGTCGGCGCGTACGGCGAGCGCGTCGCCGCCCGGTACCTGCAAGAAGCGGGCCTGGTGGTCCTCCACCGGAATTGGCGCTGCCCCGACGGCGAGCTCGACCTGGTCCTGCGCGACGGGGACGTGCTCGTCTTCTGCGAGGTGAAGACGAGGCGCACCGACCTTTTCGGCACCCCCGCCGAGGCAGTGACCCGGGACAAGGTCCGCAAGCTGCGGCACCTAGCCAGCAGATGGCTCCAGGAGACGGGATTGCACGCCCGCTCCGTCCGCTTCGACGTGGTCGAGGTGCTGCCTCAACCACGCGGGGAAGCCGAGGTCATGCACCTTCCCTCGGCCTTCTGATGAGCTACGCACGCGTCCTGTGCGCCGGCCTCGTCGGCGTCGCCGGTCATGTCGTCGAGGTCGAGGCCGACCTCTCCCTTGGCCTGCCGGCAGTCGTGCTGACCGGCCTGCCGGACACGGCGCTCAACGAGGCTCGCGACCGGGTACGCGCCGCGGTGGTCAACTCGGGCCTGAAGTGGCCCAATCGCCGGATTACCGTCAACCTGCTGCCGGCCGCACTCCCCAAACACGGCAGCAGCTTCGACCTGGCGATCGCCGCGGCGCTGCTGGTCGGGGCCGGCGACCTGCCGATCGACCCGCTGGAGGGTGTGGCCGTCCTGGGCGAGCTGGGCCTCGACGGCGCGGTCCGGCCGGTACGCGGGGTCCTGCCGATGGTCGCCGCGGCGGTTCAGGCCGGGGTGACCCGGGTGATCGTGCCGCTCGACAATGCCCGCGAGGCGACGGTAGTGCCCGGCGTAGCCGTTCACGCCGTCGACAGCCTGCGGCGGCTGGTCAACTTCGCGCGCGGCAGCGACAGTCTGCTCGACCCGCCGGCCGCCACCGGCAAGCCGGCCGCCGCAGGCCCCGACCTGTGCGAGGTGGCCGGTCAGCAGCTGGGCCGCTGGGGCCTTGAGGTATCGGCCGCCGGCGGGCATCACCTGGCGATGTTCGGGCCGCCAGGCGCCGGAAAGACGATGCTGGCCGAACGTCTCCCTTCGATCCTCCCCGAGCTCGACGACCCCGAGGCCCTTGAGGTGAGCGCGTTGCACTCGATCGCCGGCGTGCTGCCCGCGGGCGGTCAGCTCATCCGCCGGCCACCGTTCCAGGCTCCCCATCACAGCGCGAGCATGGCGGCGCTGATCGGCGGCGGCAGCGGGCTGGCCCGCCCGGGTGCCCTGTCGCTGGCCCACCGCGGTGTCCTGTTCCTGGACGAGGTGGCCGAGATGAACACGGCCACCCTCCAGTCGCTGCGTCAGCCGATCGAGACCGGACGAGTGATCATCGGCCGGGCCCGCGGGACCGTCGAGTTCCCGGCGCGTGTCCAGCTCGTCGTGGCGTCGAACCCCTGTCCGTGCGCCTCACCCGCCGGCGACCAGTACTGCACCTGCACGCCGATCGCGCGTCGGCGCTATCGAGCCCGGTTGTCCGGTCCGCTGCTCGACCGGATCGACATCCGGATCACACTGCATCCGGTGCGCGCCGCCCACCTCGTGCCCACGGATTCCGCCGTCGAGCCGTCGGCCATCGTGGCCGAGCGAGTCGGGCGGGCACGCAAGGCGGCGGCGGCACGGTGGGCGGGCGACGGATGGCGGTTGAACGGAGAGGTGCCGGGTCCGCAGCTCCGTCGCCCACCGTGGGCGCTGCCGCCGGCCGACACCGCCGATCTGCGAGCCGCCCTGGACCGGGGGCTGTTGTCGGCCCGGGGCTTCGACCGGGTCCTGCGCTTGGCATGGACCGTGGCCGATCTCGACGGCCGCGACCGCCCCGGGAAGGCGGAGATCGACGAGGCGATCCAGCTGCGGATGGGAGAGTCCCATGAATACGCCGGATAGGTACTCCGGAAGCGACACGGACCGGGCCGCACGGGTGGCGCTCACCTGGCTCGTCGAACCCGGTCACCGGCTGGTCTGGTCGATGGTGCAGGCGGATGGCGCACCCGGCACGCTTGACCGGCTGCTGGGCGGGGACTGCCCCGACGCGACTCTCCGGACCGCCGTCCTGGCGAAGCGGGACAAGCTCGATCCGCGGCGATTCGCCGAGACGACGTTGAATCGGGCCGAGCGGCTGGGCGCGCGGATCGTCGTACCATCCGACGACGAGTGGCCGTACCGCGTCGATTCGCTCGCCGTTCTGGAGCTCGACACGCCGGGCTGGATCAATCAGAATGTGCGCCCGCCGCTGTGCATCTGGACCCGCGGTGGGCTGCGGCTGGGCGAGACGCTCGACCGGTCGGTCGCGGTGGTGGGGGCTAGGGCGGCGACCGGGTACGGCATCCAGGTGACCAGCGACCTGGCGCACGGGCTGGCCGAGAACGGCTGGGCGGTGGTCTCCGGCGGCGCGTTCGGCATCGACGCGGCCGCCCATCGGGCCACGCTCGCCGCGGGCGGGCGGACCGTTGCGGTGCTGGCCTGCGGGGTGGACCGGCCGTATCCCGTCGGCAACACCGCCATGTTCGAGCGGATCGCCGACGTCGGCCTGCTGGTCAGCGAGTGGCCGCCCGGCTCGGAGCCGCTGCGGCACCGGTTCCTGGTGCGCAACCGGGTGATCGCCGCCGCCACGGCCGGCACGGTCGTCGTTGAGGCGGCCGCGCGCAGCGGGGCGGCGCAGACGATGAGCCGGGTGCTGGCGCTGGGACGGGCCGCCATGGTGGTGCCGGGCCCGGTCACCTCGGCCATGTCGGTCGGCTGCCACGAGCTGCTCCGCGAGAACCCGGGCGCGACGCTCGTCACGAACGTGGCGCACGTGCTGGAGGAGGTGGGCCGGATCGGCGAGTACCTCACCCCACCGGCGCGCGGCCCGGAGCATCGGCGCGACTCGCTCGACGAGGAGTCCGTGCTTGTGCTCGAGGCGGTGCCGGCCCGCGGCACGATCACGACGGACGAGCTGGCGTCCCGGGCCGGCCTGGCTGTGCGCACGGTGCTGCGCCGGCTGTCCCTGCTGGAACTGGCCGGTCTGGTGGTGCGCCGGGACGGCGAGGTCGCGCTGTCCCGGGGGTCAGGGGCGGCGCCGTGAGCCCCCACGGCTCACGGCGCCGCCGTCGATCAGTCCTCGGAGTCGTCGAGGTTGTGCCGGTGGACCTTCATCCACGCCTCGACGTCGTCGGCGAGCCACACCTTGCCCTGCGCCAGATCGGCGACCGGCTTGGGGAAGTCGGCCCGACTGGTGATCTGGTACGCACGCTGCCGACTGACCCCACCCAATCGGATTCGGATCTCGTGCGCGCCCATGAGCCGGATCGGTTTCACTGCCACGAGATCGACCGTAGGCGTGAGACTATTAGTCGGTAGGCAACTTGATAGGAGACATCTAGTCCTATGACATCTATACTGCTCCCATGACTAGGCGTCGCCCGACAACCCAGCCGGTCCCCGTGACCCCCACGCACAGGCGCGATTGGCGAACCCTCTGGCGGCGCTGCTCCTGCGGTCTGACCTGCCCTTGCGTCGATCGGCTGGTGCCCGTCAAGCGCCGGCCGTTCCCGCCCAGCACTGCCACGACCTGGCCGTCCCCCACCACCCGCGAGGACAGGCGGCCCATCCCGCCGGCGCTGATCGGCTACCTCGCCACCGCCCCCTTCCCCATCCCCGGCGGATACACCACCCTGCGCCCGATCCCATTTCCGCATTCCGCCCTGCCACTCGCTCTACCGCGCTGGGCCGCTCGCCGTTCCCCGCCGGGCTGGCCTCCCCCACGAGCTCGTCCCATCCCCACCCCCGAACCACAACTCACCGGCGGCGCCGCCGCCCATCCCGGCGGTCGCGGCGCCACGGGCGGCCCCGGTGCGAGCCCGTGCCCCGGTTCCCGGGCCGGGGCCGCCCCCATAACCGCTTCTCGTTGGCCGCTTCCGCGCCGACCCGCGGACGACGCGGACCGAACCGCCGCGTCGCGCGCCCCAGCCAGCAATCCCACCGCAGCCGACGCGAGCCGAACCGCCACGACGCCGCCTCCGGCCGGCGGCGGCACACCGGAGCTGGGTGAGCGCGCCGGCCGAGCCGGTGCCCCGGGGTCGCGCGCCGACCCGGACGGGGGTCGGCGCGGTCACCCTCCGGACTTCAAGGGCCGCCCCGGCATGGCCTACCACCACATCAACCTGAGCCGCCGGTGAACGTGCCTTCCGTCGCGGACAGAAACCCGAGCCGCAACGCCACGCGGTCGCCGATGGCATTCCAGCGCTAGCACAGACCTGAGACTCCGGACCGGCCATGGGGGACGCCGATGACCTCGACAACCGCCCGCTCCGAGCATCTGCACGACCGCCCTGGCTGGGACTGCCAGGTCTGCAGACAACCGTGGCCGTGCGCCGAGGCACGGAGCACATTGGTGACCGAATTCCGCAGCTTTCCATCGGTCCTGACCCTCTATCTGTCCAACAAGCTGTACGACGCGATGCTCGACCTGGGCACCGACGCCGACCCCGACCTCTACGAGCGCTTCCTCTCCTGGGCCGTCGTCGACAACTGAGACGACACCGAGACGTGAGCACCGCGGAGTAAGCACCGCCCGCGGGCCCTTTGCTATGCGTTACGGCGGGACCATGCGCACTGAGTCACGGCGCATGGTCCCGCGACGCGTTGACTAGACGACTTGGACTGGGCTCCGACTCCCGTGGCGCGGCCTCGACACGAGCGCCTCCGAGGTGGTCACCGCAGGTCTCCCGACTGCGGTGGAACGGGCGACGGCCGGACCGCGCACCAGGCGCTTTCGCGACCCTACGAGCGATCGACAACCGCCGCCCGCCCTGCCGCCCGATCAAGTCTCGGCCTTCTCAGTGCGGCGGCTGTATCATATCTACATGGAGTCGTACGTACAACACGATGGAGCATCGTGGCCACGTAAAGTTACTGGCATGATCGATCCTTCAGCGGACCGTGCGGTGTTCCGCCAGTTGGCCGACCTGCTCCGCAATCAGATCGAATCGGGCGAGCTGGGTCCCGGCGAGCCACTGCCCAGCGAGCTGCGCCTCGCGCAGGAATACGGCATCAGCCGCACCACCGTGCGCCAGGCCATCGGCCAGCTGCGCACCGAGGGCCTGGTCACCGTCGACCGGCCACGAGGGACGTTCGTCCGGGTGCCCGAGCCGACCGAGCTCGTGCCGCTGGCGCGCGGCGAGCGCGCCGGCGCCCGCATGCCCACCGACGCCGAGCGGCGGAAATATCGGCTGGGCGAGGGCGTGCCGGTCCTGGTCGTGACCGCCCCCGACGGCACCGAGACGGTCCACCCCGCCGACCGGGTGCAGGTCACCCGGCCGTAAGGGTGGCAACAACGGCGGCGGCCGGGAACCGCGGCAGGGCGCGGTAACCGGAAGGCCGCCGGAACAGGCCGCCAGAGCACGGACGCTTGAGCAGGCCGCCAGAGCGTGGACGCTTGACGAAACCCCGCGAAGCGAAGCTTGACGAAACCCCGCGAAGCGAAGACGGTCAACGCGATGGATACCCGCCAGATGCACGAGGAGCTGCCGGACGCGATGCGCCAGGCGGTCGACGACTTCGGCCGGCATCTCGCGCGGGTCGACAACCGGTCCGAGCACACCGTCCGGGCGTATGTCGGCGACGTCGTCTCCCTGCTGCACCACGCCGCCGGGGCGGGCTGCGCGGCCCTCGGGGACCTCGACATCGCCGTGCTGCGCGGCTGGCTGGCCGCCCGGATGCGGGACGGCGCCGCCCGTACGTCGCAGGCACGCCGCGCCGCCGCGGCCCGCAACTTCACCGCCTGGGCGCATCGCGCCGGAATCGCCGCGAACGACCCCGGCGCCCAGCTGGCCAGCCCGAAGGCCCACCGCGACCTGCCCACCGTCCTCCGCGCCGACCAGGCCGCCGCGCTTGTCACCCAAGGAAGCGACACCGGCAGAAACGACGCCGACAAGAACAGCGCCAGCAGAAACGGCGCCAGCAAGAACAGCGCCGGCGAGAACGGCATTGGCGAACGAGATCGGGCCGTTCTCGAGCTGCTCTACGCCGCCGGCATCCGGGTCAGCGAGCTCTGCGGCCTCGACCGCGCCGATCTCGACGAGAGCCGCCGCCTGGTCCGCGTCTTCGGCAAGGGCGCCAAGGAGCGCGCGGTCCCCTACGGCCTGCCCGCCCAGCGCGCGCTCGACGACTGGCTGCGCCACGGCCGTCCCGCCCTGGCCACACCGGAGAGCGGCGACGCCCTGTTCCTCGGCGTCAAGGGCGGCCGCCTGCAGCCGACCGTCGTGCGCCGGATCGTCGACGCCGCCGCCCGGGCCGCCGGGCTGCCGCACACCAGCCCGCACGACCTGCGCCATTCGGCCGCCACCCACCTGCTCGACGGGGGCGCCGACCTGCGCGCCGTGCAAGATCTGCTGGGCCATGCGTCGCTGTCGAGCACCCAGATCTACACGCATGTGTCCACCGAGCGCCTGCGGGCGGCGTTCAAACAGGCCCACCCTCGCGCGTGACACCGTACGATCGAGGCGTGAGCGCCGGAGACCCGCCCGCACCGCTGAAGGGTGCACGCCTCCTGTTCTCGCTGGACCCGGCCGTGTCCTATCTCAACCACGGTTCCTTCGGCGCCGTCCCGATCGGGGTGCAGCGCGCCCAACAGCGGCTGCGCGACGAGATCGAGGCGAATCCGCACAAGTTCTACACCCAGGGCATGCTCGACCGCGTGGTCCACACCCGACGGCACATCGCGGCCTTCCTGGGCGCGGATCCGGACGGCAGCGCCCTGGTGCCCAACACGACCGCTGCCGTCTCGCTGATCCTCCAGACACTGCGCTTCGGGTCGGCCGACGAGGTGCTGCTCACCGATCATGGCTACGGCGCGGTCGCGATGGCCACGCGCCGTCAATGCCGCCGGGTGGGCGCGACCGCCCGCACGGTCGCGCTGCCGCTGTCGGCCTCCGACGCCGAGGTGATCTCCCGGGTGCGTGCGGCCTTACGGCCCGGCAAAACCAGGTTGTTGATAATCGATCAGATCGCTTCCGCGACGTCGGCGACTTTTCCCGTACGGGAGATCGCGGCGGCCGCGCGGGAGCACGACATCCCGGTGCTCGTGGACGCCGCGCACGTCCCCGGCATGTTCCCGGTCGACGTGTCCGCGATCGGGGCCGATTTCTGGGTGGGCAACCTGCACAAGTGGGCGTTCGCCCCGCGCGGCACGGCCCTGCTCGCGGTCGCCCCACAGTGGCGCCGGCGGATCGAGCCGCTGGTCGTCTCCTGGGAGCAGGACGAAGGCTTCCCGCTCGCGGTGGAATACCAGGGGACGATCGACTACACCCCCTGGCTGGCCGCTCCGGCCGGCCTGTTCACGCTGCGCACGCTCGGCTGGGAGGCGGTACGGGCGCACAATGCCGCGCTGGTCGCCTACGGCCAGCGGGTGGTCGGCGCCGCGCTCGGCCTGGCGCCCGCCGACCTGCCGCAGCCGGCCACCCCGGAGGTCGCGATGCGCGTGGTGCCGCTCCCGGCCGGCTTGGCCAGCACGCCCCCGGAGGCGATCGCGCTACGCCTGCTGATCTCCGACAAGCTGGCCACCGAGACCGCCGTCAACGCCTGGGGCGGCCGCGGCCTGCTCCGCCTGAGCGCCCAGGTCTACAACCGCCCGGAAGAATACGACCGCCTGGCCGAACGCCTCCCGCCGCTGCTCGCGAGCCTCACCACGCCCCGCTGAGCGGCGACCGGCGAACCCGCCCACGCCGTGCTCGCCGGGCCGGTTACGGCCCGGCGAGCGGCAGCAAGCGAACCCGGCCGAGCCCGAGAAGGGCGAGCGGGTCGAGGTAGAGGTCGTCTCGGCGCAGCCCCCAGTGCAGGCAGGCCGGCGCGGGACAGCCGGGATGGCCGGCGGCAAGCACGCCGACGGGATCCCCCGGCCCGAGGTGATCGCCCACCGCCACGGTCGCCGTCACCGGCTCGTAGGTGGTGCGGAGGCCTCCGGCATGAGCGACGCTGACAACCCCGCGGCCCGCTATCTCACCGGCGAAGACGACCGTGCCCCCGCCGGCCGCCCGCACCAGTGCCGATGGCGCCGCGGCGAGGTCGACCCCGCGATGACCGGCGAGCCAGGGCCGCGGCGGAGGATCGAAACGACGAACCACCTGAGGCGGTGAAACCGGCCATGCGTACCGAGCCAACGGCGCGACCATGGCGGAAACGATCAGCAAAACCAAGCTGAGGACGGAGGGCATGGCAGCCACCCTCCCGCAACGGCACCTCGGCCGCGAACCGCCCTGTGGACAACCCCGTTCTGTGGATAACCCCGGGTCAGCTGCCGAAGCCGGCGTCGTCCGGCAGGGAGATGTCGGGCTTCTCCAGCTCCTCGACGTTGACGTCCTTGAAGGTCATCACACGCACGTTCTTGACGAACCGGGCCGGCCGATACATGTCCCACACCCAGGCGTCGTGCATCTCGACCTCGAAATACACCTCGCCGTCGGAGTTGCGCACGTGCAGGTCGACCTGGTTGGCCAGGTAGAACCGGCGCTCCGTCTCCACCACGTAGGAGAACTGGCGGACGATGTCGCGGTACTCCCGGTAGAGCTGCAGCTCCATCTCGGTCTCGTACTTCTCGAGATCCTCTGCGCTCATCGCTTCTCGCCCTCCATGGCCTCATCTTCCCCCACCGACGGCGACGGCTGAGGCTGGTCGCCCGACGCCACGCCGACGGTACCCTCACCAGCGCCCGGAAGCACCGGCGGCTCGGCCGCGGATGCATCAAACAGCACGGCGGTGGGCTCCGCAAAATCGAACAGCGTCGGCGAGATCGCCGGCGCCGCCATCGGGCGCCGGGCCCGCGGCGGCCGGTTGCCCCGGCCCGAGGCCGCCGCCACATTCACGTACGAGAACCGGTGCTCGGCGCAGGGCCCGTGGCGGAGAAGGGCCGCGCTGTGCTCATCGGTGACGTATCCCTTGTGCACCGCGAAGCCGTAGCTGGGGAACTGGTCGTCCAGCTCCACCATGATGCGGTCCCGGGTGACCTTGGCCAGCACGCTCGCCGCCGCCACGCACGCCGCCACCTGGTCGCCCTTCCACACGGCGAGGCCGGGCACGCCCAGCCCGTCGACCGGGAAGCCGTCGGTCAGCACGTACTCCGGTGGGGCCGACAACGAGGCGAGCGCGCGTCGCATCGCCGCGAGATTGCACACGTGCAGGCCGCGGGCATCGACCTCGGTGGCCGGGATGATCATCACGGACCAGGCCAGGGCCCGGTCGACGACCTCGGCGTAGACCCGTTCGCGGGCGGCCGGCGTCAGCAGCTTGGAGTCGGCCAGCCCGGGCACCTCGCCGCGCTTGCCCTCGGGCAGGATCGCCGCCGCGGCCACCAGCGGGCCCGCACAGGCGCCGCGACCGGCCTCGTCGGCGCCGGCCACGTTGCGGAAGCCACGACGCTGCAGGGCCCGCTCCAGGGCGTAGATGCCGCCCTCGCGGCGAACCACGGTGCGCGGCGGAGCCAGCATCAGCGATCACCGGCCCAGGAGGCCGCCGACGAGGCCGGCGACGAAGGCGCCGGCGAAGCCGACCGGGAGCCCGCAACGGGGGCCGTCAGACATTCGGTCAGCAGCGCCGCCAGATCGCGCGGGAAGATCTGCTCGCCGCTCGCCTGGATCTCGGCCACCGACCACCAGCGGTGCTCGGTGATGGTCTGCTGCTCGTCGTCGTCCATGCCGGCCATGTCGACCCGGCACTCGTCCACGCGGAGCACGAAGAAATCCTGCTCCTGGCGATACTCCCGCTCGCGATAGCTGAACTCGGCCACCTCGTGCCACACCGGCGAGCCCAGCTCGGCCGGGTCGACCCGCAGGCCGGTCTCCTCGAACAATTCGCGCGCAGCGCCCTCGGCGAGCGTCTCGCCCTCATCCAGCCCGCCGCCGGGAGTGAACCACCATCGCTGCCCGGGACGGGCCGGATCGCCGCCGTGCAGCAGCAGGGTGCGCCCGGCCCCGTCGATCAGTAACACGCGGGCGGCGCGGCGGTCGATGTGGGTCACCGGACAAGCCTATTGCGCCCGTGGTGGATCTATCGAGCGGGTGTTACTTTGCCGCCGTCGAGTCCGGGATGTCGGCGTAGCCGTCCGGCACCGAGAGCCACTTCGCCCGGCTGACCGGCCAGAACACCGTGAAGGCGCGGCCGATCACCGAGTCCTCGGGGATCGTCGCCTGCTGGATGTCGCCCTCGCTGTCCTCGTAGTGCTCGAGGGAGTCGCCGGACGCCGAGCGGTGGTCGCCCATCACCCAGAGGCGGTCCTTGGGCACCGTGATCTCGAACTTGCGGTCGGCGGCGGGGTCCTGGTTGCCGTCGGCGTCGTGGTAGATGTACGGCTCGTCGAGCGAGTGCCCGTTGATGACCAGGCGGTCCTGGTCGTCGCAGCACATCACGCGGTCGCCCGGCGTACCGATGATCCGCTTGATGAAGTCCTCGCCCTCGGCGCCGGACTGCCAGATCTCGGGCGCCTTGAAGACGATGATCTCGCCGCGGCGGGGGTCGCGGAAGTCGTAGACGAGCTTGTTGACCAGCACCCGGTCCAGCACGTTGAGGGTGTGCTCCATCGACGGGGACGGGATGTAGAACGTCTGCAGGACGAAGGCGCGCACGAGAACGGCGACGAGGATCGCCACCCCCAGCAGAATGGGAAGCTCGCGCCAGAAGGATCCCTTGCGCTTAGCGGTCTGCTCGTCAATCACGAACGGAGCCTACGACGCCGGGTCACGAACAGCAGTCCGGAACGCGCGGATACTCCCGCGGATAACAGAAATGGTAGGACCAAAGCGTCCGTCGCCGGGTTGTCCCGGCGGACCGGCACCCGGCCCTCCGCCGCGGCCGTGGGATGGTCGGCGGCGTACGTCTTCCAGACGTCGGGCACGGAGAGGCTGGTGAACCGGCTGCTCGGCCAGACGATGACGAATGCCCGGCCGATCACGTTCTTGATCGGGACCGGGCCCTGGCACCGGGCGTCCTGGGAGACCGCGCGATGGTCGCCCATGACAAACATCTCACCATCGGGGATGGTGACCTCGGCGAACCGGCGGCTGGTGCACTGCGACGGGTTGGGCGGCTGGCTGAGGTCGGAGTTGTAGCCGTCGGCGATGTACGACTCGTCGATCCCGACCCCGTTGACCGTGATGCGGCCCTTGTCGTCGCAGCAGGCGACCTTGTCGCCCGGCAGACCGATCACCCGTTTGATGAAGTCGCGTTCCCCCGGGCGGCTGACCCCGACGAGGTCGCCGACGGTCCGGCCGAGCTTGGCCGCGAAGCTGTTGCTGACCGGCTCGGTCACCTCGGGCGCCCAGTTGTCGGTGCCGCGGAAGACCACGATCTCGCCGCGCACCGGGTCACGCAGGTCGTAGACCACCTTGTTGACCAGGACGCGGTCCTTGACCAGCAGCGTCTTCTCCATCGAGCCGCTGGGGATGTAGAACGCCTGCACCAGGAACGTGCGGATCAGCACGGCCAGGCAGAACGCCACCACCAGCAGCAGCGGCAGTTCCTGCCAGAGCGGCATCTCCTTGCGCCGTAGCATCGAGCGCCGCCGCCGCTCGGACGGCCGATAGCCCTGCATCGGTTCCACGCTTCGCATCTCCCGCCGCCGACAACCGGCCCAACCGCCCCGGATACCGCACTGAACCCGCCGAATGCAGAACTACCGCCCGAGTCCCTCGCGAGGTCTTACGGGCGGTAGCACTGGAAGGGTTCACAATGATCCCATCCGGCACAGCCGCAAGCGTAATGCGCCGGATGCCGGATCGATGAGAATCAGACGGTCTGCTTTTCCCGGAGCTCCTTGATCTTGGCCTTCTTGCCACGGAGCTCGCGCAGGTAGTAGAGCTTGGCGCGCCGCACGTCACCGCGGGTCACGACCTCGATCCGGTCGATCACCGGGCTGTTGAGCGGGTAGGTCCGCTCGACCCCGACGCCGAAGCTGATCTTCCGGACCTGGAAGGTCTCCCGGAGGCCGGCCCCCTGGCGGGCGATCACCACGCCCTGGAAGACCTGGACGCGGGAACGGTTTCCCTCGACGACCCGGGCGTGCACCTTGACGGTGTCGCCGGCCCGGAAGTCGGGAAGGTCGGTGCGCTGCGACTGGGCGTCGAGAGCGTCCAGCGTGTTCATCGCTGCATCCTCGTGCTCAAAGCGCATCGGGAGTTCGATGCGCGGGCGGGTACTTCTGATCTCCCGGCGTGGAACGGTGGGGGATCCTCGTCTCCGCTCCGCGGCGCGGAACGAAAACGGCAACCTCCCTACTCTGCCACAGCGGGGGGCGTGATCCGAAATCCGGCCTCGGAGAGCGTCTTCCTGTCCGCTTTGTCCAAAGACGCGGGCGGGTAGGCGGCCATCATGTCCGGGCGCCGCGCAGCGGTCCGCAGCAGCGCCTGATCCCGCCGCCAGCGCGCGATCCGGCCATGATCCCCGGACCGCAGGACCGCCGGGACGTCGCGATCGCGCCAGGCGGCCGGCTTGGTGTAGACCGGCGCCTCCAGCAGGCCGGCCGAGTGCGACTCCTCGTCCAGCGACGAGGCGTTGCCCAGCACCCCCGGCAGCAGCCGGGTCACGGCTTCCATGATCACGATGACCGCGACCTCGCCGCCGAACAGCACGTAGTCGCCGAGCGAGATCTCGCGCACCGGCATCCGGGCCGCCGCGTCGTCGATCACCCGCTGATCGATGCCCTCGTACCGCCCGCAGGCGAAGATCAAATGATCAAGACCGGCCAGATCGTACGCGTCCGCCTGGGTGAACGGTTTGCCCACCGGGGACGGCACGATCAGCGTTCCCGGGCCGACCGCGTCGAGGGCCTGCCCCCACGGCTCGGGCCGCATCACCATGCCGGGCCCGCCGCCGTAGGGCGTGTCGTCGACCGTCCGGTGCACGTCGGAGGTCCAGGTCCGCAGGTCGTGCACCTCGAGGTCGACGACGCCGGCCCCGCGCGCCTTGCCGACCAGCGACAGCCCGAGCGGGGCGAAATAGTCGGGGAAAATCGTGATGACGTCGACGCGCATGCTCAGAGATCCAGCAGCCCCTCGGGCGGATCGACCACGATCCGCCCGCCGGGCACGTCCACGGTCGGCACGATCTGGCTGACGAACGGGATCAACGCCGTCCCGCCGCCCGATTTGTCGAGCACGATGAGGTCGGACGCGGCGGCGTGGTCGATCCGGGCCACCACGCCCAGGTCGTCGCCGCCCACCGTGACGACCCGCAGCCCGATCAGCTGGTGATCGTGGAACTCGTCGGGATCCGACGGCGGCGTCAGGGTGGAGCTCTCGACCTGGAGCAGCACGCCGCGGAGCGCCTCGGCGACATTCCGGTCGTCGATGCCGTCGAACCGCACGATCGCGCGCCCCTGATGCCAGCGCACCGACTCGGCGACCAGCGTCGGGGGCACCTTGAACTCGATGCCCGGAGCGGACGCCGGCCCGGAGCTCACCCGGCGATCCCGGGGGACCTCCGTGACGAACTCCGAGCCGGCGACGAAACGCTCGGCAGGCTCGTCGGTGCGCACCTGGACCGAGACCTCGCCCCGGATCCCGTGCGGTCTACCGATCTGTCCGACGACGAGCAGCACTCAAACTCCCTTGCGGTACGGCCAAGCCGTTCAGGAAGCTCGGTCAGTAGGCGTCGACGATGTCGACGCGGATGCCACGCCCGCCGATCGACCCGATGACCTGACGCAGGGCCTTGGCCGTCCGGCCGCCGCGCCCGATGACCGTTCCCAGGTCCTCCGGGTGCACGCGAACCTCGAGCCGCTTGCCGCGACGCGAGTCGACCAGCCGGACCCGGACGTCGTCCGGGTTGTCGACGATGCCCTTGACGAGGTGCTCCAGCGCGGGCCGGAGCGCCCCGTCAGCTCTTGTCGGCGCCGGCACCGGCGGGGTCCTCTGCGGTCTCGGCGACGGCCTCGCGGTTCGGCTCGGCGGCCTCGACCGGCTTCGGCTCGGCGGTCGCGGCCGGCTTCTCCGCCTTGGCCGACTTCTTCGGGGTCTGCGGCTTGGTGTCGGCGACGCCGGCGGCGGCCTTCGACTCGGCCTCGTACACCTCGGTGCGGCTCTTCTTGGGCTCGGCCACCAGCAGCGGCGGCGGCGCGGGCAGGCCCTTGAACTGCTGCCAGTCGCCGGTCTTCTCCAGGATGCGCTGCACGGCCTCGCTCGGCTGCGCGCCGACCGAGAGCCAGTACTGCACGCGCTCGGACTTCACCTGGATGAGCGAGGGGTTTTCCTTCGGCTGGTAGATGCCGACGTACTCGATGGCGCGACCGTCGCGCTTGGTGCGCGAGTCGGCGACGACGATGCGGTACTGCGGGTTGCGGATCTTGCCCATCCGCAGAAGCCGGATCTTAACGGCCACGGTAATTAGCTCCTGGTGACTGCGTGAGTTTTGAGGTGCGGGACCCACGTGGGGATGTGGATCCGAAGCCTCGGGTCTGGCCACGCGCTCAGGGTTAGAGGGCGCCTCACGCGTGCCAAGCGAACCCATTCTGCCAGACGGTCACCGGCCGCTGCCAACCGGCCGGACGAAAGCGCCTACGACCGGGCGACAACCGGGCGATCCCAGCCCGCCGGCAGTTCGGCCGGGGTGACCCAGGACGGGTCCGGCTCGAAGCCGGTGAAGCTGCCGTCGAAGGGGAACTCGCCCGCCTCGATCATCTTGATCACGCGCCGTCCCTCGGCCCACACCGCCGCCTCGTCGGGCACCCAGTAGTGCTGCGGGAACGTCAGCCGCTCGGCGAACTCGTCCTCGTCCTTCCACCGCCAGGCGAGGTCGGGCGTGGCCTCGATGTCGAGGTCCTGGTCGATCACGTCGATCCCGGCCAGGCCGCCGTCGTCCCAGCGGACCGCCGGCTCCTCGAGGTTGACGTAGTAGTTCTTGAACGTCCCGGCCTGGTCGCGGAAGAACCAGACCGAATGGGCCGCGCCGGGCGGGAACAGCCGCAGCACGCCCGGCCCCCGCCACGTGGTGAGCCGCAGCTCGTACCGCTGCGCCGCCCACTCGGCGAACGGCATGTCCCGCGGGCCGCGCCCGTCGGACGCCCGTTCGGTCGCGATGACCGAGCCGAAGGCCACCCAGACGAGCAGCCCCCGCTCGTCGTCCGAGACCACCCGGGCCGGATGCACGAAGGCGATCCGGCCGTGGTGGGTGTCGCGATGCAGAATCAGCCGTCCCGGGGCGAAGCTCACGTCAGTACGAACGGGCGAGGTACGCGATCAGGTTCGGCTCCTCGTCGGAGTCGGGCATGCCGCCGTCCGCCCGGGTGAGGCAGCGGACCGTGACGGCCTTGCCGTTCGCCTCCTTTTCGCCGGCGTCGCCGACGGCCGACCAGGGCACCCGGGCCCAGCCGGTCTGCGCCGCCTCGATCGCGTCGCCCAGGGTCTTGACGTCGACCGTGCGCTCCTCGCGGAAGGCCAGCGCGTCGTCGAAGAGGCGCTGCTGGTCGGCCTTGAGCGCGGAGGTGACGGCGCCGACGATGTCGCCGATCGGGATCGGGGACTTCGAGCCGTCGATCCGGCGGGCGACCGTGACGTTGCCGGCCGCCAGGTCGCGGGGGCCGACCTCGACGCGGATCGGGACGCCCTGCAACTCGGCGTCGACCGCCCGGCGACCGAACGGCACGTCGGCGCGGTCGTCGAGCTTCACCCGTACGCCCGCTGCTTTGAGCTCGTCGCGGAGCTTGGCCGCCGCTTCGGTGACGCCCTCGCCCGCCTTGACCACCATCACCTGCACCTGGATCGGCGCCAGGCGCGGCGGCAGCCGCAGGCCGTTGTCGTCGCCATGCACCATGATCAGCCCGCCCATCATGCGGGTGGACGTGCCCCACGACGTGGTCCAGGCGTGCTCGACCGAGCCGGCGGCCGACGAGTACGTGATGTCGAACGCCTTCGCGAAGTTCTGCCCGAGCTCGTGCGACGTGCCCATCTGCAGCGCCTTGGTGTCACCCATCATGGCCTCGACGGTCATGGTGTTGGTGGCGCCGGCGAAGCGCTCGCCCTTGGTCTTGCGGCCCGGCACCACCGGCACGGCCAGCAGCTCCTCCATGAACGCCTGGTAGACGTTCTTGTGCACGTCGCGGGCGTGCTCGCGGGCGTCGGCCTCGGTGGCGTGCGCGGTGTGCCCCTCCTGCCACAGGAACTCGGTGGTGCGCAGGAACGTGCGCGGGCGCAGCTCCCACCGCACGACGTTGGCCCACTGGTTGAGCAGCAGCGGCAGATCACGGTACGAGTCGACCCACTTGGCCATGAACTCGCCGATCACCGTCTCGCTGGTCGGGCGCACCACCAGCGGCTCGGCCAGCTCCTTGCCACCCGCGTGGGTGACCACCGCCAGCTCGGGCGAGAAGCCCTCCACGTGGTCGGCCTCGCGGCGCAGGTAGCTCTCCGGGATGAACAACGGGAAGTACGCGTTCTGCACGCCCGCTTCCTTGATGCGGGCGTCCATGTCGGCCTGCATGCGCTCCCAGATCGCATAGCCCACCGGCCGGATGACCATCGTGCCGCGCACCGGCCCGTTGTCGGCCAGCTGCGCCTTGGCGATCAGGTCCTGATACCAGCGGGGGAAGTCCTCCGCGCGGGGTGTGAGCACACGAGCCATGAGGCGACATCCTAGCCCGGCCGCCGATGCAACCGGCGGCCCGGGCATGCCGTGTCCATAGGCGAAGGGGCGGTGACGGATGGACTTCGACTCGTTCTATCGGGACACCTCGCGGCGGCTGCTGCGCTACGCGTACGGCCTGACCGCCGACCCGGCGGAGGCACAGGACCTGGTGCAGGAGGCGTACGCCCGGGCCTGGCAGCGCTGGCGGCGGCTGTCCCGCTACGAGAACCAGGAGGCCTGGCTCCGGCTGGTGGTCACCCGCCTGGCCACGGACCGCTGGCGCCGGCTGGGCGCCCGCCGGGCCCGGCCCGCCCCCGACCGGCCGCCGTCGCACGTCCCGCCGCCGTCGGAGAACACCGTGCTGCTGGTCGGCGCGATGCGCACCCTGCCCCTGATCCACCGCCGCGCGCTCGCCCTGCACTACCTGCTCGACCGGTCGGTCGCGGAGATCGCCGCGGAGACCGGCGTCTCGACCGGCACGGTCAAGTCCTGGCTGTCCCGCGGCCGGGACGGCCTGGCCGCCGCGCTCGGCCCGCTCGAACCCACCCTGACCGCGGAAGGACGATCCGATGCCCGTTGACCTCGACGAGATGTTCACCGGGCTGGCCCGGCACGCCGATGGCATCCCGCTGGGCACGGCGGAACGGGCCCGGCAGCGCGGCCGGCAGCGCAGCCGCCGCCAGGCGGTGGCGGTCTCGGCGGCCCTCGCGGTGGTCCTGGTCATGGCCGGGTCGGCCGCGGCGCTGGCCCGGCATGGCCGGGCCGATCACCCGGTGGTGCCCGCCACCCCGGCGCTGCCCGAGGTCGGGCCGCCGATCCCGGTTCACGCCAAGCTGCGCGACGCCGCCACCGTGATCGCCGGCGGGCGGGCGTACACGGCCCGGCAGGACGACAAGGGCGGGATCGAGGTGAACGCCACCGACCCGCACACCGGTGCGGTCCTCTGGACCCGGGCGGGGGTGGTCAACGGGGCTTCCCTGGTGAACCTCGCGGCCGTGTCGCCGGCCGTCCTGCTCACCGCCAACACCCAGGCGGGCGATCCGGCGGAACGGCTCGTGACCGCTCTGCGCCCGTCCGACGGCGCCCGGCTGTGGTCGGCGGTGATGATCGGGGACGAGGTGCTGATCCCCCATGACCGGGTGGTCGTGCAATGGTCGCCGTCGACCGGGCAGACCAGCGCCTACGACTGGGCAACCGGGACGAAGCGATGGTCACTGGCGGCCGGGAGCGATCCGGTGGTGCGGACCATGGGCGTACGCGCCGCGGGCGACATGACGCCGTACAGCTTCACCGGCGACTGGCTCGTGCAGGTGACCCGGTCGGGCCACGCCCAGGTGCGCGACATTCGTAGCGGCGAACTGCTGCATACGGTCGCGGCCGGCACGCCGCGCGCGGACGGCACGATCACCGCGATCGACGGACGCCTGTTCACCGAGGAGGGCGGCCCCGCCGGATACCGCCTGCGCGTCACCGATCTGAGCACGCCGGCCGGTACGTCGGCGGTGGTCTTCAGCGAGGCTGTCGGCCACAGCCTCGCCGGCTTCGACCTGTGCGGCGCCGACCGGCTCTGCCTGCTCGACCAGGAGGCCGGCGGCCGCACCACGCTCGCCGCGGTCGACCTGGCGACGCGGCGGACGCTGTGGCGCGTGGCCGGTCCCGAGCACGGGTCTGGGGTCTCCTCGTTGGGCGGCGCCATCCTGGTCGGCGGCGAGGGCACCGCGGTTCTCTACAACGCGGCCGGCCGATCGGTTTTCCGCGCCCCGGATTCCCAGGTCGAGTGGTTGACCGCCGGCAAGCTGGTGGTGCTGCCCCTGCACGCCGCGGGCGCGGTCATGACGGTGGACACGGCCGACGGCCGCGCCACCCGGCTGGGCGAGGTGCCGGTGCGGGTCGGAGCGTGTGCCCACACCCCCGACCGCCTGGTCTGCCAGACCACGTCGGCCCTGCACTTCTGGGTGCTCACCGGCTGACCGGAAGCATCGACGAGGGTCTCAGCGGACCACCCGGCCGCGCAGCACGATCCGCTGCGGCGCCCGCACCACCCGCAGGTCGGCGCGGGGGTCGGCCTCGTAGACCACCAGGTCGGCGAGGCCGCCCTCGACCAGACCCGGGAAGCTGAGCCACTCGCGCGCCTTCCACGAGGCGCTCGCGATGATGTCGGCCGCGGGGATGCCCGCCTCCTGCATGATCAGCATCTCCTCGGCCTGCAGCCCGTGCTGGATCCCGCCGCCCGCGTCGGTCCCGATGTAGATCGGCACGCCGGCCTCGTGCGCCGCCCGCACCACCGACGGGAAGCGATCCCGCAGCGCGATCATGTGGTCCGCGTACCCCGCGAACTTGCCCCGCGCCTGCTCGGCGATGCTGCCGAACGTCCGGATGTTGATCATCGTGGGCACCAGCGCCGTCCCCCGGCGCGCCATCTCGTCGATGAGATCGAGCGAGAGCCCGGTGCCGTGCTCGACCGAGTCGATGCCGGCCCGCACCATGATCTCCACGCCCTCCTCGGAGAACGTGTGCACCGCCGCCCGCGCCCCCGCCGCGTGCGCCGCCTCCACCGCGGCGGTCATGGTCGCCGCGTCCCAGGAAGGCGCGAGGTCACCCACCCCGCGGTCGATCCAGTCCCCCACGATCTTGACCCACCCGGTGCCCGCCTTGGCCTGCGCGGTCACCGTGGCCGCGACGTCCTCGGCCGCCACCTCGATCCCGATGTCCCGCAGATACCGTCGCGGCGGCGCCACGTGCCGGCCGGCCCGGGCCAGCCGCGGGATCCCCGGCTCGTCGTCCAGCTCCGGGTACGGGTACGGCGAGCCCGCGTCCCGCAGCGCCAGCACCCCCGCCTCCCGGTCGATGGCGGCCAGCTCACGGGCCTGGTCGAGGCTCTCGATCGGCTTGGCCCCGTAGGCGATGCCCAGGTGGCAGTGCGCATCGACCAGCCCCGGCACCACGAATCCGCCATCGCTGATCGTCTCGGCATCGGCCACCGGCTCGTACGTGACCCGATCCCCCACCAGCCACAGATCCCGGACCTCACCGTCGGGCAGCACCGCCCCACGCACATGAAACGCCATGCGTAAGTCCTACCCGATCGAAGGTCCCTCCCGCTCGGCGAGGCGGTACTCGTTGAGCAGCTTGGTCAGGGCCGGCACATCGACGGTCGCCGGGAACGGCACGTCGGTCGAGAAGACCTTGTTCGTGCTGGTCACGATCTCGTACTGCTTGTCCTCGCCGAGCCGGAACTCGGTCAGGACCACACCGCCGCGGAAAGTTGGATCGACGACCCAGTAGCTTTCGACCCCCGCGCCGGCGAAGACCTTTGCCTTCGCGTGCATGTCCCGGAAATGAGACGTCGGCGAGATGACCTCGGCGAGAAGCAACGCGCCCGAGATCGGCGCCGGGCTACGCAGACCGCCTGCCATCCGAGCCACCACCACGTCCGTGCGCGGCTCGTTCAGCGGGTCGACCTCGAGCGACACGTCGATCACGGCTCGATAGCCGGATGGACAATGTGGACGCAGGGCGCTGACCAACTCGTGGCAGACGTCCCGATGAAAGACAGTGGGGGACGGCAAGAGGAGCCTTCCGTCGATCAACTCGTAACGAAGATCCTTCGGAAGGCTCGCCAGGTCGTCGACGGTCCAGTCCTGCTTCTCATCCAGCAGGCTCGGCAGCTGCAGGGCCGCGGTCATCGGGACCTCCTCAGGGGGTGTCACGAGACTACCCTACCCATGACTAGATCACCAGTCGCCCTCAGCGCTTGTCGTCGTCGTCCTTCTTGGGCTTCATCAGCTTGTTGAAGTCGAGGTTGGGCAGCTTGAAACCGCCCGGCGCGCCGCCGCCCAGGGCGTTCGGGTCGAAGCCGGGCGGGAGCTGCGGCATGCCGCCGGGGAAGCCCGCGGGCAGGCCGCCACCGCCGGCGCCGGCGCGGGGGCGGGACGAGCCGCCCTTCGTACCCTTGCGCTTGTTCTTCGGGCTCTTGGTGGCCTTGCGGCGGGCGCCGGGCAGGCCCATCATGCCGCCCATCTGCTTCATCATCTTCTGCGCGTCGGCGAAGCGGTTGAGCAGCTGGTTGACGTCCATCACCGTGACGCCCGAGCCGTTGGCGATGCGGGCGCGGCGGGAGCCGTTGATGATTTTGGGGTTGGTGCGCTCGCCGGGAGTCATCGACCGGATGATCGCGGTGACCCGGTCGAAGTGGGAGTCGTCGAGCTCGTCGAGCTGGGACTTCATCTGTCCCATGCCGGGCATCATGCCGAGAATGTTGGCGATCGGGCCCATCCGGCGCACGGCGATCAGCTGCTCGAGGAAGTCCTCCAGGGTGAACTGCTCGCCACCGAGCAGCTTGGAGGTCATCTTCTCCTTCTGCTCGTCGTCGAAGGCCTGCTCGGCCTGCTCGATGAGGGTGAGCACGTCGCCCATGCCGAGGATGCGGCTGGCCATCCGGTCGGGGTGGAAGAGGTCGAAGTCCTCGAGCTTCTCACCGGTCGACGCGAAGAGGATGGGCTCGCCGGTGACGTGCCGGACCGAGAGCGCGGCGCCGCCGCGGGCGTCGCCGTCGAGCTTGGAAAGCACCACGCCGGTGATGCCGACGCCGTCGCGGAACGCCTCGGCGGTCTGCACCGCGTCCTGGCCGACCATGGCGTCGATGACGAAGATGACCTCGTCGGGGTTGACCGCGGCGCGGATGTCGCGGGCCTGCTGCATCATCTCGGCGTCGATGCCGAGGCGGCCGGCGGTGTCGACGATGACGATGTCCTTGGCGTGGCGCTCCGCGTACCCGATCGAGTCCTTCGCCACCTGGACCGGGTCGCCGACGCCGTTGCCGGGCTGCGGAGCGTAGACCTCGACGCCGGCCCGGCCGCCGAGCACCTGGAGCTGGTTGACCGCGTTGGGCCGCTGCAGGTCGGCCGCGACGAGCAGCGGCTGATGCCCCTGGCCCGCGAGCCAGCGGGACAGCTTGCCGGCCAGCGTGGTCTTACCGGAACCCTGCAGGCCGGCCAGCATGATCACGGTCGGCGGGGTCTTGGCGAACTGGAGCCGCCGGCCCTCGCCGCCGAGGATGTTGATGAGCTCCTCGTGGACGATCTTGATGATCTGCTGGGCCGGGTTGAGCGCCTGGGAGACCTCGGCGCCGCGGGCCCGCTCCTTGACGTTGAAGACGAACGCCTTGACCACGGGCAGCGCGACGTCCGCCTCGAGCAGCGCGAGACGGATCTCGCGAGCGGTGGCGTCGATGTCGGCATCGGTGAGCCGGCCCTTGCCGCGGAGCTTGGTGAAAATCCCGGACAGGCGGTCACTCAAAGTGTCAAACACGTGCGACTTCCCCGGTGGTCAGAATGAAAGCGATGGCCCCAAGCCTAGCCGCCCGGGTGGACGCTCACCGGTTGCGCATGCGGTACGTCTTCTGAGCGGCCTCGATGCGCCGCTGGGTGCGGGTGCCGGGCGCGATCGACTTCTTGACCCGGCCGTAGACGTAGAGGCCGCCGCCGACCACGAGCGCGCCCACGATCAGGTAGAACAGCGCCGGCCCGAGCAGCGAGGAAACCACCCAGCCCACCACGATCACGCCGGCGAGAAGAGCCACCAGAAACGCCACAGCCTTGCCCATCGGGTCCTCCCCCAAGATGCCTGGACCTCCACCATGCCTCAGCGGGGCAACTCTGCCCATAGGCGGTAACCCTGAGCGCACCCGTAGGGGTCGGTATCGCCGGTTTTCGCACGTCACTGCCGGCAAAAGACGTATACCGGCGATATCAGGCGTCACCCCGACACCGCAACCTGGAGTTCCGGAGCCGCGTTGAGGGTCACAGACCCTCGACGGACCCCGGCGGAAGGACGACGGCGTGCCTCTACGGCGGATCCTGCGACACACCCCCTGGCCGGTGCGGCGGCGGATGATGGCCGTGGCCCAGCACAAGCTGCTGCGCTATCTGCCGGCCGATCGCCGTCTGGCGACGGCACGGCGGGTGGTTCCGCTGGAAGGTGCCGCCCATCGAAGGTCTGTCACGGCCCGCGTCACCGACCGGGCAACACCGGCGGGTGTACGGCGGGAGAACCTCGACCGGGTGGTGACCGCGCTCGCCATGGCGGGCATCGAGTGGTTCCGGGTGCCGGTCGAATCGCTCACGGGCTCGGCCGTGGCCGTACGCGAAGAGGACCGCGACCGGGTGATCGAGCTGCTCGAAACGCTGAGCGCGAGTGACGCCGGGCTGCTCGAAGTGATCCGGCCGGACGGCCGGCCCGGCCGGCGCGGCCGGCGGCAGGCCTCGGTGCTGCGGCTGAGCCGGCCGGTGACCGACCCGGGCCGGACCTTGATGTACGGCCCGGAGTACGGCTGCGAGATCGAGTTCTGGCGGACCGTGGACGGCAACCTGGTCGGGCCGCGCAGCAACCCGGTCTCCGATGTGGTTCCGGCCGGCGAGCCCTTCGTGGACGCGCCCGAGGCGGTCTTCGGATCGTTCAGCTCGCCCGCCGACCCGGCCTCCTACCGCACCCGCGAGATCTTCACGATGGTCAGCCCGGACCGGGTCGCCTTCCCGATCGACGTGGTCTACACCTGGGTGGACGGCAACGACCCGGCCTGGCTCGAGCGCAAGGCCGCCGCGCTGCGCGAGAACGGCTGGGTGACCGAGGTCAGCGGGCAGGCCGCCAACGACTCGCGGTTCGCCTCGCGCGACGAGCTGCGGTACTCGCTGCGAGCGCTGCACTCGTTCGCGCCCTGGGTGCGGCACATCTACCTGGTCACCGACGATCAGGTGCCGGCCTGGCTGGACACCACCCGGGCGGACCTCACGGTGGTGAGCCACCGCGAGATCTTCGGCGACACCGGGCGGCTGCCGACCTTCAACTCGCAGGCCATCGAGTCGCGGCTGCACCGGATCCCAGGGCTGGCCGAGCACTTCCTGTACCTCAACGACGACGTCTTCCTGGCCCGCCCGGTGCCGCCGGAGATGTTCTTCACGCCGGGCGGGCTGACCCGGTTCTTCCCGTCGGCGGCGCTGGTCGACTCGGCGCCCCGGCAGGACACCGACCCGCCGGCGAACTCGGCCGGCAAGAACAACCGGAAGCTGATCCAGCAGGCGTTCGGGCGGGTGCTGACCCGCAAGATGAAGCACACGCCGCACCCGTCGCGGCGCAGCGTGCTGGCCGAGATCGAGCTGCGGTTCGCCGAGCACGTGACCGCCACGGCGAGCCATCAGTTCCGGCATCCCGAGGACGTCTCGCTGCTGTCGTCGCTGCAGCAGTACTACTCGTACCTGACCGGGCGGGCCGCGCCCGGCGAGATCCGATACATGTACACGGACCTGGCCGACCCGGCCACGCCGATGCGGCTGGCGCGGGTGCTGCACGACCGGCACATGGACGCGTTCTGCCTCAACGACACCGACTCGTCGCCGTCCGCCGTCGCCGAGCAGGCCGCCTTGCTGGCCGAGTTCCTGCCGGCGTACCTGCCGTTCCCGTCGCCGTACGAGCTGGCCACCCCGCGGGCGCTCGAGGCGCCCCGGCAGGTCGTGGCCCGGCAGAGCTCGCGCTTGCCGGAGCAGGCGCATTCCGACATCCCGCTCCCGTCCGCGTAGCCCCCCTCGAGAGGATTTATCATGGAATTTGATGTTGTAGTGCTCGGATTGGGCTATGTGGGGCTTCCGCTCGCCCAGCAGGCCACCCGGGCCGGCCTGCGGGTGCTGGGCTTCGACGTCGACGCCCGCGTGGTCGACTCGCTGGCGGCCGGCCGCTCGCACGTCGACGATCTCTCCGACGCCGAGGTCGCCGAGATGCTGGCCGGCGGCTTCCGCGCCACCACCGACGAGTCGCTGATCGCGTCGGCCGGCACCGCGGTCATCTGCGTGCCCACCCCGCTCGCCGAGGGCGACGGCCCCGACCTGCGCGCCGTCGTCGGCGCCACCGAGGCGATCGGCCGCAACCTGAGTCCCGGCATGCTGGTCGTCCTCGAGTCGACGACCTACCCCGGCACCACCGACGAGGTCGTCCGGCCAATGCTCGAGAAGCTCTCCGGCCGCACCGCCGGCATCGATTTCCACCTGGCCTTCTCGCCCGAGCGGATCGACCCCGGCAACGAGCGCTTCGGCCCGCGCAACACGCCCAAGGTGGTCGGCGGCCACACCCGCCAGTGCGCCGACCGGGCCGCGGAGTTCTACGGCCGGTTCGTGGACACCGTCGTGCGCACCCGGGGCACCCGCGAGGCGGAGACGGCGAAACTGCTGGAGAACACGTACCGGCACGTCAACATCGCGCTGGTCAACGAGATGGCCCGGTTCTGCCACGAGCTCGACATCGACCTGTGGGACGTCATCCGGGCCGCCGCCACCAAGCCGTTCGGCTTCCAGGCCTTCTATCCCGGGCCGGGCGTGGGCGGGCACTGCATCCCGATCGACCCCAACTACCTGTCGCACAACGTCCGCAGCAAGCTCGGCTACCCGTTCCGCTTCGTCGAGCTGGCCCAGGAGATCAACGCGACCATGCCCGGGTACGTGGCCCGCCGCGCCCAGAACCTGCTCAACGCGGACGGCCAAGCGGTGCACGGCGCCACGGTCCTGCTGCTCGGCGTCACCTACAAGGCGAACATCGCCGACCAGCGCGAGTCGCCGGCCACGCCGCTGGCCCGCCATCTGGCCCAGTTGGGCGCGACAGTGCTCTACCACGACCCGTACGTGCCGTCCTGGACCGCCGGCGACGTCGAGGTGACCCGCACCGACGACCTCGAGGGCGCGGCCGCCGCGGCCGACCTGGTGATCCTGGTGCAGCACCACCGCGAGTACGACGCCGACCACCTGGCCCGGATCGCGAAGCGCTTCTTCGACACCCGCGGCGTGACGACGGCTCGCGAGGCGCACCGTCTCTGACCTTGTGGACAGCGGCGGGGAAATGTCGTACCCGAGTGCTTTGCTGGCCCCACCCGAACGGGTGGGGCCGGTTGCGGTCACGTGAGCGGATCGCGAAAAGTCCAGCGTGAGTTCAGCGTGTAGTTCAGCGCCGGGATCGCCACCAGCGCCACCGCCTGCACCAGCGGATAGGGTGCCGCCAGCACCTCGGTGCCGAGCCAGAGCACCACGGTGTTGAGCGCGAGCGCCGCCGTGGTCACCGTGAGAAATTTGCCGCCGGCCACTGCATGGCCGGCGTTCGAGCGGAAAACCCAGGACCGCTGCAACACGTACGAGACCACGATGCTCGCCACGAATCCGGCCGTGGACGCCGCCACCGGCCGGACGTGCAGGCCCTCGGCCAGCGCCAGCCCGACCCCGAAATGGGTGAGGGCGCTGGCGCCGCCGCTGACGGCGTAGCGGAGAAGCCGGGCGATCACTTGCGCTCGGCCACCAGCTGCTCGGGCACGTCGGCGACGGCCCGCGCCGACTTCTCCTGCACGAGATACCGTGGCCGGGCCCGCACCTCCTCGTGGATCCGGGCCAGGTACTCCCCGATCACGCCCAGCCCGAGCAGCACGAACGTGCCCATCACGAGCAGCAGCAGGATGACGGTCGGGAAGCCGGCCACCGACCCGCCGCGCAGCCACTTGATGAGCGTCTGCGCCCCCAGCAGCACCGCGAAGGCCGCGAAGGCCAGCCCGCCCAGCGTCACCAGGTGCAGCGGCGCCGAGGTGAACGAGGTGAGCCCGTTGACCGCGAGCCGGAACAGCGACCGGACCGTCCAGCGGGACGCGCCGCCCTCCCGGTGGTCGATGTCCACCTCGATCGTGCTGCGCCGGAACCCGATCCAGCTGGACGTGCCGCGGAAGAACGAGGAATGCTCGGGCATCCGCAGCAGCGCGTCCAGCGCCGGCCGCGACAGCAGCCGGAAATCGGTGGCGTCGACCAGGTCGACCTGGGTGAGCCGGGTGAACGCCCGGTTGAACAGCTTGCCGCCGAGCCGGCCGACCAGTCCCTGCCCGGTGCGGTTGCGCTTGACCGCCTCGACCACGTGCGCGCCGTCCCGCCAGCGTTGCACCATCGCCGGGATCGCCGACGGCGGGTGCTGCAGGTCGGAATCGATGACCACGACCGCGTCCCCGGCCGCGTGCTCGAGCCCGGCCAGCACGGCCGGTTCCTTGCCGAAGTTGCGGGAGAGCTGGATGCCGCGTACCCGCTCGTCGGCCAGCGAGTGCCGGACGATGCGGTCCCACGAGTCGTCGGTCGAGCCATCGTCGACCAGCACCAGCTCGTAGCGCAGGCGAGCGTCGCCGAGCACCTGGCCGAGCCGGCGCACGAAGCGGTCGACGCCCGGACCCTCGTTGTAGATCGGCGCCACCACCGACAACAGCGGGCTCATCGCGGCGCCTCCTGGCAGGCCGGCGCCACCACCTACCGCCGCCGGGCTCATCGCGGCGCCTCGCTGCAGAAGCGGCGCCCGGCCAGCTGCCGGGTCGCCCGGTCGAGACTCATGTCGAAGCGCTCCACTTCCCGCCGGTCGGCCACCCCGTGGTGGTTTCCGGCCGAGCTCCGGATGAAGGCGGCGCGCAGGGCACAGCGGCGGGAATCGCCCGCCGGCGTCCGGTCGAAGCCGGCCACCTCCTGCGCGATCCGGTCATAGAGGTACGGGTACCGGCCGCGGTCGCTCGCGTCCCGGAAGTCCTTGTTGGCCGCCGCCGAGACGGTGCCGGCCACCACGAGCACCGCCAGCGCCACGACGACGAAGCGCCGCCAGAAGGCGAGCACGAGTACGCTGCCGGCGACCGTGGTCAGCCCGCTGTCCCGCCAACCCTGGCCCCACCGGCCCGCGGCCGCCGCGGTCTGGACATCGGCGTTGAGCGCGGCGAGGGTTCCGGCGAGCACCAGCAGCACCGCCGCGACGCCGGCCAGCGCCAGCGCCTGCCCCCGGTCGAGGCCCGGCAGGCCGCGCAATCCACCAAGGGTTCGCCAGGCCAGCAGCGCCAGCGCGACGAACGCGAGCGCCGGCAGCGCCGCGGCCACGTGCGGGAACTCCCCGCCGGTGGCGCGCTGCCACATCAGCGGCGGCAGCCACGAGACGAGCCGGTCGGGCAGGGCGGCGGCCGCTCCGCCGTACGCGATGTCGGAACCCACGTAGCAGCCACCGCCCGCGCAGCGTTCCCGGATGATCAGCCGGACCGGCACGAAGACCGGCAGGAAGCCCACCCAGAGCAGCCCGGCGAAGCGGATCGGCGCGCTGCGCAGCAGCGCCCGCCGGCCGAGGCCGAGCACCAGCCGGCCACGCAGCAGCACGGCCACGGTGGCGAGCGGTACGGCCAGGTAGGCCAACTCGTTGAAGGCGGCCAGCCCCGCCCCGGCCAGCACCACGAGCACGCCCGCGCGGCGCGCCCGGCAGGCCCAGGCCGCGATCGCGAGCACCAGCGCGCTGGTGGTCAGGTAGAGCCCGCCGAAGAGCACGGTCGTGCTGAGCCGGCCGGCCGCGACCAGCCCGGCCGCGATCGCGAACGGCAGCAGCGCCGAGACCACCGAGGGCGGCCCGCCGAACAACCGCGCCCGCCGGGCGGTGACCGCCTCGACGAGCACCACCGCCGCGATCGTCAGCACGATCGCGGCCGCGAACGAGACGACCCGCAGCCCGATGGTGGCCGGCAGGCCGAGCAGGCCGGTGAGCGCGAACGCGGCGACGTCCAGCGACCACTCCAGCATCCGGCCGAGCGGGCGGAAGTTCCCCCGGTCCAGGTACTGCGGCACCGACGTGACCGCCTCGGTGACCAGCCGCCACGGGTGGGCGACCCACCGGCCGCCACCGTTGTAGACGTTGAACCGGTGGTCGGCCGAGAAGGTCAGCGTGACCAGCGGCGCCAGCACCACGAGCGGCGCGAGCACGCAGCGCCACAGCAGCGCCCGCCACGGCCGGCGCGGGGCCGGCGCATCCGGCGAAGACCCCGCCGGGGCGGTCTGCCGCGGCACCTCGATGATCTCGGTCGTCACGAAAAAGCAACGACCGCGCCGAGTCGAAAGTTGCGAGCGGCGCGTTGGGTGGAGGTGCGCAACGTAGCGGACCTGGCCGTCCTCGAACCCGTCGCGCCCGGTCGCGACCAGGCGCCGGTCGACACCCAGCCCTCGTTCCGGCCGGACATCGAGGGGTTGCGCGCGGTGGCCGTGCTCCTCGTGGTGGCCGCGCACGCCGGCGTGCCCGGGCTGTCCGGCGGCTACGTGGGCGTGGACGTCTTCTTCGTCATCTCCGGCTTCCTCATCACGTCGCTGCTGCTGCGCGAGGCCGGCCGGCGCGGGCGCATCTCGGTGCTGGGCTTCTATCGGCGCCGCGCGGTCCGGCTGCTGCCCGCGGCCGCCGTCGTCCTGGTCGCCACGCTCATCGCGGCCCGCATCTGGCTGCCCACGGTGCGGCTCGGCGAATACTGCCGGGACGCGCTGTCGGCCGCCGCGTACGTCGCGAACTTGCGCTTCGCCGCGATCGGCACCGACTACCTGAGCGCCGACCGGCCGCCCTCGCCGTTCCAGCACTTCTGGTCGCTCGCCGTCGAGGAGCAGTTCTATCTGGTCTGGCCGCTGCTGATCCTGGCCGCCGCGCACCTGTGGCGGCGGCGTCGTCCGCTGGCGACGGTGCTGGCCGTGCTCGTGGTTGTCTCGTTCGTGCTGAGCGTCACCGAGACGGCCCGCTCGGCGCCGTGGGCGTACTTCGGCCCGCACACCCGCGCGTGGGAGCTCGGCGCGGGCGCGCTGCTGGCCCTGGGCATCGTGCGCCTGCACCGGACGCCGAAGGCCCTCGCGTGGGCCGGCCTGGCTGCGATCGTGGTGGCGGCCGTAGTTTTCGACGACGCCACCGCCTACCCCGGATGGCGCGCCCTGCTTCCGGTCGCCGGCGCGGTGGCGGTGATCGCGGCCGGCGGCAACCGGCTCCTCGAGCTCCGTCCGATGCAGACGGTCGGGCGCCTGTCGTACGGCTGGTATCTCTGGCACTGGCCGGTGCTGCTGATCGTGCCGATCGGCAGCGGCGTGGCCAAGGCGCTCCTGGCGCTGGGCCTGGCCTGGGCGACCTACCGCTGGGTCGAGAACCCGCTGCGGCACCGGCCCGCGCTACGAGCCGCGGGTCTGAGCTTCGGCGCGGCCCTGTCCGCCACCGTCGGGGTCGTCGCGGTGACGCTCGCCCTGCTGCCGCACGCCGTGCCGGCCGGCGCCCGCCGCGCCGACCTCCGCCAGACGCTCGCCTCGTCGGCGCACCCCGCACAGGATCTGGCCGCGGCGATCGAGGCGAGCCGCCGCCTCGGCCCGCTGCCCGCGAACCTGACTCCCGCCCTCACCAGGGCCGCCCGCGACCGCCCTCGCGTCTGGACCGACGGCTGCCACGCCGACGTCCCGGTCACCACCGCGCCCGCGGGCTGCTTCTATGGCGACCCGGCCGGCACCGAGACGGTCGTCCTCTTCGGCGATTCCCACGCGGCCCAGTGGTTTCCCGCGCTCGACCGGCTCGCCACCGAGCGCCGCTGGCGGCTGGTCGAGCTCACCAAGACCTCCTGCTCGGCCGCCGACGTGCCGCTCTGGCACGACACCCTCAAGCGCGAATACACCGAGTGCACCGCGTTCCACCGCTCGGCGATCGCCCGCATCACCGCGCTGCGCCCGGCCCTCGTCGTCGTCGGCTCAAGCTTCAACTACCGCCCCGCCCACCCGGCCGCCGATCTTGCCGGCCAGTGGCGCGCCGCCTGGGACCGCACCTTCGCCGAGCTCCGCGGCAGCGGCGCGCGGGTGGCCGCCATCGCCGACACCCCCTACATGGGCGGCTCGGTCCCCGAATGCCTCGCCGAGCCCGCGAACGCCGGCCACGCCGCCAACTGCACCCGCAGCCGGCGATCGACGGTGCGTGGCCCGGAGCAACGCCGGGTCTTCTTCGGGTACGACGTGATCGACCCGACCCCGTGGTTCTGCACCGACGCGTGCCCCGCGGTCATCGGCAACCTGCTCGTCTACCGCGACTCCAACCACATGACTACTACGTACGCGCGCGCCCTCGCCCCGCTGTTGGGGGCGCGCCTGCGCTGAGCTGATCCGTAGATAACGTCGACGACGTGAGACATGGCAGGACTTTGCAGGTCAGCGGGTTGTAGAGGCCCTGCCAGCTTGTTCGCCAAGCCCAAAGGGGTCTGCGAAGCCGTGCTCGTACTTGCCTAACCACCACCATCGGGTGACAGACGCGCTACCCCATTTACACAGCCCCACGGCAGCCCCGAAGGGGCGCGGACAATTTTGCTCTGCTCACCCGTGGGCAGCGTCCACGTCACGCCATCGCTGTGGACATTCCCCGATTTCTGTCGTACCCAGGTGGTCTACTCGGCCCCACCCAGTGCCGGGGCGGGGGATGGACTGTGGGCGGCTGCGGAGATCGATTAGCTGCTTGGTTTCGGAGGTCGAAGTTCGCAGGGCTCCGCCCCGCACCCCGGCCATCGCTGCGGAGATCTCTCTGGCGATGGTTGCGGTGGGGGCGTGGGTGATCTCGTTGCGCCGACACCGGAAGGCGATCACACCGGTGGCTGGGGTGCAAGCACACCCCGCTTGCACCCCAGCCACCGGCGCGATATTGCCGAGGGTGCCGTCGCAAGGAGATCACCCACTCAGGCGGGGGCTGTGGGGCGGCATTGCAAGCCGGATACCCTCCGGCCCGTCGCGCTGAGGCCGCGGGATCCCGCGATGTGGTGGGTTCTTCCAGTCCGTAGGAGGCCGTCCTGCATGCCGGCGGCGCGTCCCGGGAACTGGGCGAGCGGTCCATTTCATGAGATCACTAACCGTAAATATCGGGTATGTCGGGAGCAGTTGATGTCGGGCGGCCGAAGAATGGTGAGTATCTGCTTAACCCACACCGGAAATCATCAAGATCTCGCGTTGTCCCGCTGCCGGCGCGGGCTGAGGCTGGGCAGGCAGCCGGGCCGCGCGCCGACTGCGGTTGTGGACCAGACGGCGTATGCAGCGCATGGGTGAGCAGAGCAAACGGGTCAGCGCAGCAGGTCGGCCAGGGTCGGCGGCTGGGCGCGGTCGACGATCACCGTGCGGGCGGTCTCGTGGTCGCGGTAGAGGCGGGACAAGCGCTGGGTCAGCACGTCGTCCCACGGCTTGTCCGGGCGGTGCCGCTCCCAGGTGGCCCGGTCCGGCAGGTACTCGATGAGCACGCCTAGGTCCCGCAGCAGCGCGAACGACGGGCAGTCGGTGACCACGACCGGGCGGTGGTCGGGGCTGACCAGCAGGCGCTGCCGCAGGGTCAGCACGAACTCGCGGACCGCCGCGATGTCCAGCCCGATCGCCACGTACAGGTGGGCGGGCGGACGCTGGGCGGCGGCGGGCGCGCGCCGTACCTCCGAGGGCCGGCCGCCGGGCCGGCGGCGACGCATCCGCCGCACCACCGCGCGGGTCAGGCGCGGCACCGTGTGCACCGGGTCCTTCACGAGCGACACCAGGCCGAGGCCGAGCCGGTAGGACTCGCTCTGGCGCAGCCGCTCCAGGCGCTTGCGCTCGCGGTCGCGCTCCTTGCGCGCGGTCTCGGCGTTCTCCTGCTCCTCGGCGAGCCGCACCTCGAGCGAGCGCATCCGGCCGGCCATGGCGGCCAGCTCCCAGCGGGCCCGCTCAGGCGCGTCCAGCACCACCCGGTGCGACGGGATCTTGACCTCGTGCACGTCAGCCTCCGTGTCGGCGGGGCCGCAGCCCGCTCAGCCACGCGGCGGCGGGGCCGCCGCCGTTCTCGAACGCCAGTTCCTGGCAGCGGTGCGCCAGGCCGGCCCGCACCTCGGGGCGCGCGGCCTGGTCGAGCACCTCCTCGAGCTCGCCGGTCGACGGATCCTCGACGGCCAGCGCCACGCCGGTGGCGGCGGCGAAGCGGGCCCGGCCGATCTGGTCGTCGAGCCGGGTGGACGCGTTGGGCAGGAACACGGTGGGCACGGCGAAGCCGATCTGCTCGTGGAACGAGTTGTAGCCGGACGCGCTGACCGCGAGGTCGAAGGCGCGCAGGTAGCGGCTCACCGGGTAGAGCTTGACCGCCTTGGCGCCGGCCACCCGCGGCAGCGGCGTGGTGGCGATCGTCGACTCGGCCAGCACCAGCTGGAAGCCACGCTCGGTGAGGTGCTGGCAGATCCGGGCGACCGGCGACGAGATGTCGTTGATGTTCCCGGCCCCGAGCTGGATCAGCGCGGCGGGCCGCTCGTCCAGCTCCAGGAAGGCGCGCGCCGCGGACCGGGTGAGCAGCTCGCTGTCGTCGAGGAAGGTGATCGGCTCGACCTGCACGGCGTTGGGCCGGTCGGCGACGGTCGGGCCCTCGTCGACGACCGCCGCGAACTCGCCGGGCTCGAGGATGTGGTCGAAGACCTTGCCCTCGGTGATCCAGTCCCCGCCGACGCCCCGCTGCCACATGGCCCGGCGCACCCACACCCAGACGATGCCGGGATGGTCGCGGACCGCCTCGACGATCCCGGCGTGCGGCAGGCAGTCGACCGCGACCACGGCCGGCTCGTGCAGGTCGATGAGGTGGGCCAGGCGGTCGCGCAGCAGCGCGGTCCAGCGCGGCTGCGCGGCCTGCAGCACCTTGCGGGACGGGATGTACTCGGTGAGGAACCCCTCGCCGTGGGCGACCGAGGCGGCGTACGACTGGGTGGCGATCACCGCGGTGTGGTCGGCGGGCAGCCGGCGGGCGATCGCCATCAGCCGGGAGAGGTGACCCATCCCGGCGCCGTTGTCGCTGACCATCAGCACCCGGCGCGCGGCGGGCGGAGCCGGGCGCACCGCCGGCCCGGCGGGCGGGGAGATCTTCGGCCGGATGCCCAGGGCGGCCAGGCGGGTCAGGTGCGACTGGTGCCCGTAGCGGTGCTCGGCGAACTCGCGGGCGCGGCTCGCCACCGCGCGGTAGCGGGCCGGGTCGGCGTACAGGTCGCGGACCAGGCCGGCCACCCCGGCCGGGGTGGTGTAAAGCGCGGCGTCGGCGAAGGTGGGCCGGAAATGCTCGCCGATGATCACCGGTACGCCGCTGGCCATCGCCTCGAGGATCGTCCGGCCGAACGCCTCGACCAGGTCGGGGTCGTGGAAGTAGACGAAGAAGTCGATGGTGCGCAGGAACTCCTCGGGCGACTCGGCGCCGAACGGGACCACATCCCAGTTCTCCGGCCGGTGCCCGATCCGCCGTACGGCGATGTCGCCGCCGCCCAGCACCCGCACGCGGCACGACTCGGCCGGATAGGCCTGCAGGATCTCGTCCGGGTCGAGCGGCCACTTCACCGGGTCGCCGCGCCCGTGCCGGCCGATCACCGGCACGTCGCCGACGAAGCCGTCCCGGTCGCGCCACCAGTGCGCCACGTCGATGATCTCGTGCCAGTCGGCGCCGGCGAGCCGGGCGTCCGGTTCGACCTGCCGCACCTGGTCGCGCACCTGGGAGCTGATCGGCGCCCACTCCACCCGGGGACCGAAGTAGCGGTGCACCCGGTCGCGGACGGCCGCGAAGTCGTAGTAGCGGTAGGGGTTGCCCGCGTCGCCCGGCGGCTGGTTGATGACCATGACGGTCCGCTCGGCGCGCACCACCGGCACCACCGACAGGTCCGCGGTGAAGATCCGGGGCTGGCGTACGAGCAGCAGCTTGCACCGCACCGGTTCGTCGTCCCGGGCCAGCGTGGCCACGCCGTCGCGCAGCAGGTCGCTGATCCGCGGGCTGAACGGCAGCGCCTTGGGCTGGTGCGGCGACGGCACGTGCACGAGCACCGTGGACAGGGCCGCCTCGGCCTGGGCGTGCACCTCGGCGGCGATGCTGGCCGAGGTGCCGCCGGGATAGCGGAAGTCCGACAGGATCGCCACGTCGTAAGTGGTCGCGGGCACGTTGTGGATCTCCCTTGGTCGGCGCATTCGGCTCCCGAACACCCAACGAGAGACCGGCGTGCACCGTGACGGCAACCGGCGGCCGGTAGCCAACCGTCCGGCAACCCAGAGGCCCCGGCAAGGCAACCGCCGCGGCGTCAAGCGGGCTCGTCCGGGGCCGAACTTGGTCGGTGAACGCGGCGGTAGCAGCCGCGAGCCCACCACCGAAAGGCAGCTCACTCGATGCGTACCAAGATCTCCCGGCGTCTGGCCCTGATCGCGATGATCCCCGCCACCCTGCTCGGCCTGGTCATGGTGGCCGCACCGGCGAGCGCCGCGGTGGTGAGCGAGGCCAAGCTGCAGGGCGACGTCGCCTACCTGACCAACAAGCAGCGCCTGCTGCACGGCTGCAAGTCGATCCACATCGACGCCCGGCTGACCAAAGCCGCCCGCGCGCACAGCGGCTACATGGCCAAGACCGGCGCGTTCAGCCACACCGGCGCCGGCCGCTCGACGTTCGTCAGCCGGGTCAAGGCCGCGCACTACCCGCGGCCGGCCGGCGAGAACATCGCGTACGGCTTCCGCACCGGCGTCGACGTCGTGAAGGCGTGGATGGCCTCGCCGGGGCACCGCGCCAACATCCTCAACTGCAAGGCCAAGACCATCGGCGTCGGCGCCGTCTACGCGAGGTCCGGCAACGTGTACTACACCCAGGAGTTCGGCTACTGAGCTACTGCGGAGTCAGCTGGCGCACCATGCGCCGGTAGGAAAGAACCGCGTGCCGGCCGGGGGCCTCACCTTCTTGGGTGAGGCCCTCGATCGTCTCCATCCACCGGCGCAGCGCCGCCTGCTCGTCGTGCCGGTGCGCGTCGTCGAAGACCACCGTCGCCGCGTCGGCGAGCTTGTCCTCCAGCACGCGCATTGCCGGGTACCGGGCGTCCGGCCCGGTCTTCTCCGGCGGCCCGTCGATCAGCAGCAGGTCCACCTCGCGCAGGTCGGCCAGCGCGTCGGTGTCGTACCAGGGGAAGCTGCGGCCGTCGAGCAGCACCGGGCGCAGCGGGGCGTCGCGCACCTCGGCCACCTCGGTGAGCCCGTGCGCGGCCAGCGCGGCCCTGGTCTTCTCGGCGTAGCCGGGATCGTGGTCGAGCGAGACCAGCCGGCCCCCGGTCTTCTCCAGCGCGTAGGCGATCCAGACCGTGGACGTGCCGCTGCCCAGCTCCAGCACGAGCCGGGGCCGGCGGGTGCGGACCAGCTGCACCAGGTCGAGCAGGTCGGTGGGGTTCAGCGCGAACCCGCCGGACGTCGGCATCGGCGCCCGCGGCGTGAAGCCCTGGAACAACTGCACCAGCGCCTCGATCTCGCCGGTCTGCGCGCGCAGCAGCCGATCGGTGCCGTTGGCCGCGGCCTTCTGCTGCGCGGCCAGCGTGTCCACCAGCTCCCGGTGCCGGTCGCCCGCGGTGAGCAGCATCTCCTCCACCGCGCCGAGCAGCCGGCGCTGGGTGTGGTCGAGCACCTGCCGCACGTCGCGCTGCGCGGCCCGGTGCGCCCCGAGCAGCCCGGTCAGCCGGCGGGCGAGCAGGAGCAGGCCGCCGAGCACCCCGCACAGGAAGACGCCGAGGACGGTGAGCGCGAGGCCGAGGTGCCCGGTGAGGGCGCTCGCGGCGTCGGCGGCGCAGAGGACGGCCGCGGCGGCCAGCAGGCCCGCCTGACGGCGGTTGAGTTTCCGCAATCGGCTCATCATCACACCTCGTCAACGCCCGCACCCTCAGCGGGTTACGGGACAGAACGGCTGCCCGGCGCGCTGCCGCGCCGCGGCGTCGAACGCCTTGTCGAACCGGCGGGCCAGGGTCGTGCCGCCGGGGTTGAGCGCGAAGAACTCGGCGCGCAGCGCGCAGCGGCGGGCCGCGCCGGCCGGGGTCCGGTCGAAGTCGGCGACCGCCAAGGCGAGGCGGTCGTCGAGCCGCGCGACCGGCGACTCCTGCACGGTGTCCCGGAAGCGCTTGTTGGTCGTGGCGGAGACCGCGGCCCCGGCCACCAGCAGGGCGATCAGGGCGCCCAGCAGCGGCCGGCGCGGGCGGGCCAGGTGGGCGGCGGCCACGGTCAGCAGGGCGCCGCCGGGCGCGACGACGGCGGTGTCCCGCCAGCCCTGTCCCCAGCGGTGCGCAGCGACGAGCTGCTGCACGTCGGCGCTGAGCGAGGCCAGTGCCGCGCCCAGCACGACCAGGGTCAGGGCGACCGTCGCCAGGGCGGTGGCGGCCGGGCGGCCGACCGTCCCGAGGCGGCGCAGGTCGCGGGTGGCGACCCAGCCGAGGGCGGCGAGGGCGGCCAGCGCGAGACCGAGCACCACGGCGGAGAGCTCGCCGCCCCCGCGTACCGCGCTCTGCCACTGCAGCGGCGGCAGCCAGGCGATGACGCGTACGGGAAAGGCTTCTGCCACCGCGGAGCTCACGGCGATGTCGGAGCCGTGGTAGCACGGGCCTTCGCCGCAGTAGCGCTGAATGACCACCCGGACCGCGACGAAGACCGGCAGGAAACCCACCCACAGCAGGCCCAGCGCGCGGGCCGGCGGGGACGCGAGAACGGTCCGCCAGTCCCGGCCCAGCACCCATCGGCCGCGGGCCGCCACCACGACCGTGGCCAGCGGCAGGGCGAGGTAGGTGAGCTCGTTGAACGCGGCCAGCGCCGCCCCGCCCGCCAGCAGCGGCCCGATCTGCCATCCGCGAAGCCTCGCCAGGCGCGGCACCGCGGCCGCGATCAGCAGGACCAGCGCGGCGGTCGTGAAGTAGAGGCCGCCGAAGAGCACCACCGGGCTGGACCGGCCGGCCGCCACCAGGACCGCGCCGACCGCGAACGGCGTTACGGCGGCCACTGTGGACGGTGGCGCGCGGAACAGCCGGCCGCCGGACACCACGCTCTCGGCCAGCACCAGCACGGCCACCCCGAGCAGCATCGCCGCCGCCAGCGACACCGCGCGCAGGCCCACGTTCGCGGGCAGGCCGAACACGTCGCCCAGCGCGTACGCGGCCAGGTCGGCCAGCTTCTCCAGCATCCGGCCGAGCGGCCGGAAGTTGCCGTTGCGCAGGTAGCCCGGCAGCGACTCGAGCGTGTGCGGCACGATCCGCGCGGGGTCGTCCCGGAACAGCCCGCCGTGCCAGTACACGTTGTACTTGTGGTCGGCGGTCGGGGCGAGGGCGATCAGCGGGGCGAGCACGACCATCGGCACGAGCGCGGCGCGCGTCAGGGCGCGACGCCACAACGCGCCGATCGGTGGTCCCTCGACGACGAAGCGCATCGCGATGCGGGGTTTCGGAATGACCGCGGTCATACGGCGGCCAACGAGGCCGCACCGGGTCAGTTACTCAGCAGGCGGGCCAGCGTGGGCGGATCGCGCGGGTCGACCACCACCGCGCCGCACGCCCGATGGTCCCGGCAGAGCTGGGCGATCCGGCCCGCGAGCAGCGCCTCCCAGTCGGCGCCGGGATCGTGCCGGCGCCAGGTCTCCGGGTCCGGCAGGTACTCGAGCACCACGCCCGGCACCTGCAGGCCGCGCAGCGCCGGCTGGTCGGTCACCATGACCGGCAGATGGTCGCCGTCCACCACGATCCGCTGCCGCAGCGCGCGCACGAGCCCGTGCGACGCGTCCCGGTCCAGCCCGACCGCGACGTAGACCCGGGCCGGCACCGGTCCGGCGGGCAGCCCGCGGCGCGGCGCGGCGGGCCGGCCCCGGCGGATCCGCCGCAGGACGGCGATCGGGTCGGTGAGGGCCCGGCCGATCCGGTACGCACGGCTGCCCCGCAGCGCCGCCATCAGCCGCCGATGCCGATCCCGTTCCTCGAGCGCGGCGTCCCGCTCGGCCTCGACCGAGCGCAGTCGCCCGGTGAGGGTGGCCACCTCCCAGCGGGCCAGCGCGAGGTCATCGGCTTCCGGCACGGTCCACCTCCTCGTGCCGCCCGCGGCAGAACCCGGCGAGCCACGCGGCGGCGTCCGCGGCGCCGTTGCCGAAGGACAGCTCGGCGCAGCGCCGGCTCAGCGCCTCGCGCGCCGCGGGGTCGGCGAGCTTCGCCAGCTCGACCCCGGCCGCCTCGTCGTCGGTGGCGTAGCGGGCCGCCCCGGCCGCCGCCGCGAACCGGGCCCGGGCCAGCTCGTCGTCCCAGGCGGCCGGGTCGGGCACGAACACGGTCGGCACCCGCGCGCCGAGCAGCTCGTGGAAGCTCGTGTAGTCGGCCCGGGAGACGGCGACGGTGACGTCCTCGAGGCCGGCGTCCCCGGCCGGCGCGAAGCCCGGCAGGTCGGCGTCGACGCCCCGGCACAGCAGCGTCGGCTCGCCGGGGCGTCGCACGATCCGGGCCGGCAGGTCGGTGATCGGGTCCACGGTGGACACCCCGTGCCGGGAGGTGGTGGTCCAGCCCTCGTCGCCGGCCGCCGCGAACTCGCCGGGTTCGAGGATGCCGGCGAAGGACAACCCGCGGGCGGCCCACTCGCCGCCGGTCCCGCGCCGCCACATGGCCGGGCGCAGCCACAGCCACCGGGTCGCCGGGGTCTGCTCGATCGCGCCGAGGATCCCGTCGTGCGGCAGGCCGCCGACCAGCACCGCGCGCGGGCCGTACAGCTCGACGAGGTGGCGCAGCCGGTCGCGGACGAAGGCGGGCCAGCGGGCCGGCGGCACCCCGAGGTCGGCGGCGCCGGGGAGGTACTCGGTGAGCAGGCCGGCCGCGTGCGCCTCGGCGACGCTCGCGGTGCCGACCACGACCGCCTCGAGGTCGCGCGGCAGGCGGCGGGCGATGGCCGTGAAGCGGGCCACGTCGTCGCCGACCATCAGGACCCGGCGACTCCTGCGGACGATGCGGGCCGGTCGCGCCGGCGTCTTCGGCAAACCGCGCGGCATCACGCCCAGCGAGGCCAGCCGGGCGATGTGCGAGGCGCTGCCGAAGTTGTCGGTGACGAACCGCCGGGCCCGCTCGACCTGGGCGTCGTACGCGTCCCGGTCGTGATGCAGCCGCCGCACCACCTCCCGTACCCCGGCCGGCTCGCAGTAGATCGCCGCCTCGCCGAAGACGGCCCGGAAATGCGGCCCGACGATGACCGGCACCCCGCTGGCCATCGCCTCGAGGATGGTCCGCCCGAACGCCTCCTTCCAGACCGGGTCGTGGAAGTAGACGAAGAAGTCGAGCCCGGCCAGGAAGTCCCGGGGCGACTCGGCGCCGAACTCGATCACCTCCCATGAGCGCGGCGTCCGGCCGAGCCGGTGCACGCCGATCTCGCCGCCGCCGAGGATGCGCACCTTGAAGTCCGGCGAGTCCGGGTAGGCCTGCAGCAGCTCACCCGGGTCGCGCGGCCATTTCACCGGGTCCGGCCGGCCGTGCCGGCCGATCACCGGCACGTCGCCCGGCTCGCGGCGGTGCTCGGCCCGCCAGTCGGCGACGTCGATGATCTCGTGCCAATCGGTGTCCGGCAGCGCCGCCGAGGGCGCGACCTGCAGCACGTTGTCGCGCACCTGGGTGCTGATCGGCGCCCACACGGCCGCGCCGCCGAAGAGCCGCTCGACCCGCTCGCGCACCTCGTCGAAGACGTAGTAGCACTGGGCGTGCCGCTCGTCGCCGGGCGGCTGGTTGAGCACGACGATGGTGTGCCCGGCCCGGATCCGGGGCACGGCGGCCGGCTCCTCGGTGAAGATCCGGGGCTGGCGGATCAGCAGCACCCGGGCGGTGATCTCGGCGCCGTCGTCGTGCGCGAGGTCGGCCAGGCCCTCGCGCAGGCAGGCGACGATCCGTTCCTGGAACGGCCGGGCGTGCTTGAGGTGCGGCGACGGCAGGTGGCAGAGCACGGTGGACAGTCCGGCGGCGGCCTGGGCGCGCACCTCGGCCACGATGCTCGCCGAATTGCCGCCCGGGTACCGCAGATCGGACAGGATCGCGACGTCGTACTGGGGCACGCGGGGACAAACGATGGGAACCAAGGGGGCGATACGGACAATTCACCCGAGTCTCTCGGTCGTTAAGAACATCGAGACGCTAGGAGGACTCGATGCCGGAACCGCACCCGCTCGCCGTCGCCGCCCTGCAGGCCCGATCGGTCGCCGCCCGCGCGCCGCTGGCCCGCGCCGCCGCGGCGGCCGGGGATCCCTGGGCGGAGGGCGAGCTGGCCCGGGTGATCGCGTTGCAGGACCTGCGCCCGGACGACCGGGCCGAGGCCCTGGCGATCCTGGCCCGGTTGCGGTGCGCCGGGACCATCGCGCCCGCGCATCAGGGGCTGCACTGCCAGCTGGCGTACGCGGTCGGCGACCACACCCTGGCCCGGACGCTGCTGTCGGAGTACCCCGGCGTCGCCGAGCCCATCCGCACGGCGGTCGAGCTCGATCTGCGCCCCGGCGACTGGGCCGGGCGGTTCGCGGCCCTGCTGCCGCACCCCGCGGTCCGGGTCGCCGAGGGCCCCGGCCCCGCGCTCGACCGGCTGGTCACCGGCGCCGCCCAGCGCATCGGCCACCCCGCCCGGATCACCACCGTCGTCACCACCTGGCGGCCCGGCCAGGCGCTGCTCACCGCCGTGCGCTCGCTGGCCGCGCAGACCTGGACCAACCACGAGATCCTGCTGATCGACGACGGCTCGCCGGCCGAGTTCGACCCGGTGCTGCGGGCCGCGACCGCGCTCGACCCGCGGGTGCGACTGATCCGGATGGTCGCCAACGGCGGCACCTACGTGGCCCGCAACGCCGGGCTGGACGCCGCCACCGGCGACTTCGTCACGTTCCAGGACTCCGACGACTGGTCGCACCCGCTGCGGCTGGAGCGCCAGGTCGCGCCGCTGCTCGCCGACGAGGCGATCTTCTCGACCACCTCGACCGGCATGCGGGTCACCCCCGAGCTGGTGCTCACCCGGGTCGGCGTGGAGCAGACCCGGTCGTACAACCTGTCGTCGCTGATGATCCGGCGGGCCGCCGCGCTGAACCGGGTCGGCTACCTCGACCCGGTGCGCAAGGGCGCCGACGCCGAGTACGTCGAGCGGGCCCGCGCCGTCTTCGGCCGACCCGCCACCGCACATCTCGGCGGCGCCCCGCTGGCCCTGATCCGGCTCGGCGACGACTCGCTCTCCAGCGCCGACTACCGGCCCGGCTGGATGCACCCGGCCCGCCGCTCGTACCTGTCGGCGTTCCAGGCCTGGCACACCAAGATCAAGAACGACAAGGCCGATCCCAAGGCGGCCCGGGCGTTCGCCGCGCCGCGCCGGATCCGCGGCGAGAGCGGCCCGCGCGCGTACGACGTGGTGCTGGCCGGGGACTGGACCACGGCCGGGGGCGCCGGGGCGGCCGGCATCGGGCAGCTGCGGGCGCTGCGGGACAAGAAGCTGCGCGCCGCCCTGCTGCACCTCGACGTGCTGGCCCACCTGCGCCAGGGCCCGCGCAACCTGGACCCGGCCGTGCAGGATCTGATCAACTCGGGCGAGCTGACCCAGGTCGAGCTCACCGACGACGTCCGCGCCCGGCTGGTGGTGGCCCGCTCGGCCCGGGTGCTGCAGCACGCGCCCGACCTGCCCAGCGGGATCCGCGCCCAGCGGGTGGTGATCGAGTCGGCCACCGTCTCGCGCTCGGCCGCCGCGTCCAGCCGCCGGTTGTTCGGCCGCCGGCCGCTCTGGGCGCCGGCCGGGCCGGACGGCCGCCGCCTGCTCACCGCCGCGCTGGCCGAGGACCCGCTGGCCGACGGCGCGCCGGGCGACCAGCTCACGGCGGTCGACCTGCCGGGCACGGTCGACCCGGCGCAGTGGCGGCTCGACCGGCGCGGGCCGCGGGCGGACCGGCCGGTGGTGGGCCGCCGCTGCCGGGGCGGGCGGGCCGAGTGGCAGCGGCTGCGCGGCGAGATCCCGGACGGCGCCCGGGTCGACGTACGCCTGCTCGACGCCGACGGCACCGCACCCCGCTCGTTCGGCCGGGCCGGCGCGCCGCGCTCCTGGCTCGTCTACGGCCCAGCCGAGGTGAGCCTCCGCTCGTTCCTCTACCAGGTCGACTTCTACCTGCACCTGCCTCGCCCGGACGCGCCCGCCGACCCGGATCCCGACCTGCTGGCCGCGCTGGCCTCCGGCTGCGTGGTGCTGCTGCCCTACCGCTACGCCGCGACCTTCGGCGACGCCGCCGTCTACTGCGAGGCGAACGAGGTGCCGGAGACGGTGCGGCTGCTGCACGCGGACCGGGCCTCGCTGCGGGCGCAGGCGTCCCGCGGCCCCGAGTTCGTCCGCCGCCACCATCCCCACGAGGTGTACGCCGACCGGGCGGCCCAGTTGGCAACCCAAGGGCACCCGGCCCGCGGGTAAACCGGGCGGGCGCACGGCCGATCTGAGCAGGCGTACGACCGATCGGCCGGCCCCCGCCGGCAGATGCCGCGGGAGGATCCCCTGACTCCGCGGCCCCGCGACCCCGCCGTCCCCCGCGGCGGGGTCGCGCTTCTATGTGGCGGACGTGGTCCGGCGGCCCGCGAGCGCCGTCCAGCGGCCGGCGAGCTTGCGGTCCTCGGCGAGGCCGAACCCGCCCTGCCGCGGCGCCACCCGGGTGGGCGCCTCGTCGACCACCACGGTGCCCTCGTCCGCGAGGCGGCGGCCCAGCACGTGCAGCGCCGGGGACACCGCGTCCGGGCCGGGTGCTGCGGTGCCGTCCACCACGAGCAGGTCGATGTCCTGCAGGCCGTCCAGCGCGTCGACGTCGTACCAGTCAACGGTTTTGCCCTCGACGGACAGCTCGGCCAGCGGCACGTGCCGGACCTCGACGGCCGTGAGGCCGTGCTCGCGCAACGCCGCCTCGGCCTGATCCGCCCGGGCCCGATCGTGATCCACGACGACCAGCCGCCCGCCGGACGGGGCCAGCGCGTAACCGAGCCACACCGCCGCCGGCCCACTGCCCAGCGCCACGGTCAGCGCCGGGCGGCGGCTCGACGCGACGGTGTGCAGGCCGAGCAGGTCGCTGGGGTTGAGCGCGCCGCCGGTCGGCATCGGGGCGCGCGGCGTGACCCGCTGGAAGAGCTGGAACAGCGCCTCGATCTCCCGGCTCTGCTCGCGCAGCAGCAGCTCGGCGCCGCGCCCGGTGAGACGCTCGGCCCGCGACAGCGACTCGGTGAGCTCCTGATGACGGTCGCCGGCGGCCAGCCGTTCCTTCTCCACCGCGGCGATCACCCGGCGCTGCAGCTGCTCGACGAGCAGCCGCAGGTCGCGCACGGCCTCGCGGTTGGCGCGGCCGACGCCGGCCACCCGCCGGGTCAGGTGGATCACCCCGGCCGGCACCGCCACCAGCAGCAACGCGAGCAGGCTGGTGGCGAGCGCGGCCCGGCCCGCGGCCGAGGCCACCGCGACCCCGGCGCCGATCGCCGCCGCGAGCACCAACCCGGCAACCTGCCGGCGAGGGAGCCCCAGAACGGCCCTGACCAGCTTCTTCAGCTTGGTTTTCACCCGTCCGGCCACCCCGCCACCCTGGAAACGACTAAAGGCACACTCCGCCTAACGCGGGCGAAACGGCCACCGTTACGGGAAGCATCTCCATGATCCGCTCGACGAAGCCGGCCGGATCATGCGCGCGGGCGACCACCGCACGGGCCCGGCGACTCTGCTCGGCGAACAGCGCCGGGTCGGCCCGGTACCGCGCGATCAGCGGCCCGGCCTCCGACCGGCCGCAGTAGACGGCGGCGTCCCCGTACAGCCCGGCATACCGCTCGGGCATCACCACCACGCAGCCCATCGCAGCCGCCTCCATCGCCGGCCGCGAATACCACTCGGCGCTCTCCGGCGGCGGGAAGTGCAGGTAGAAGTCGAGCTGGTGGAGGAAGGCGCGCGGACCCAGGTCGCTCGCCTCGTAACCGAGCCAGGTGCGGCGCAGCGGCGCCTCGATCGAGCCGCGAGGCCGGTCGGGCAGGCGCACCCGCAGGTCGGCGTCGGGCAGGCGGCGGCAGACCGAGAGCGATTCGCCCAGGTCCGGCGGCCAGTTGGCGGCGTCGCAGAGATCGGTGCCGGCGAGCGGCGGGCCGGGGGCGGCTCCGGCTCGCTCCGCGACCCATCCGCCGGGCGCCAGCGCGGTGGGCCAGTCACGCATTTCCCGGGTACGGACGAAAGCCCGCACCCCCGGATCCTGCGGCACCCAGCCGGGGTCCGCGCCGAAGAGCCGGCGCGCCGCCTCGCTGCAGGTCTCCTGGTCGTAGCGCCGGTCGTGCCCGTCGCTGCGCACCGGCGCCCGGTCGGCGACCACCACGGTCCGTCCGCCGCGGACCCGGCTCTGCTGACCGAGCGCGAACTGCAGCACCGCCGCCTGCCGCACGACGATCAGGCCGGCCTCGACCGGGTCCGGCAACGCGACCCGGTCCACCACGCCGTCGTTGATCATGTCCTGCACCGGCGCGCACAGCGGCTGCCGCTTGAGATGGACCGCGCGGTACGACTCCAGTTGCAGCACCGCGACCCGCAGCCCGGCCGCGGCCAGCGCCCGCAGCTCGTCGATCGCGGTGCGCTGGGCGCTCTCCAGGAACCGCCAGTCCGCCACCATGACGACGTCGTACGACTTCTCCGAAACGTCGCCCAGGAGGTGACCGGGCGCCGGGAAGGGCCGCCCCGACCCGTCGGCCGGCCGTACCGGCGACGCCGTCCCGTCCGCGATCCGCTGGTGCCACCGCAGGTACGCCGAGCTGTACGCCACCCGCGCCGGGTGCATCCAGTTCGGCTTGATCTCCGAGCGGGACAGCGAGTTCGCGCTCAGCCGGATCAGCGCCAGCGGCGGCCCGTCGACGTGCCGCACCCGCCGCGCCCCGAACGCGGCCTGGATCCGACCGATGTACTCGCTGTCGGCGGCCTTGCGCACCCGATCGAACCAGCCGACCCGGCCGAGCACCGCGGTGCGGCGGAACACCAGCGACGACGGGTTGAACCGGCCGCTGCGCACCCCGGGCCGGCTGAGCATGAGCTGGTCGGTCACGGCCAGCCCGTCCGAGGTGGTGGCGACCAGCCGGCGGTCCTCGAGCATCGGCCGCACCTGCAGCTCGAGCCGGCGCGGGTGGGACCAGTCGTCGGAGTCCTGGAACGCCGCGAACTCGCCGCCGGCCGCGTCCAGCCCGGCGTTGCGGGCCGCGTACGTGCCGGCGTTGACGGCGAGCTTGACCAGCCGGATCCGGTCGCCGAGCGCGGCCGCGGCCCGCAGCACCTCGTCGTACTCCGGCGGCGACGCGTCATCGACCAGCACGATCTCCACGTTGGCCCAGCTCTGGGCGAGGATCGACCGGACCGCCGTGAGCAGTCCCCGGTCCGGCCGGTAGGACGTCACCACCACCGACACCCGGTGCGCGGCCTCGACCCGCTCGACGGCCGGCGCGGCCAGCCGGTCGAACGGCACGCCCTCGCCCGCGCCCACGGTCGGCCCGGGCGCCGGCAGCATCGCCTGGAAGGCCCGCGACCAGGGCTCCGGCTCCCCGTAGCCGGCGAACGGGTTGATCAGGTCGGCCCGCAGGCAGGCCAGCGCCGGGTCGTTGATCTTGCGGTATCCCCGCAGCAGCTCGCGGGCCCGATCGGGCCCCTCGTCGGCCAGCGCCAGCTGAACGTGCAGCGCCTGGTTGGCCGGATTGAGCGCCCGGCCGCCGACCGCGCGCCGGATCAGCTCGTAGACCGCGAGCGCGTCGACCCGGTCGGTGGGCAGCAGCTCCTGCTGCGCGAGCGTCTGCGCCACCGCGGCCAGCAACGGCGGATTCACCCGCCGGCGGATCTTCCGCAGCCACCGCCGGTCGCCGGCCCGGGCCGCGGTCAGCAGCTCGTCGAGCGTGCCGGCGTCGCCCAGCGCCGCTCGCGCCTGCAGCTGCCGGGCGGCCAGCGAGCGGTTGCGGGTGACGGTGGCGGTCAGCGCCAGCCGCAGCCGCGGGCCGATCGCCCGGATGTGATCATCGAGCAGACCGGATAGGTGGGATTCCACGCCCCGACCAACGGCGACGGCGCTCTTTGGTTACACCGCGGCCAGCCTCTTTGGTCACACCGCGGCCAGCACGGCCGCCTCGACCCGATCCCGTTCGGCCTGGTCGGCCCACGTCCCGACCAGATAGAACGCGTCCACCACGTCACCGCCGAGGGTGGAGATCCGGGCCGCGCGCACCTCGGCGCCGGCCTCGTCGAGCGCGCTCGCCACCCGGTAGAGCAGCCCGGGCGAGTCGGCCGCGCGCAGCTCCAGCACCGCCGCGTCGGTCGCCGCGTCACGCTGCCAGACCACTCGCGGCGAGGCGGTGCCGCCGCGGGCGCTCATCGCCCGGGCCCGCACCCGCTGGGTGACCGAGACGTCCCCGCCCGCGACCCGGCGCAAATCGGCGGCGAGCGCCAGCGGGTCGTACGGCGAGCCGTAGCGCGGCTGGGTGAGGAACTCGACGATGGCCCGGCCGCCGACCGTGGACGTGTTCGCGCCGGCCACGTCGAGCCGGTGCAGGGCCAGGCACGCGGCGACCTGGCCGAGCAGGCCGCGCCGGTCGGCGGCGGCCACCGCCACCCGGTCGCCGTCCAGGTGCACGGCCGGCAGGTCGCCGTCGAGCAGCTCGGGGTCGGGCGCCGGCGGCTCGGGCAGCTCGCCGGTGTCCAGCGCGGCGTGCGCCCGCTCGACCAGCTCGGCCATTAGCCGGCCCTTCCAGTCCGACCAGGCGGCCGGGCCGGTGGCGCGCGAGTCGGCGCGGGACAGCGCGTGCAGCAGATCGAGGGTGGCCGGGTCGCCGACCTGGCCGGCCACGGTCGAGATGGTCACCGGGTCGCTCAGGTCGCGCCGGGTGGCCACCTCGGGCAGCAGCAGGTGCAGGCGCACCAGCTTCTCGATCGTGGCGACGTCGGCCGGCGGCAGGCCGATCCGGGTGGCGATCTCGGCGGCGATCGGGGCGCCGACGACGCTGTGATCCCCGGGCAGGCCCTTGCCGACGTCATGCAGGAAGGCGCCGATCAGCAGCAGGTCGGGCCGATCCACCTCGCGGGCGTACGCGGTGGCCTCGTAGGCGGCCTGCACCAGGTGCCGGTCGAGGGTGAAGCGGTGCACCGGGTGGTGCTGCGGCAGGCTGCGCATCCGGGCCCACTCGGGCAGCCAGGCGTCGATCAGCCCGTACCGGTCGCAGGCCTCCCAGGTGGGCAGCAGGCCGGGCCCGGAGCCGAGCAGCGAGACCAGCGCGGCGCGGGCGGCCGGCGGCCAGGGGTTGGGCAGCGGCGGGCTGAACGCGGCGAGCCACTCGCTGGTGGCGCGGGCGATCGGCAGCCGCACGGTGGCGGCCGCGGCGGCCACGCGCAGCGAGAGGGCCGGGTCGGGCACCGGCCCGATGGCGGTACGCGCCAGCACCAGCTCGCCGTCCTGCTCGACCACGTCGCGGGCGACCGGGCGGCGGATCGGCAACCCGCCCGCGGCCCCGCGCCGGCGGCCGGCGGTGAGCCGGTCGACCGCCCGCCAGGCGTCGTCGACCGCGTGCGCGACGGTGCGCGCGTCGCCGGCCACCCGGCGCAGCAGCGCGTCCCCGTCGTCGAGCTCGAGCAGCTCGCCGACCGCGCCGCGCTCCTGGGCGACCAGCCGGTCGACCCGGCGGGCGACGGCGAGGTGCAGGGCGTCCCGGGTGTCCAGCAGCCGCAGGTTGGCGGCGCGCACCGCGGGGCGCATGGTGTCGGCGACGCCGGCCCGGCCGATGCCGCGCAGGATCGTGACGTCGCGCAGCCCGCCGGCCGCCTCCTTGAGGTCGCCCTCGAGCAGGAAGGCGAGCTCGCCGTGGCTCGCCCAGCGGGCGGCGGTGAGCTCCTTGAGCTGCGGCATCAGGCGTACGGCGGTGCGCCGCCACTGGTCGCCGGCGGCCGCGATCAGCTCGCCGGAGAGGGCGGCGTCGCCGGCGATGTGCCGGGCGTCGAGCAGGCCGAGGGCGACCTTCACGTCGTCGTGCGCCACCGACAGCGCCTCCGGCAGCGTGCGCACGGAGTGGTCGAGGCCGAGCCGGGCGTCCCAGATCGGATACCAGAGGCCGGAGGCGATCCGGTCGATCCCGGCGGTGCCGTTGTGCAGCAGCACCAGGTCGAGATCGCTGTACGGCGCGCAGTCGCGCCGGCCGAGCCCGCCCACCGCGACCAGGCTCACCCCGGGCAGGTGGGCCGGGAAGACCTGGGTGAGCCAGGCGTCGAGCGCCGCCGCCCGGTCGGCCCGGGCGGCAGCGCCGATGTGATCGCGTAGTTTGTCGAGCGAACCGCCGACCGGCACCGACGGCGGGGCCGGCGGCTCGCTGGACATGTCGGTCATCCTCAGAGCGCGTCGAGGCCGCGCTCGCCGGTACGGACCCGGACGACCTCCTCGACGGCGGTCACCCAGACCTTCCCGTCGCCGATCTTGCCGGTCCGCGCCGAGGTGACGACGGCGTCGACGATCTTGTCAACGTCGATCTCGTCGGTAACCACCTCGACCTTGATCTTGGGCAGGAACTCCACCGTGTACTCGGCGCCCCGGTACACCTCGGTGTGGCCCTTCTGCCGCCCGTACCCCTGCACCTCGCTCACGGTCAGGCCGGTCACGCCAAGGGCGTGCAGCGCCTCTTTCACCGCGTCGAGCTGGTACGGCTTGATGACCGCGGTCACCAGCTTCATGCTCAGTCCCTCTCTCGGAGCAGTCATACGGGTATCTAACCGGCAACCTTCTGGCTGACGTCCGCCTTGCCGTCGGCGTCGACCTGCTTCCCGGCGCCGAGGCCGGCCATCGCGAACGCGCTGCCGCCCGAGCCGCCGGCCGGGGTGAAGTCGTACGCGGTCTCACCGTGGTCGGCGATGTCGATGCCGCCGACCTCGGCCTCCTCGCTGACCCGGAAGACCTTGAGGGCCTTGAGGACCAGGGCGAGGATCGCGGCGATCGCGAACGAGTAGATGGTGACCGAGATGCTGCCGACGAACTGCCGGCCGAGCTGGGTGGCGCCGCCCCCGTAGAACAGGCCCTCGCTCGCCCCGAGCCCGTCGGTGATCGCGCTGTTCACCTGGGTGGTGGCGAAGAAGCCGATGGCCAGCGAGCCGACCCATCCGCCGACGAAGTGGACGCCGACCACGTCGAGCGAGTCGTCGTAGCCGAGCCGGTACTTGAGGCCGACGGCGAGCGCGCAGGCCGCGCCGGCGATGATGCCGATCAGGGCGGCCGGCAGCGGGGCGACGAAGCCACAGGCCGGGGTGATGGCGACCAGGCCGGCGACCGCGCCGGAGGACGCGCCGACCAGGGTCGGCTTGCCGTCGCGCAGCCACTCCACGATGCACCAGCCGCAGAGCGCGGCGGCCGTGGCGAGCTGCGTGTTCACGAAGGCGACCGCGGTGGTGCTGTCGACGGTCAGCTCGGAGCCGGCGTTGAAGCCGAACCAGCCGAACCACAGCAGGCCGGCGCCGAGGGCGACGAACGGGACGTTGTGCGGGCGCATGTTCTCCCGCGGCCAGCCGATGCGCTTGCCCAGCACCAGCGCGACGCCGAGAGCGGCCGCACCGGCGTTGATGTGCACCGCGGTGCCACCGGCGAAGTCGAGCGCGTGCAGGTTGGCGCCGATCCAGCCGCCGCCCCAGACCCAGTGCGCGACCGGGACGTAGACCAGCGTGAACCAGCCGAACGCGAACAGCACCCAGCCGCCGAACTTGAGGCGGTCGGAGAGGGCGCCGCTGATCAGCGCGACGGTGATGATGGCGAACATCATCTGGAACGCCATGAAGACGTACGTGGGGATGCCGGTCTCGCCCCAGATCTCCGAAGTCCAGGTCGTGCCCGAGCCCCAGTACTGCGTGAAGCTGCCGAAGAACTTGTTCAGGCCGTCGCTGCCGTTCGAGCCGAACGCCAGCGTGAAGCCGTACAGGGCCCACAGGACGGAGATGAGCCCGATCGACGAGAAGCTCATCATCATCATGTTCAACATGCCCTTGTTCCGGTTGAGGCCACCGTAGAACAGCGCCAGACCGGGGGTCATAAGCAGAACGAGCGCAGACGACAGGAGCAACCAGGCGGTATTGCCGGTATCGATCTCCACGCTGCCTCCTCTCGGATTATTGGTGTCCTCCCACACGACCCACAGGGCAGCGTCGCCAGTCGGCCGGTTCGGGCAGAAGACTTCCGGTCGGAGGTTTCACGCACGGTCTACGCGCGATTTCCGGCGCGTGACGGGTTGTTTCGTACGTGTGAAGAAACTCTCACAGGCACGGCGCCGAACCCGCCGAAATAGGGTCAATACCCCTAACGAAGCGCGTATTCGAGAGTGTGGCGCTCGTAATCGAGCAGCCGCAGGTCGCGCATCGGGCGGCGCAGGTGGCCCTTGTGCACGATCCGCACGAAGGCCGGGTCGCCGGCCGCCGCCATCCGCCGGATGCCCTCGACGTGGTCGACGATCCGCTTGCGGATGGTGCGGACCAGCCGGTGCCGGTCGCGCGGGATCAGCCCGTACGCGTCCGCGAACAGCCGCAGCCGGCGCGGCCGGTTCGGCCGCTTCCAGCCCAGGGTGTACGAGTCGCGGTCGCTGAACAGCGGCACCCAGGTCCACGCCGCGTAGGCCACGTCGTAGATGCGGGCGCCCGGCGAGGCCAGGTCGAAGTCGATCAGGGCGAGCGTGCCGTCCGGCCGCCAGACCACGTTGTGCGGGGCCGCGTCGTGGTGGCAGATCACCTCGGTGTCCGGCGGGGGCGGCCCGAACGAGCGCCACACCGCGTTCGGCGGCGGGACGAAGCCGTACTGCGCGTCGTGGAACATGCGCAGCATGGTCGCGACGGTGACCAGCGCCTCCTCGGTCACCCAGTGCGGGGCCAGCGGGTACTCACCGCACTCGCCGTCGAGGTACGACAGGACCTCGCGGCCCTTCTCGTCCACGCCGAGCGCGTGCGGCGACCCGGTGAAGCCCACCCGCTCGAGGTGGTTGAGCAGCGCGTGCACGGCCGGCGTCCACGGCCCGGTGTTCCGCCGGACGGTGTCGCCGACCCTCGAGACCGTGCTGACGTTGCCGCCGTGCAGCGGAATCTCCCGCACCGGCTCCTGCGCCACCCACGGCCCCCTCAGGTCGGACAACTCAGCTTCCGAGCCTAACCGTCGGAGCCAAGCAGCGCCTCGACGAACGCGGCCGGCTCGAACGGCGCCAGGTCGTCCGGACCCTCGCCGAGACCCACCAGCTTGACGGGAATCCCCAGCTTGCGCTGCACGGCGATGACGATGCCGCCCTTCGCCGTGCCGTCGAGCTTGGTGAGCACGACCCCGGTCACATCCACCACTTCAGTGAACACGCGGGCCTGCTCCAGACCGTTCTGCCCGGTCGTGGCGTCCAGGATCAGCAGGGTCTCGTCGACCGGGCCGTGCTTCTCCACCACCCGCTTGACCTTGCCGAGCTCGTCCATGAGGCCGACCTTGTTCTGCAGCCGGCCGGCCGTGTCGATCACCACGGTGTCCACGCCGGTCTCGATGCCCAGCTTGACCGCGTCGAACGCCACGCTCGCCGGGTCGCCGCCCTCGGGGCCGCGCACGGTCTCAGCGCCCACCCGCTCGCCCCAGGTCTGCAGCTGGTCGGCCGCGGCGGCGCGGAAGGTGTCGGCCGCGCCGAACAGCACGGTCCGCCCGTCGGCGATCAGCACCCGGCCGATCTTGCCGCAGGTCGTGGTCTTGCCGGCGCCGTTCACGCCGACCACCAGCAGCACCGCCGGGCGGCCGTCGTGCGGCGTGGTCTTGAGGCTACGGTCGAAGCCCGGCTCCAGCGCCTCGGTCAGCTCCTCGGCCAGCTGCGCGCGGACCTCGGCCACCGTGCGGGTGCCGAGCACCCGTACCCGCTCGCGCAGCCGGGCGACGATCACCTGGGTGGCCTCGACGCCGACGTCCGCCGAGATCAGGCTGTCCTCGATCTCCTCCCAGGCGTCCTCGTCGAGGTGGTCGCGGGAGAGCACGCTGAGCAGGCCACGGCCCAGGACGCTCTGCGAGCGGGACAGCCGGGCCCGCAGCCGCACGAGGCGGCCGGCCGTCGGCTCGGGCTTCTCGATCTCCTTGACCGGCGGGGCCTCGACCAGCGGCGGCAGCTCCTCGTCGGCCTCCGCGGGCACGATCAGCTCCGGCGCCTCGGCCTCCGCCTCGGCCGGCGGGCGCTCGAGAGTGGTCGTCGGCGCCCCGCCCACCGGCGGCAGCTCACGGCGGCGCACCCGGGGCACGACCAGACCGACGACGCCGGCCACCAGGACGACGAGCAGGATGACTGCGGCGACCACGTATTCCATGGCTCAAATCCTGACAGACGAGCCGTCCGCGCGTGGCGTGGGCCGGGCAGTGGCGAGATCCGGCACATCTGGCGGAGGATGAGGGCCCCTGATCGGAAGGCTCCGCGTCCAGTGACCGCACATCTGCTCATCGGCCCTCTCCTGCGGCGCGTCGTCGGCACCCGAGCCACGATCTGGGTGGAAACGACGGCGCCGGCCACCGTCCGGGTCGAGGTCGAGGGGGGCGGCGCCGGCTCCGCGGCGACATTTTCCGCGTACGGGCATCACTACGCGCTCGTGATCGTGTCGGGGCTGGTCCCGGACACGGCCGGCGCCTACCGGGTCTTCCTCGACGACCGTCAGGTGTGGCCCGCGGCCGGCTCGCCGTACCCGCCATCGGTGATCCGCACGCGCGCCGCGGAAGCGGACGACGGCCCGGTCCGATTGATCTTCGGGTCGTGTCGCGAAGCGACGCCGCACTCCACGGCCCGGCGCCTGCCGCCCGACGCCCTGGACGCCTACGCCCGCCGCATGATGGCCGGCGGTCCCGTCCCCGACCTGGTCGTCCTGCTGGGCGATCAGGTGTACGCCGACAACACCTCGGCCAAGGTCAAGCGCTTCCTGCGCCGCCGCCGGGCGGCCGGCCACCAGGGCCCGCAGGACCAGGTGGTGACGTTCGACGAGTACACGAAGCTGTACCTGGAATCGTGGCGCGATCCGGAGATCCGCTGGCTGCTCTCCACCGTGCCCAGCGTGATGATCTTCGACGACCACGAGCTGATCGACGACTGGAACACGTCGCTCTCCTGGCGCGAGGACATGGCCGCCCAGCCCTGGTGGATCGAGCGGATCACCGGCGGCCTGGCCTCGTACTGGGTCTACCAGCACGTGGGCAACCTCTCGCCCGACGATCTCGAGGCCGACCCGCTCTACCCCAAGGTGACCGCCGCCGAGGATGCCACCGTCCTGCTGCACGACTTCGGCCGCACGGTCGACACCGCGAGCGTCGACCGGTACCGGTGGAGCTTCGCCCTCGACCTCGGCCGCACCCGCCTGGTGATGCTCGACAACCGCTGCAACCGGGTCCTGGTCCCGGGCGGCCGCGAGATGCTGCCGGCGAGTGAGTGGAAGTGGTTCGTCGACCAGGCGCACGGCGACTACGACCACCTGGTGGTCGGCTCGTCGCTCCCGTGGCTGATGCCGCCCGCCATCCACCACCTCGAGGCGTGGAACGAGCGCCGCGCCGACTCGTCCTCGCCCCGGGTCGCGGCCCGCGCCGAGAAGATCCGGCGGACGTTCGACCTGGAGCACTGGGCCGCGTTCGGCCGCTCCTTCGCCGCGCTGGGCGAGCTGTTCCGGCACCTGGCCGCGGGCTCGTCCGAGGGCGGCCGCGTCGGCAACGGCCCCGCGTACAACGCCCCCGCGACGATCAGCGTCCTCTCCGGCGACGTGCACCACTCGTACGTCGCCCGGGCCGAGCTCGGCACGACGACCCCGGTCATGCAGCTGACCTGCTCGCCGGTGCACAACCAGGTGCCGGCCCCGATGCGCCCGCTGATGCGGTTCAGCTGGTCCCGGGTGGCCGCCAAGGGCGTGCGGGGCCTGGCCCGCGCGGCCGGCGTGTCACGCCCCGCGTGGCGCTGGACCCGCCTGGCCGGCCCGTACTTCGGCAACGCGGTGAGCACCCTGCGGCTGGCCGGCCGCACCGCCACGGTCACGGTCGAGGGCACGACCAAGGAGGGCGAGCTCTTTTCGGTGGCCGAGGTGACGTATCCCCGGCAAGATGACCACCGATGACTACCTGGACCGCACCCACACCCCGACGCGAGAGCGAGCCCTTCACCGGCCCCGAGCGGCCGATGCTGCAGGGCTGGCTCGACTGGCACCGGCAGACCCTGCTGACCAAGTGCGCCGGCCTGACCGCCGACCAGCTGAAGACGGCCGCCGTCGAGCCGTCCAACCTCACGCTGCTCGGCCTGGTCCGCCACATGACCGAGGTCGAGCGCAGCTGGTTCCGCAGGCGCGCCGCCGGCCAGACCCTCCCCGACGACCTCTACAGCTCCGCCGACAACGTCGACGGCGACTTCGACAACGTGGCCGACGCCGACGCCGAGGCCGACCTGAAGGCGTTCGAGGCCGAGCTTCCCCTGGCCGACCAGGCGGTGGCCGGCCTTCCGCTCGAGCACGAGTTCATCTCGAGCCGCGGCAACACCCTGAGCCTGCGCTGGGTCTACCTCCACATGATCGAGGAGTACGCCCGCCACAACGGCCACGCCGACCTGATCCGCGAGCGCATAGACGGCGCCACCGGCGACTGACCCCACATCCCGCTCCCGGCGCCCCTCCCGCGCTGCGCTCTTCCGCGCTGCGCTCTTCCCCGCTGCGCTCCCTCCCTCGCGGGCGCGTTGCGATCTTGATGAGCTGCCGTTCGCGCAGCGCTGCAATTCACCATTGATGAATTGCAGCAGGGTGTGAATGGGAGCAGGTGTGAGCGATGCCCAAGGTGGGCGGGGCCGCCGGTCCAAGTTGAAGACTTCCCGCTGACTCCGAACGCCGAATCATCAAGATCTGGCAGCACCCAGCGCCGGTGGCGCTCGGCTACTCCGGGAGGCCGAGGGCCTTCTTGAGCAGCTCGACGTGGTGCGGGCCGGTCCATCGGTAGGCGGACAGGCCCGCCGCCCGGGCGCCGCGGACGACGCGGTCGTCGTCGTCCACGAACAGGACGTGCTCGGGCTTGGTCTCGATCAGGCGGCACGCCTCGGTGAAGAACTCCGGCGCCGGCTTGTGGACCTTCAGCTCCCACGAGCTGATCACGACGTCGACCTCGGCGGTCAGGCCCAGCGAGTCGAGGTCGGGGCGCAGCCGGTCGGTGGCGTTGGTGGCGATGCCCACCTTGCGGCCGCCGGCCCGCACCTCGCGGACGAACGCCAGCGCCTCGGGGTCGGCCTCGCCCCGGTACGACTGCCAGCGCGCGACGGCCTCGGCCGCCTTCGCCTCTTCCAGGGGAAGACGATCGGCGACCAGGCGCATCCACTCGGCGTCGCTGATCTCGCCGGCCACGGCGGGGCGGTAGATGTCCCACGACATCGCCGTCTCCAGCAGCGCGGCCGGCTTGAGGCCGTACTCGACCTCGACGGCGATCATCGGGGCCGGGTCCCAGCGGCGCAGCACGCCGTCCAGGTCGATGAGCAGGGCCTGGGCGCGCTCGCGCGACATGTGGCTAGTCCTCTACTTCCTTCTTGAGGCGCTGGCTGATCACCTGGGTGACGCCGGATCGCATGGTGACGCCGTACAGCGCGTCGGCGACCTCCATGGTCCGCTTCTGGTGCGTGATGATCAGCAGCTGGCTGCGCTCCCGCAGCTGCTCGAAGAGCGTAATCAACCGGCCCAGGTTGACGTCGTCGAGGGCGGCCTCGACCTCGTCCATGATGTAGAAGGGCGAGGGGCGGGCGCGGAAGATCGCGCACAGCATGGCCACCGCGGTCAGCGAGCGCTCGCCGCCGGAGAGCAGCGACAGCCTCTTGATCTTCTTGCCCGGCGGGCGGGCCTCGACCTCGACGCCGGTGGTCAGCATGTCCTCCGGGTCGGTGAGCACGAGCCGGCCCTCGCCGCCGGGGAACAGCACCTGGAAGACGAGCTGGAACTCCCTGGCCGTGTCCTCGAACGCCGACGTGAACACCTCGAGGATCCGGTCGTCGACGTCCTTGACCACGGTGAGCAGGTCTTTGCGGGTGGCTTTGAGGTCTTCCAGCTGGTCGGAGAGGAACTTGAAGCGCTCCTCGAGGGCGGCGAACTCCTCCAGCGCCAGCGGGTTGACCTTGCCGAGCAATTGGAGGTCGCGCTCCGCCTTGTTGGCGCGCTTCTCCTGGGTCGGCCGATGAAAAGGAGCGGGCTCGGGTACGGGTTTGCCGTCCTTCTCCGCCTGGGCGGTCTCGGCGGCGCTCGGCGGCACGAGCTGGTCGGGCCCGTACTCGCTGATCAGCGTGTCCACGTCGAGCGAGAAGTCCTCGGCGGCCTTGGCCTCGAGCTGCTCGATGCGCATCCGCTGCTCGGCCCGGGCCATCTCGTCGCGGTGCACCTCGCTGGTGAGCCGCTCCAGCTCGGCGCCGAGGCGCTTGGCGCTCGCGCGTACCTCTTGGAGCTCGGCCTCGCGGGCGGTGCGCGCCTGGGCCAGCTCGTCGCGGGCCTCGACCGCCGCGGCCAGCGACACCTCGACCCGCCGCATGGCGGTGGCCGCGCCGAGGGCGACCGCCTTGGCGATCTCGGCGCCGCGGGCCCGGGCGGCCCGGCGGGCCGCGGCCCGTTCGCGGGCCTGCCGCTCGGCGTTGGCCTGGCGCATGAGCGAATCGGCGCGGCCCGCGATCGACGAGACCCGCTCCTCCGCCGTACGCACGGCCAAGCGCACTTCCATCTCGTTCTGCCGGGACTGCGGGACCAGCGCGGCCAGCCGGTCGCGTTCCTCGGTGGAGGGTTCCTCGTCGAGCGGGGTGGACTCGGCCAGCGACAGCCGCTCCTCCAGCTCGGCCAGGCGCATCAGGTCGGTCTCGCGGGCGCCCTCGGCCTTCTGCCGCGCGGCGCCGAGACGCTCGCTCTCGGCCTTGGCCGAGCGGGCGGCCGCCCCGAGCTCGGCCAGCCGGCGGGCGGCGGCGTTGCGCTCGCCCTCGGCCGCGCGCTTGGCGGCGGCCGCGACGTTCACCGCCTCCTTGCGCTCGGCGGCCTCGGCCCGCGCGTCGACCAGCTGGGCCTTGACCTCGCGGATCGTCTCCTCGGCCGCGGCCCGGCCGGCCTTCGCCTCGTCGACGGCGGCCTGCACCTCGATGTAGCTGGTGGCCTTGCCGGAGCCGCCGGCCGCCGCGAACGCGCCGAGCACGTCGCCGTCGGGCGTCACGGCGCGCAGCTCGGCGTTCCGCGCGACGACCGCCGCCGCGGCGGCGAGGTCGGGCACCAGCACCACGTCGCGCAGGGCCCGGTTGAGCGCCGGGCGGACCTGCTCGGGACAGTCGATCACCTCGGGCGCCCAGATGGCGCCGCCGGGCAGCTGCGGGCGCAGCGACTCGAGCGAGCCGCGCATGCCGGGCGCCGCGGGCGAGGCCACGACGAGCGCGGCGCGGCCGGCGTCGGCGATCTTGAGCGAGCGCATCGCCTCGATCGCCTCGTCCACACCGGAGAGCGCCACCGCGTCGGCGAGCGTGCCCAGCGCGGCCGCGACCGCCGCCTCGTAGCCGCTGCGGACGGTGAGCATCGAGGCGAGGCTGCCGAGCATGCCGGGCACCTCGCCGGACTTCGCGAGCAGCGCGCCCGCGCCGTCCTTGCGCCGCAGGCCGAGCGCCAGGGCCTCCTCGCGCGCCTTCCAGCTGGCCGCGTCCTTCTCCGCGGCCCGCTCGGCGTCGCTCAGCTCGCGCACCACCGCGTTGGCCCGGTCGAGCGCGGCCACCGCCTCGGCGTGCCGCTCGTCGAGCTCGACGTTGTCGCGGTCGGCCTCGGTGGACTCCGCGGCGACCGCGTCCACCTCGGCCTGAGCGGCCTCGGCGCGCATCAGGGCGTCGGTGTGGGCCGCGGCGAGGCGCTCGATCTCCTCGGCCGCCCCTTCCGTACGAGCCCGGGCGGCGTTGACGTTTCCGGTGAGCTTGGCCAGCCCCTCGCGGCGATCGGCGATCGCCTTGGCCGCCGCCCGCAGCGCGCCCTCGGCCGCCGCCAGCTCCCGCTCGAGCTCCTGCCGGTGCTCGACCGCCTCGGCCAGCCGCATCTGGTCCTCGGTGAGGGCCTCGCGCAGCTCCTCCTCCTGCTCGCGCACCCGCTCGGCCTCGGCGACCAGCTGATCGGGGTCGCGGCCGGGCCGCTCGTCGTCCGGGGTGGCGGCGAGGTGCCGCAGCCGCTCGCTGGCGAGTTGCTCGGTCGAGCGGAAGCGCTCCTGCAGCGCGGACAGCTTGTACCAGGTGTCCTGGGCCGCCTGCAGCAGCGGAGCGTCCTCGGCGTGCGCGAACTCGAGGTCGGCGAGCAGCCGCTGGATCTCCCGGTTCTCCTGCTCGACCTGTTCGCGGCGCTCCCGCATCGCCGACTCGTCGGCGATCTCCTTGTCCAACGTGGTGCGCAGCGTGTGCAAGTCGTCGGCGAGCAGCCGGAGCCGGGCGTCGCGCAGGTCGGCCTGGATGCCGGCGGCGCGGCGGGCCACCTCGGCCTGCTTGCCCAGCGGCTTGAGCTGGCGGCGCAGCTCGGCGGTGAGGTCGGTCAGCCGGTTGAGGTTGACCTGCATGGCGTCCAGCTTGCGGATCGCCTTTTCCTTGCGCTTGCGATGTTTCAGTACGCCCGCGGCCTCCTCGATGAAGGCGCGGCGGTCCTCGGGCTTGGCGTGCAGCATCGCGTCGAGCCGGCCCTGGCCCACGATGATGTGCATCTCGCGGCCGATGCCCGAGTCGCTCAGCAGTTCCTGGATGTCGAGCAGGCGGCAGGCGTTGCCGTTGATCTCGTACTCGCTGGCGCCGTCGCGGAACATGCGGCGGGTGATCGAGACCTCGGTGTACTCGATCGGCAGGGCGCCGTCGTTGTTGTCGATCGTGAGCGTCACCTCGGCGCGGCCCAGCGGCGCCCGGCCGGCGGTGCCGGCGAAGATGACGTCCTCCATCTTGCCGCCGCGCAGCGCCTTGGCGCCCTGCTCGCCGAGGACCCAGGCGATGGCGTCGACGACGTTGGACTTGCCGGAGCCGTTGGGGCCCACCACACAGGTGATGCCCGGCTCCAGGCGCAGCGTCGTGGCGGAGGCGAAGGACTTGAAGCCCTTGACCGTCAGGCTCTTGAGGTGCACGGATCTCCGAGGGTCGGCAACAGTGGTGCTGGGTGCAGGCTACCCGTAGGCCGGGCGCGCGGCCCGGCACGCCGCGCTCGGCAGGGGCGTCGCCCTGCAAATCGGACAAAAAGATGCGCGCCGCCACGGCGTGGAGGCGCGCTGTTCGGAATGCGTTTTGGGTGCTGAGGGGGGAGTCGGCCACCGGGTGCCGGCGGCCGGTGGAACTCAGGTCAGCGCCGGCTCGGTCAGCCGCAGGATGTCGTCCGCTTCCGCGGCGGCAGCCGCGAGACGATCATTCTCCGCCCGCAGGCGGGTGACCTCGAACTCCAGAGCCTGCACCCTGGAACGCAGTCGGGTGACCTCGTCGAGCAGGCGCCGATCGGGCGCCGCACCTACGTGGCCGAAGAGGGCCTTCGCCATGGTGACTCCTTGAGAAGCACTGCTTCTTCTTGGGTGTTGTTGAAACCGCGCGCTCTCACCGCGCGCCCAGCGTGCGCCAGCTCCATGCACACGGGCACGCGTGGGCACAGAATCGTGCACCCTCGAAACGTGCTAGGTGCAGATGGCTCACGCCTAGCCGGAGTGGAAACCCGAAGCTGGGCACCCCAAAACCAGGCATGATTGGGCGCGACTGGCGACACCTCCATAGTCCGCCGATACCCACGCTCCGTCAAGCCGTGCGGCCGTCGTCCCGGTGCCAGGCTCAGTGAATCTTGCCACCTTGACAGTCTCCACCAGCGCTTACGTTTCCCTTGGCCGCTCCGGCCCCCGATGCGCCGGTGCGTACGGTCAGTTTTCGCGCGGCCGGCCCGGGTGGCAAGAGACCGCCGCTGCCGATCCGGGCCATGAGGCGGCACGGAGTCGACCCGTCGGGCAAGCCCGCGCCCGCCTGCTGCCAACCGGCGCCGGGCGTCGGTGGCGAGGCATCCGGCGCCACCCATTCGGAGGGTTTTGGGTGATCCCCCTTGTCCAGTGATTTTCCTATCTTTCGGACAATTCCGGCGGCAAATCGGATAAAAGTCGCGTAATTCTGTCGCCTACCCGACAGGCTCTCGTAACTTTCCCGGGCTGTCTCGTTGCCTCCTTCGTGAAATCGACCCCGTCGCACGAGCGCGTCTGCCTGCTCACCGGCGGCGGGTACCCGTACCGGCGGGACGCGCTGAGCGGGTGGTGCCGGACCCTGGTCCAGGGGCTGCGCCGCTTCCGCTTCGACCTGCTGACCGTCACGGACCGCGAACCGCCGTCCGCACCCGCGTACCCGCTGCCGCTCAATGTCGGCTCGGCCTCGGCCGTGCAGATCAACCGCGAGCCCGCCCGCGAGCGCCGCCGCGGCGACAGCAACGAGAGCGGCCGGGGCGCGGCCCACCTGCTCTGCCGCGGGCTGCTCGACGCGGACCGGTTCGCGGCCGGGCTGCGCGGCCTGGCCGAGCTCGCCACCGAGCGGCCCGACCCGCTGACCGGGGTGCCCCTCGCCGACCTGCTCATGGACGCCTGGCGGATCGGGCCGGACGCGCCGGACGACCCGCCGCTGCCCCGGCTCGGCCACCGCGACGCCCGCACGGCCGCCACGCTGCTCAAACACGCGCTCGGCGCGCTGGTCGTGCCGCTGCCGGAGACCGACCTCATCCATTGCGTGGGCGGGACGACGCCGCTGCTGGCCGCGCTGGCCGGCCGGTGGCGGACCGGGGCGCCGCTGCTGCTCACCGAGGCCCGGGCGCCGGTGGCCCGGCACCGGCCGGCCGAGGATCGGCTGTCGCCCGCGGTGCGCGCGGTGCTGCGCCGGTTCCGGGCCGCGGTCGCCCGCATCGGGTACGCCGAGGCGGGGCTGATCGCGCCGCTGAGCGCGTACCACCACGGCCACGCGCTGCGGCACGGCGCCGAGGCGGCCCGGCTCGTGCAGGTGCCGGCCGGGGTGGACCCGTCGGAGTATCCGGGCGCGGCCGAGCCGGCCAGCGAGCCGGCCGTGGTCTGGGCGGGCAGCGGCGGGCCGGACAGCGGGCTCGCTCCGCTGCTGGCCGCGTTCGAGCAGGTGGCCGCGGCCCAGCCCGGGACGGTGCTGCACCTGGTCGGCGTCACGCCCGCGCACGTGGACTTCTGTGCGGAGCAGATCGAGCGCACCGGGCTGGGCCGGGCGGTGCGGCTGCATCCGCTGCCGGCCGATCCCCGCGACCGGTACACCGCCGGGCACGTCGTGGCGCACGTGCCGGGGCCGGCCGACCCGCCGTACCGGCTGATCGAGGCCATGATGTCGGGCCGCGCGGTGGTCGGGGTCGACGTCGGGCCGGCCGCCGAGACGCTGGGCGACGCCGGCGTGCTGGTCCAGCCGGACGACCCGGCCGAGCTGGCGATCGCCATCGTCGGGCTGCTCCGCGCGCCGGCCCGGCGCCGCCAGCTGGGCGACGCGGCGCGGCGGCGGGCGCTGCTGCACTTCACCACCGACCGCGTGGTACGGGTGTACGGCGCGCTCTACACCGATCTGGCGGCGCTTCCGCCGGCGCCGGCCTTCGAGCTCGCCCTCGCCGTCCCGGCGCCCCGGGCGGCCCTCCCGGCCACCCTGCGCTGGCTGACCCCGGCCGGCGCGTCCCCCGCCGACGCCACTTGGGCGAACGCCACCCGGGCCGAGGGCGGTGGGACCGACGACGCCGGAGCCCACGCCGCCCGAGCCGACGACGCCCACGCCCACGCCGCCCAAGCCGACGGCACGCATGCGCACGCTGCACGAGCCGACGACGACGCGGGTGGGCGACGCGGTCGGCACGCGGCGAGAACGGCGCCGCCGGCCCCTGGCGGCCCGTTGCCCGGCGGCTCCGAGGATCCCTTCGCGGCCATGCCGCCTCCCGGCCACGTCGCCGATCCGGCGGCGATCGCCCTGGACGTCTTCCCGCCCCGGCCGGGCCACGAGGCACCGGCGGGCCAGCAAGAGCGAGCAGGCCAAGCGCTAGCGGGCCAAGCGCTGGCGGGCCAAGCGCGAGCCGGCCAACACGAGCGATCCGGCCGAGAAGAGCGAGCCGGCCAACACGAGCGAGCCGGCCGAGAAGAGCTGGCGGGCCGACACGAGCGAGCGGGTCGGGAAGCGCCGGGCGAGGTTGTGGGCGAGCCCGAGAAAGCGCTCGCCGGTGCGTCGCCGGCGTGGCCCATGTTCCGGAAGGGTGGTAACGAGCTGTGACGGTCACTCCCCGACGAGCGGCCAGCACGTCGCGCGCGACGCGCACCCGGGTCCGCCGGGCGGGTGCCGCGGGCGCGGGCCGGCATGCTACCGCCGTACGCGTCAACCGGCCGCGGCATGCCGCGGAGCCGCCACCGGACCTCGGCGAAATCGCCGCACCTGCCCTGGATTCCGCCCGCCGGGGCGCGCGACGTGCCCCGGCCCGGCGCGCCTACCTCGGCGCCGCCTTCCTCCGCTGCGCGCTGTATCTCGCGCCGCTGAGCGTGGCCATCGCCGCCGGTGGATCGCTCGGTCAGGTCGCCTGGCCGGTGCCGCTGACGACGCTGCTGCTCGGCTGGACCGCCGCTCAGGCGCTGACCTGCGCGGGGGTGACGGTGGCCCGGCGCGCCGGCGTCTCGGCCGCGTGCCGGCTCGTCGCGGCCGGCTTCGGCGCGGTGGCGGGACTCTGGTGCGCCCTGGTGTGGATCGCGCCCGCCCCGCTGCTCGGACCGCACCGCGGGCTGGCCCTGGTCGTCGGGCTGGGCGGGCTGGCCACGCTCGCGACCGTCACCGCGACGCTGGTCACCCGGGCCGAGGCCGCGGTCGTGCGCTGGTGCGTGCCGTGCTGGCTGCTCGCCGCCGCCACCCTCGCCGGGACGGCCGGTGCGCCGGTGTCCGGACTGCCGATCGGCACGCTGCTTCCGGCGGCGATCGTGGTGGCGCTGGTCCGCGCGTTCCGCCCGGCGATGCTGCCGGGAAGCCGCCGGCGGTTCCGGCTCACCGGGCCCGAGGTGCGGCGCGCCGGCGGCTACCTGGTCATCGGCGCCTCCCAGGCGATCTGCGTGGGCCTGATCTGGCGGGCCGGGCCGTCCGGCTCGACCGCGCCGTTCTGGCTTCCGCTGCTGCTGGCGGTGCCGATCCTGGAGGCCCTGATCGGGTGGAACACCGAGGCCGGGCACGATCCGGGCGCGCGCCGCGGCGTCACCGCCGTCACCCTGGCCGGGCTGCTCCCGCCGCTGGCCATCGGCGGCGCGCTGGCGCTGGCCGCCGACGAGACCGCCGCCACCGAGGAGGTGCTCGCGCTCGCCGGTGGCACTCTGCTCGGCGGCGTCTTCGCCATCACGTACCTGCTCGCCGCCCGCGGCCGCACCGGCATCGCCGCCGCCGTCGCGATCGCGCCGCCGCTGCTCACCCCCGCGCTGAAGACATTGGCCGCCGGCCTGCTGCCGGATGCCGTCGGCGCGCTGGCCGTCACCCACGTGGCCGGCCTGCTCGCCGTCGCCCTGACCGCCCGCGACCATCGGAGAGCACCGTGAAGACCCTGTTCCCCCCGTACGCGCACCCGTCGCCCGAGCTGGCCCTGGACGCCGAGACCTGGATCGTCCGGGACCTGCCCGGCGAGCGCCGCACCCTGCACCAGTCGCTGGGCCGCATCGACCTCGACTGGGGCAGCCGGTCGCTGGCCGACGTGCTGGCCGACGTGGACGCCTGGCGGGCCGACGGCGTCGAGGGGTTGTTCCTCGACCGCGCGCCGGCCGGGTCGGGCGGGGTCGGGCCGGTCGCGCTGACCGTCCGGCTGGCCGCCCGGCGCGGGCTGCACCGGGTGGTGCTGAACCCGGGGGTGCCCACCCATCCGCTCTACCGGGATCTGGGCGTGCGGATCTGCACCTTCGAGGGGCCGTGGTCGGCCTATCAGAGCTGGGACGGCGACGGGGTACGCCCGGGCGACGGGCACATCGTGCACGGGGTGCCGCCGGCGCTGCTGACCGCGGCCCGCCGGTTGATGGGCCGGCGGGGCGCCGGATTCGGGCTCGCCACCGACGCGAGCCCGTACGTCAGCGCGTACGTGGGCGGGGCTGGCACCGAGGGCAACTGAACGAGCTGCGGTTCATGAACTGCTCGCGGCGGATCGGGGTGCCGCAGCGGTGGCACGGCTCGCCCTCCCGGCCGTACGCGTCGAGCGACCGGTCGAAGTAGCCGCTCTCGCCGTTCACGTTCACATAGAGCGCGTCGAAGCTTGTCCCGCCGGCCACGATGGCTTCGCCGAGCACGTCGCGGACGTGCGCGAGCAGCCGCCGCGCGGCCGGCCGGGTCAGCTGGTCGGTGGCCCGGTTGCCGTGCAGCTGGGCCCGCCAGAGCGCCTCGTCGGCGTAGATGTTGCCCACCCCGCTGATCAGCGTCTGGTCGAGCAGCGCCCGCTTGACCTCGGTGTGCTTGCCGCGCAGCCGGGCCACGAACGCCTCGTCGTCGAAGAGCGGGTCCATCGGGTCACGGGCGATGTGGGCGATCTCGCCGGGCAGCTCGGCGCCGCCCTCGGAGACCGACAGGCCGCCGAACGTCCGCTGGTCGACGAAGCGCAGCTGCGGCCCGCCGTCGGTGAACGTGAACCGGACCCGCAGGTGCTTCTCGTCCTCGGCGTCGGCCGGCCGCATCAGCAGCTGGCCGCTCATCCCAAGGTGGCCGATGATCGCGTCGCCGGAGTCGAGCGGCAGCCACAGGTATTTGCCGCGGCGGGCGACGTCGAGGATGGTCCGGCCGGTCAGCATGGCGATGAAGTGCGCGTCGCCGGGCAGGTGGCGGCGGATCGCGCGGGGGTGGTGCACCTCGACGGCCGCGATGGTCCGGCCGGCCACCCACTTGGCCAGGCCCTGCCGGACGGTCTCGACCTCGGGCAGCTCGGGCACGTTGGCCTCCTCTAGCGGGCAGAGCCCTTACAACGTGTAGGGCCAGACGACGACCAGGTAGGCGCCGTACCACAGGCCGAACGCCGCCCACGCCGCGATCGACAGCACCGCGACCCGGGGACGGGCGCGGGCGGCCGCGACGGCGGCGGGAAGCAGCGTCAAGAGTACGGGCAACAGCAGGCGCGGCTTCGAGTGGTAGAAGCCGGCCTGGCCGTACACCAGCACCATGGCCACGATCCCGTAGACCGCCAGCGGCAGCCACGGCTTCCCGGCCAGCGCGACCCCGGCCGCGGCCAGCGCCACCAGCAGGATCAGCGCCACGCTCACCGGAACCCAGCTGTCGCCCGAGCCGAGCGTCCGGCCCAGGAAGGTCAGCGTGCTCCGGCCGAAGTCGAACGACGTGCCCCAGCCGGCGGTCTGGATGCGGAACCAGGCGCTCGGGTCGCCGACCCGCCAGCCCACCCAGGCCAGGAACAGCGGCACGCCGGCGAGCGCCACCGCGGCCGCGCCGAGCGGCTGCCACACCTTCCGGCGGGACTCGCGGACCGCCATGATCGCGGCGACGGCCAGGGCGAGCCCGGCGGCGGCGCCGGTCGGCCGGGTGAGCGCCGCGCCCAGGCCGAGCAGCCCGGCAGCCCACCAGACCTGGCGGTGCGCCGCGACCAGCATGCCGGCCACCAGGCCGAGGAAAAGCGCTTCCGAGTACGCCATGGACAGCACCACCGACGCCGGCGCGCTGCAGCAGATCGCGACCAGCGCCCAGCCGGCCCGCTTGTCGTACAGCGTCGTGCCGAGCAGGTGCAGCGCGACCGCGGCGCCGATCGAGGCGATCCAGCTGACCGTGATCGCGGCGGTCTCGGGGCTGAGGCCGAGCGCGTCGGCGCCCCGGATGAGCATCGGATAGAGCGGGAAGAAGGCGAGCCCGTTGCCTTGCAGCTGACCGTCGGGATCGTACGTGTAGCCGTGCGGGTAGCCGTTCACCGCGACGCGCAGGAACCAGCCGGCGTCCCAGACCAGCAGCTGGCCGCGCAGCGTGCGGTCGCTGTGCGAGGCGTGCCCGAGCCAGGCCAGCATGATCAGCTGCCCGATCCGGGTCAGCGCGAAGATCGCGACGGCGGTGAGCACGCCCTGCCAGGCGCCGGCCAGGTCCCACAGGCGAGGTCGCCGCTCGACGCGCTCTGCCACGGCCAGGCTCACTGCTGTTCGGGCTTCTCGTCCCCGGTCGCTTCCTGGCCCCGCTCGTTCAGCGTGCGCCAGGCGGCCGCGGCGGCCCGCTGCTCGGCCTGCTTCTTGCTGCGGCCGTCCGAGCCGCCGTACCGCTCGCCGGCCACCACCACCCAGGCCGTGAAGGTCTTGGCGTGGTCGGGCCCGGAGTCCTCGATCAGGTAGTCGGGCACGCCCAGGCCGAGGGCCGCGGTCAGCTCCTGCAGGCTGGTCTTCCAGTCGAGCGCCGCGCCGCGTCCGGCCGACTCGGCCATCAGCGGGTCGAACAGCCGGTGGATCACCTCGCCCGCCACGTCCAGGCCGTGCTCGAGGTAGATCGCGCCGAGCAGCGCCTCGAGGGTGTCGGCGAGGATGCTGGCCTTGTCGCGCCCGCCGGTGGTCTCCTCGCCCTTGCCGAGCAGCAGGTGCGGGCCGAGCCCCTGCGGCCCGAGACCCCGGGCCACGTCGGCGAGCGCGTGCATGTTGACCACGCTGGCGCGCAGCTTGGCGAGCTGGCCCTCGGGCAGGTCCGGGTGGTTGTGGTACAGCGCCGACGTGATCACCACGCCGAGCACCGAGTCGCCGAGGAACTCCAGCCGCTCGTTCGTCGGCAGACCACCATTCTCGTACGCGTACGAGCGGTGAGTGAGCGCCCGCTCGAGCAGGGCCGGCTCGAAGGGGACGCCGAACGCCTCCTCGAGCGGTAGGGTCGACGGCCGGCGACGCTTGTCACTCATGGGGTCACCTCGTTGTGCGGGATCAAATCGGCCATCGCCGCGACGGCGGAGCGACGATGCATCCGCGCGGCGAACGCTATGCCATCGGCCAGGTCGCCGCCGGACGCGGCCCCGTGGCAGACGACGACGGTGCCGGCGACCCCGAGCAGCAGGGCCGCCCGGGGTGGGACGGCAGCGGGGTCCCCGCCGGGCGGGCCGAGCCGCGCGTACGCGGTCTCCAGGCCCTTGAGCAGGATATTTCCGGTGAAGCCATCGGTCACCACGACGTCGGCCGCCGTGCCGGTCACCACGTCGTGGCCCTCGACCAGCCCGGCATACCGGGCGCCGGCCGGCAGGTCGGTCTCGGCGAACAGCTGCGGGACGGCGCGGCGAAGCCGGTCGCCCTTGCCGCGCTCGGTGCCGATGGTCAGCAGGCCGACCCGGGGCTCGGTCACCCCGTGCGCGACGGCGGCGTAGGCGGCGCCGAGGCGGGCATGCGTGATCAGGGTGTGCTCGTCCGGGTCGACCGCGGAGCCGACGTCGAGCAGCACGAGGCGGCCGGCGGCGGTGGGCAGCACCGCGGCGAGCGGCGGGCGGCGGACCGCGGGCCAGCGGCCGAGGGCGCGAGCGGACGAGACCACGATCGCGGCGGTGTTGCCGGCCGACACGACGGCGTCGGCCAGGCCGTCCGCGACGGCGCGCAGCGAGGCGCGGGCCGCGTCGTCGGGGTGCAGCTCCACGGCCGGCATGGGCAGGGTGCCCACCCGGTCGCGCTGGGCCGGTTCGACGGCAGCCAGAACCGCGTCGGCGGCATCGTGCGGGCCGACCAGAATCAGGTGGAGGGACGGATCGTCCTGGAAGGCGCGCAGAGCGCCGTCAACCACGACGGCGGGAGCGTGGTCCCCGCCGAGGAGGTCGACGGCGATCCGCGCGGTCACCGGCTCCGTGGAGGGAGCCGGCGAACCGGTGGCTCGCCGTTGCCCAGGTGCGACCCGCCCGACAATCGGGCGCGTCACTCCGCGAGGCTCAGACCTCGAGGACCTGACGACCGTTGTAGGTGCCGCAGACCGAGCAGGCCGTGTGCGGCAGCTTCGGCGACTTGCACTGCGGGCACGCCTGGGTCGCGACCGCGGTCGCCTTCCAGTTCGCCCGGCGGGACCGGGTGTTGCTGCGCGACATCTTGCGCTTGGGGACGGCCACGGTAGCTACTCCTCGTTACTTGTGAGATTGCGCAAAGCGGCCCAGCGCGGATCGACGTCCTCGTGGCTGTGATCGGCCGGAAGGTCGTCGAAATGCACCCCGCACTCGGGGCACAGGCCGGGGCAGTCGGGACGGCAGAGCGGGTTGGTCGGCAGTGTGAGCACCACCGCGTCCAGTACCGCCGGCTCGAGGTCGATCAGGTCGCCCTGCATGCGGCCCACCTCGTCCTCGTCGGTCGTCTCCTCCGTGGTGCTGTCCTCGTACGCGAACAGCTCCGCGAGGGGGACGTCGAAGGACTCGCCGATCTCGTTGAGGCAGCGGCCGCACTCGCCGGTGAGCGAGCCGCGGACCCGGCCCGAGACGTACACCCCCTCGGAGACCGACGTGAGCACGAGATCGAGCTCGACGTCCGACTTCTCGGGGACCCTGATCAGCTCCACGCCGAAGTCCGGTGGCGCCGCGATCACCCGTTTCAGGGCACGCGTCGCACCAGGCTGCCGTGGAAGTTTCGTCGTGTCGAGGACGAACGGCTGCCTGGGGTCGAGGTGACTCTGCGGTGACTTGGGCATCATGAACTCTCAGCCATGGGAAGGCCGACGAAAAAGGTTACCTGACCAGGGCCCGTAGCGTCGAATCGGGTGTTAACTGTGCTGGCTGCGCTCGATCGCGCGTGCGCCGCTGGAGGTTGATGAGTTCGACCGGCGATCGACGACGGCTTCGCCGGCGGCGATTGCGGGCCAAACTCATCAACGCGGCAACGCGCTCCTCGCTAGAAGGGCAGCGGGCGCTCGGTGTCCTCGCCCTGGAAGGTGCCGATCTCCCGGAGCGCGTGCATCTTGTCGCGGCCACGCTCTATCGAGGCTAGCGCGCGCGTCAGGAACTGCTCGAAGTTGGCCAGCGCGGTGTCGACGTAGTCGTCGACCTCCTCGCGCAGCCGCTGGGCCTCGGTGCGGGCCTCGGCGATGATCCGGGCGCCCTCGTGCTCGGCCGAGACGGTGATCTCGTTGACCGAGACCAGGCGGGCGTGTTCGGTCTCACCCTCGCTGATGATCCGGTCGGCCTCCCGGCGGCCGGCCTCGATGATCCGGTCGCGCTCGTCGAGAACGGCGGCCGCCTTGCGGATCTCGGACGGCAGCGAGGAGCGCAGGGCGTCCAGCATGTCGATCATTTCGGCCCGGTCGTACATGAAGTTCTGCCGCGACATCGGGACGGAGCGCGCTTCTTGAACACGTTCGATGATCTCGTCGATGCTGTCGAGCGCATCCATCGGTGACTTCACCCCTGTCATCTCTCACCCACGCAGCGTGGTGCGATCACGTTACTGCGTCCCCGCCGTCCCGGTTTCCGGCGCGCCGAGAGCTCAGTTCTGCTTCAGACGCGTGATCAACCGCTCGCCGACGAAGTCGGGCACGTACGCCGATGCGTCGCCGCCCCACTTCACCACGTCTTTGACGAGGCTGGACGACAGGAAGGAGTAGAGCGGGTTCGTCGGCATGAACAGCGTCTCCACGCCGGACAAACCGATGTTCATCTGCGCCATCTGCAACTCGTAGTCGAAGTCGCTGACGGCGCGCAGCCCCTTGATGACCACCGCCGCGCCCTGCGATCGGCAGAAGTCCACCAGCAGCCCGTGGAACGAGGCGACCCGGACGTTGCCGTAGCCGGCCGTCGCCTCGCGGAGCATCTCGAGACGCTCGTCGATGGTGAACAGGCCGGTCTTCGACTGGTTGATCAGCACTCCGATGATCACTTCATCGAACAGCCGGCTGGCCCGCCCGACGATGTCGAGGTGACCGTTGGTGACCGGGTCGAAGGAGCCGGGACAGACAGCTCGTCTCATGATCGGCGACCGTACCAAAGCGTCGTCTCCCCATAGCGTCGGCTGCGATCGGCTGTGATGCCATCCACCCAGCTCAACGGATCGCCCCGGCGGGATCGCTCGATCGCGACCACGGCGTCCGGCGCGAGCCATCCGCCGGCCAGCAGCGCCTCCTGGAGCTCCACGATCTCGTGGTCGCCGACCGCGTACGGCGGGTCGGCGAAGACCACGTCGTACGGTCCGCCCTCGGGCGGGCCGGCGAGCACCTGCGACACCTTCCCGGTGATCAGCCGGGCGGCCGCGCCGACGCGGAGCGCCACGATGTTGTCGCGGATCGTGCGGGCCGCGCGGGCGTCCGATTCGACCAGAAGCGCGTGACTCGCCCCGCGGGACAGGGCCTCCAGACCAACCGCCCCAGAACCGGCATAAAGGTCGACGAACCGCGCTCCAGACAGGTCGGTCATCGACTCCAGGGCGCTGAAGACCGCCTCACGCACACGGTCCGAAGTGGGCCGGGTCAGGGCGCCGGCCGGGGCGACCAGCCGCCGTCCGCCGTGGGCACCGGCAATGATCCTGGTCATGCGCCCGCACCGGGGTCATCGAATCGCACGACTCGAAGCTACCCAAACACTTACCGACCGCAATCAGGGAGTGAACAATTCCCCTTCGACCGGACACGCTCGGCGATCTTCCCGCCCCGTTCGGTAGATGGAAGATCACGGATCCGTATCAACAGCCTTAGCCCTCCCTGAGGCATTCCCCAGATCCATCTAAGTCGCTAGGGTCGACCCCCGTTGCACGTAGTTACGGCTGCGTGTCGACGACGTGGGGAGGCGTCGTCGACGGTCTCGCCCCCGTTCCGGCGATGGCCCGCCGCTTCCTTGCCGGCCCCCTGATTCCCCAACACAGGAGAAGGCGTGAAACTGAAGTCCTCATTGCACCGCGCCGCGATCGTTCTCGCCGGCTCGGTGCTCGGCCTGGCCGGCGTCGTGGCGGTCGCCGGACCCGCCAGCGCCCACACCGCCAACGTCACCGGCGAAACCGTGTGCGTCGATGGTAAGAACCAGGTCACCTGGACCCTTACGAACGACTGGTGGGACACCAGCGGCGCCAAGGTCGAGCATCTGAACATCTCGGCCGGCGAGGTCCCGGTCAAGGTCGGCGACCCGAGCGTGAAGCTGACCAACGGCACGGTGCTGCTGGCCGGCAACAACAAAAACCCGTCCCAGGTCCAGTACACCCAGATCGTGGACCAGGCCCAGGCCGACAAGGTCAAGCTTTCCTTCATCGCCGTCTGGAAAGACCACACCGACTACAACAACTCGGCGACGGTCCAGCTGATCAAGCGCTGTGCCCCGCCCGCGCCGAAGTGTGTCGATGCCGCCCACGCGACGTTCAACCACACGTTCGTGGTGGACAAGAGCGGCGCCACCACGGTCATCAACCTCAGCGACCGGGCGCGGCTCTGCGAGGGCGTCGAGGTGCCGATCACCGCGGTGTCGTACTACGCGCCCAAGCCGCAGTTCGACGTGCCGCAGTACCTGTTCGACAAGGACAGCGGCTCGATCTCGAACACCGAGCGCACGCTGACCCTGCACGTCGACCTCCCGCCGTGCTACACGCAGGCCGACACGTTCTTCGGTACCGAGAAGGACATCATCGACACCATCACCGCGAACGGCCCGCGCTACGGCGACAAGAAGCTCGGCTCGCGCGGCCTGCCCGGCAAGCTGTCGAAGGGCCCGCAGGCCTGGTACAACGGCGGCGACCGGTCCTGCGTCACCCCGGCCAGCACCTCGGTCCCGTCCTGCGACGGCAGCCAGGCGATCAACCTGTCGAACGGCGGCAAGTACGAGCAGACCTTCACCGTCAAGTACGGCGACCAGGTCAAGACCGTTGCTGTTGCCCCCGGCAAGGGTGAGACCGTGACCGTCCCGGCCGGCGCCGGCACCGTGACCGTCAGCGCGGAGGGCATGGCGGACCAGACCTACAACTGGACCGCTCCCGAGGACTGCGCGCTGCCGACCGCGACCGTCGTGAACACCTGCGAGGAGGTCACGGTCACCGTGACCAACCCCGAGGGTGTCATCCCGGCCGAGGCCACCGTGGGCTACGGCGACGAGACCAAGAAGCTGACCGTCGCGGCCGGCGCCTCGGAGAAGGCCACCTTCAAGGCCGGCACGGCGACCTACGCGACGATCAAGATCGCCGGGATCGAGAAAGAGATCAAGGCGGCGCTGGAGAAGCTGACCTGCTCGACCCCGACCGCCAACGGTGGGGGCGGCGGCGGTGAGGGCGGCCCGACGCTGCCGATCACCGGTGCCGCGGGTGGCACCATCGCCGGCATCGCGGCCCTGCTGCTCATCGCCGGTGGCGTGATGTTCTTCGTGTCCCGCCGTCGCAAGGTGAAGTTCACCGCCTGACCGCGGGCCTGACCCGAAAGGGCGCGTCGACCATCCGGTCGGCGCGCCCTTTTCACGCACGCGGCGGGAACGAACTCAGCGGGCGACCACGCAGAGACGCGCTCAGCGGGGCGGCGAGAAGGAGCCGTCCTCGTTGGGCTGGTAATCGTGGACCGCGACGACGGCGGCGGTCGGCAGGGGCGCGTAGAGGTGCGGGAACTGCTTGCCGTCGGGGTGGGGCGGGTCGCCGTCCTCCCACCTCAGCGGGACCGGCAGGCGGTCCTCGGCGATCTCGAGCAGGAGCAGGTCGGTGCGGCCGCGGAAGAGGGCCGTCGCCGGCAGGTGCACCAGCTCCTCGGTCGAGCAATGGATGTAGCCCTGGGTGGCGAGCGTGTCGCCCTCGTAGACGCCCTCGGCCAGCGCGGCCGCCCAGACGTCGCGGGGGCAGATGTGCAGGATCATCCCTTCTCCAGGTACTCGGCGCGTTCCTCGTCGACCAGCGCGGCCACCGAGGCGGCCAGCGCGGGATGGCGGGACAGGTCGGGGTCGTCGCCGATCAAGGCCGCCGCCTCCTGGCGGGCATCGGTGATCAGCTTGGCGTCATGCAACAGCGACAGCAACCGCAGGTGGGAGTGGCGGCCGGACTGGGACGCGCCCAGCACGTCGCCCTCGCGGCGCTGCTCGAGGTCGATCTCGGAAAGCCGGAAGCCGTCGGTGGTGGACGCCACCGCGTCCAGGCGCTCGCGGGCCGCCGTGCCCTCGACCGACTCGGTGACAAGCAGGCAGATGCCGGCGGCCGAACCGCGGCCCACCCGGCCGCGCAGCTGATGGAGCTGGGAGACGCCGAACCGGTCGGCATCCATGATGATCATGACGGTGGCGTTGGGCACGTCGACGCCGACCTCGATCACCGTGGTGGCGACCAGGACGTCGAGGTCGCCGGCCGCGAACTTGCGCATCACCGCGTCCTTCTCGTCGGACGGGAGCTTGCCGTGCAGCACCCCGATCCGCAGGCCGTGCAGCGGGCCCTCGGCCAGTAGCGGCGCGACCTCGGTGACGGCGAGGGGCGGTCGGCGAGCCGGTTCATCGTCGGGTGGCTCTTCCTCCTCGTCGCTCGCTCCCGCGCCGATGCGCGGGCACACCACGTACGCCTGATGGCCCGCCCGCACCTCTTCGCGCAACCTCTTCCACGCCCGGTCGAGAAAGGCCGGCTTTTCCGGCGGCACCACGTGCGACGCGATCGGCGACCGGCCGCGCGGCAGCTGCGTCAACGTGGAGGTCTCGAGATCGCCGTAGACCGTCATGGCGACCGTGCGCGGGATCGGCGTCGCCGTCATCACCAGCACGTGCGGCGGGCGGGCCGCCTTGGCGCGCAGCGCGTCCCGCTGCTCGACGCCGAACCGGTGCTGCTCGTCGACGACCACCAGGCCGAGGTCTTTGAAGTCGACACCCTCGTAGAGCAGGGCGTGCGTGCCCACCACGACGCCGGCCGTGCCGTCGGCGACCTTGGCCAGCGCGGCCCGCCGGGCGGCCGCGCCGAGCGAACCGGTGATCAGGGTGAGCTGGGTGCCGCCCGGGTCGCCGTCGATCTCGCCGGCCCGGCCCAGCGCGCCGAGCTGGGCGCTGATGCCGCGGTAGTGCTGGGTGGCCAGCACCTCGGTGGGCGCGAGCAGGGCCGCCTGGCCGCCGGCCTCGACGACCTGCAGCATCGCGCGCACCGAGACCAGCGTCTTGCCCGAGCCGACCTCGCCCTGCAGCAGGCGGTGCATGGGGTGCGGCTCGGACAGGTCGGCGGCGATCTCCTCGCCGACCTGGCGCTGGCCGTCGGTCAACTCGTACGGCAGGCTCGCGTCGAATTTCGCGAGGATGCCGCCCTCGGACCGGGGCCGGGCCGTGCCCGGTGCGGCGGCCGCGCGCGCCCGGCGCTGCACCAGGGTGAGCTGAACGGCGAACGCCTCGTCCCACTTCAGCCGGTATTTCGCCGAGTACAGCGCCTCCTTGGAGCTGGGGCGGTGGATCTCGCGCAGGGCCGTCCCGATGCCGACCAGGTTGCGGTTGGCCCGCACGGCCGGCGGCAGCGGGTCGGCCGGCGGCTCGAACGTGTCGAGCAGCGTACGCACGCACTTGGCGATCACCCACGTCGGCACGGCCTGGGCGGCCGGATAGACCGGGATGAGGGCGCCGGCGAACTCCTCGATCTCCTCGGCCGCCTCGTCCTGCGTCGCGTCGGCGCGGAGCAGTTGATAGGCCGGGCCGTTGAGCTGCCGTTTGCCGCGGAAATCGGTGATCTTGCCGGCGAACAGGCCCCACACGCCCCGGCGCAGCTCTCGCTCGCGCCAGGCCTGGTTGAAGAACGTGCAGGTGAGCGTCGCCCCCGAGCCGTCGCCGATGGTCACCTCGAGCATGTTGCCCCGGCGGGCCCGCATCGGTTTCACATTGACCGCCTGCACCTGGGCCAGCAGGGTCACCTGCTCGCCGATCAGCAGGTGGCGCATGTCGGTGTGCTCGCCGCGCTCGTCGTACCGCCGGGGGAAGTGGTAGATCAGGTCGCCGGCCGTGTGCAGGTCGAGGTGGCTCGCCAGCGCCTTGGCGGTGCGGTCGCCCAGGACCTTGCGCAGTGGGGTGTCGGTGGTGGTCCGGTCGCTCATTCCACTCCAACCAGCAGGTGATACCGGGGCTGGCCGCCCGCGTAGCAGGCGAGCTCGACGAACGGCCAGGCGTGCGTGACGTGCTCGCGCAGCGTGCCCTCCAGAGCGGCCGGGGCGTCGGCGCCGAGCACCAGTGTGGCCAGCTCGCCGCCGCCGCCGAGCATGCGGTCGAGCAGGCGGCGGCTCACGTCCTCGAGGTCGCCGCCGATCACGTGCACCTCGCCGTCGACCAGGCCGAGCAGGTCGCCGGCCCGGCAGGGACCGGCCACCGTGAGCGAGTCACGCTGCGCGGTGCAGACCTCGCCGTAGCGGCAGGCGCCGGCGGCCTCGGCCATGGCGATGACATCGTCGGCGAACGGGCGGGCCGGATCGCGCACGGCCAGGGCGGCGAGCGCCTGCACCGGCGAGCGGGTCGGGACCACGCTGACGCGCACCCCGGCGGCCTCGGCCTCGCGGGCGGCGCCGGTGGCGACGGCATGCGTGTTCGCGTCGTTGGGCAGCAGGACCACGCTGCCGGCGCCGGAGCCGGTGATCGCGTCGAGCATCTCGCGCACCGACGGATTGCGCCCGACCACGGTGGCGCCCTCGGCCGCGAAGAGCGCGGTGAGCCCGTCGCCGGCCGCGACCACGACGGCGCCCCGGGGCTCGGACGGCCCGGGCGCCGCCACGGCCACTTGCGGAAGGACCGGCGCCGCCCGGCGCGGCCCGGCCTCCGGCGGGGCGCCGTGAGCCGGCTCGAGGGGGGTGACGCTGATGCGATGCGGCCGCCCGGCGGCCACTCCGGCCTCGACGGCCGGGCCGATCCCCTCGGCGCTCACGTGGACGTGCACATTCCACACGCCGTCGCCGGACCCGGCCACCACCAGCGAGTCGCCGAGCCGGCCCAGCGTCTCGCGGAGACCGCCGACGTCGGCGGCGTCGAGCAGATATTGCACCTCGTAACCGAACTGCGTTGACTCGCCGGACGCGGGCGGCTCGACCGGGCCGAGGGCCGGGGGCGCGGTCGACGTCAGGGCGTCGACCAGCGCGTCGAGCAGCAGGACCAGGCCGCGCCCGCCGGCGTCCACCACCCCGGCCCGGGCCAGGACCGGGAGCTGCTGCGGGGTGCGGGCCAGCGCCTCGGAGGCGGACCGCGCCGCCGCTCGCGCCACCGCCACCAGGTCGTCGGAGCTGATCCGCCCGGCGCCCTCGGCCGCCGCCGCCACGACGGACAGCACCGTGCCCTCGACCGGGCGGGCCACCGCCGCATAGGCCGCCTCGGACGCCGAGCGCAGCGCCCGGGCCAGCTCGCCGCCGCGCACCGCGACCGAGCCGGCCAGGCTGTCGGCCATGCCGCGCAGGATCTGGGAGACGATCACCCCGGAGTTGCCCCGGGCGCCGAGCAGGGCGCCCCGGGCCATGCGGCGCAGGGCGCTGCCGTGCGCCGGCGTGTCGAGCGCCTCGCCGGTCACCGCGGCCGCCTCGTCGAGGGCCTGCTGGGCGGCGGTGAGGGTGAGCACGAGGTTGGTGCCGGTGTCGCCGTCGGGGACGGGATAGACGTTCAGCTCGTCGATCTCGTGCTGGTGGGCGCGGAGCGCGGCCAGCCCACCACCGCACCAGCGGCGGACCGCAGCGGCGTCGAGGGTCTCCAGCACGCGAAAATCGTACTAACGCCCCCTGACATTGTCGGGAGACCGCACCCTGACCGGGGGTGATTGGCTGTTGCGGCGCGCCATCGGGTAACCTTGCCGGGTTGCCTTGGCGATGGTTCGCGGGGCTGCCTTGACGATCTAGAAGACAACCTCAGGAGTACCCCGTGGCTAGCGTGTGCGACGTCTGTGGCAAGGGACCGGGCTTCGGCCACAACGTGTCCCACTCGCACCGGCGGACCAACCGCCGCTGGAACCCGAACATCCAGTCGGTGCGCACCCCGGCCGGTGGCGGCACCACCAAGAAGCTCAAGGTCTGCACCTCGTGCATCAAGGCCGGCAAGGTCGTCCGCGCCTGACCTGAGCTCCACCACACTTCAGCCGCCGGGCCGCAAAGCCCGGCGGCTATTTGTGTGTCGGAGCGTCAGGTGTCAGAGGTTCTTGGCGAAGGACAGCACGCCCTCCTCGCCCTTGTAGTACCCGAAGTCCTCGATGCGGGCGTACCCGGCCGACTGGTAAAGGCCGATCGCCTCGGGCTGCCGGTCGCCGGTCTCCAGGATCAGCCGCGAACACCCGGCCGCCCGCGCCGACTCCTCGATCGCCGCCAGCATCCGCCGGGCCAGGCCGCGCCCGCGGGCGGGCTTGGCGGTGAACATCCGCTTGAGCTCCGCGTCGGCGGCGCCGTGCCGGCGCCAGCCCGCGCAGCCGATCAGCCGCTCGCCGTCGTCGGCCACGAAGAACGCCCCGTTCGGCGGGGTGAAGTCGTCGTCGCCGATGGGCGTGTCGTCGCCGCTGCCGCCATACCGCTCGGACAGCTCGTCGAGCACTTCGACCAGCAGCGCCCGCACCGCCGGGTCGCCGAACTCCGCCGTCCTGATCTTGATTTCCGGAACTTCGAGCACGGCGACGACGGTACGTCGTCAGCGGAAATGATCCCAGCCCGCGGGTCCGCTCCAGGCCTTGCGGTCGACGGTGATCCCGGTCCCGTTGTGTACCGTCCCGATCTCGCGCCACCCCCCGGGCAGAGCGGCGCCGGGCGGGAACGTCGCCACCAGCGCGTGGTCCTCGCCGCCGGCGAGCAGCCACTGGTACGGGTCGACGCCCAGCGCCGCGGCCGCGTCCCGCATCGGGCCGGGCACCTCGAACGCGTCGGTGCGCACGTCGATCCCCACGACGCCGGCCGCGGCGATGTGACCGAGATCCTGCAGCAGTCCGTCCGAGACGTCGATCATCGAAGTGGCGCCGTGCGTCGCGGCCGACGGTCCCGCGGCGTACGGCACCTCCGGCCGCCGGTACGCCTCGACCAGCATCTTGGGCGTACGAAATCCCCGGGAAAGAATCGTGTAACCGGCCGCCGCGTGACCCGTACGCCCGGCAATCGCGACCACATCGCCCGGCTGCGCCCCCGACCGCACCACCGGCGGCCGGCCGCCGAGGTCGCCGAGCGCGGTCACCGCGATGGTGATCGTCCGGCTCGACGACATGTCGCCGCCCACCACGCTCGCGCCGACCAACGCCGCCTCCTCCGACAGCCCGCCCGCCAGTTCCTCGGCCCAGGCCACGTCGAGGTCGGCCGGCGCGCAGAACGCCACCAGCAGCGCCGTCGGCGTCGCTCCCATCGCCGCGATGTCCGCGAGGTTGGCCGCGGCCGCGCGGTGCCCGATGTCGGCGGGGCCGGACCAGTCGCGGCGGAAGTGCCGCCCCTCGACCAGCACGTCCGTGGAGGCCACGACCCGGCCGTCGGGCGCGGCCACCACCGCGGCGTCGTCGCCCGGCCCGAGCAGTGCCGCGGAACCCGTCCCGAGCCGCGCGACGACCCGGGAGATGAGCCCGAACTCGCCGATCTCGGCAATGCTCACCAGCGCAGCGCCCCTCTCCTGACAACAGCCCCCAAGGTGGCGTCCCGCAGCCGAGTGTGTTCTTACGGTAGTTTCACGTTCTGGTTACGGCTGGCGGCGGATGGGAGCGGATTGTGGTCCAGGCATACATCCTGATCCAAACAGAGGTCGGAAAGGCTCATGACGTGGCCGTATCGATCGGAAAGATCCCCGGAGTGATCCGGGTCGACGCGGTCACCGGGCCGTACGACGTGGTCGTGCTGGCCGAGGCGCACACGGTCGACGACCTCGGCGGGCTCATTGTGAGCAAAGTCCAGAACGTCTCGGGCATCATGCGGACGCTCACCTGCTCCGTGGTAAACCTCTGAACCATGGTTGACGTGGAGACCAGACCCGAGGCGAAAAGACCGGACCCGACGACCCGCAGCGCCGCCCTCTGGGCCGCCGCGTTCGCCGTGCCGATCGCCATCGTGGCCGGTCTCATCATGTTCGCGCGGTTGAGCCCGGGCGATCAGAAGGCCGACCCGGCGGCGACGGCCACCTCGGCCGCCGTGGTTCCGGCCACCCCGGTGCGGATGGCGGCCCCCCGGCTCGACGCCCGCGCCGCCCAGGTCTGCCTGGCCGTCACCTCGCAGCTACCGACGACACTGCGCGACCTGCCCGGCCGCAAGGTCAGCGCCGGCCCCGAGCAGAACGCGGCGTGGGGCGAGCCGCCGATCACCGTGGCCTGCGGCGTGACCCAGCCGACGATGTGCGAGCGGATCGACGGCGGCCATCCCGGCTGCGTGCCGCTCGACGCCACCATGTACGCGATGAACGGCGTCTGCTGGTGGGGCCAGGATCTCCCGGCCACCGACGTGTTCACCACGATGGACCGTGAGGTCGCCGTGCAGGTGAGCGTGCCCAGCAGCTATCAGCAGACGGCGCAGTGGGCCAACGAGTTCTCCGACCCGGTGGTCAAGACGGTCAAGTCCCGCGACAAGGGCGTGCCCACCGGCTGCACGCGATAAAGGGTCAGTGCAGTCCGGTCCCGCGGCGCAGCGCCGTGCGGATCAGCCGGTCCACGACCTTCGGGTACTCCAGCCCGGTGGCCGCCCACATCAGCGGGAACATCGAGGTCGGCGTCATGCCCGGCATCGTGTTGATCTCGTTGAGGTAGATCTGGTGGTCGGCGGTGACGAAGAAGTCGACCCGGGCCAGGCCGGCGCAGTCCAGCGCGGTGAAGGTGCGCCGGGCGTACTCCTGGACCCGCGCGGCGACGGGGCCGGGGAGGTCGGCCGGGATGTCGTAGCGGCCGCCGTCCAGGTACTTCGCCTCGAAGTCGTACCAGTCGTGGGAGTCGACGTGGATCTCGGCGAGCAGGGACGCCTCCGGCGCACCCCCGGCCTCGCCCTCGAGCACGCCACACTCGATCTCGCGGCCGGCGATCGCCGCCTCGACCAGCACCTTGGGGTCGATCCGCCGGGCGGTGGCGATCGCCGCGTCCAGGTCGGCCCAGTCGCTCACCTTGGTGATGCCGTGCGACGAGCCGGCCCGCGACGGCTTCACGAAGACCGGCAGGCCGAGCCGCTCCTTGTCCGCCTCGGACAGTTCGGAGCCGGCCCGCAACACCGCGTACGGCCCCACCGGGATGCCCTCGACGGCCGCCAGCTTCTTGGTGAACTCCTTGTCCATGGCCGCCGCCGAGGCGAAGACGTTGGCGCCGACGTACGGGATGCCGGCCATCTCGAGCATGCCCTGGATCGTGCCGTCCTCGCCGTAGGCGCCGTGCAGGACCGGGAAGACGACGTCGACGCCGGCCAGCGAGGAGACGCCCGCGGCCGGGTCGCGCACGATGAGCTCGGTGGCGGTCGGGTCGGCGGCGAGCACGACCGCGTTGCCGCTCGCGGTGGTGATCTCGGGGAGCTTGCGGTCGCTGATCGCGAGGGTGGCGGGATCGGCGCCGGCCAGCACCCAGGCGCCGTCCCGGGTGATGCCGACCGGGACGACCTCGTACTGACCCGGGTCGAGCGCGCGCAGGATGCTCCCGGCGCTCACGCACGAGATGGCGTGCTCGGTGCTGCGTCCACCGAACACGATCGCGACGCGGGTCTTCCGAGGAGTCGTCACTTTTCTCGCGCCTCTCGCTAGCGGTCATGCCGGGGGGAACCCTACTCTGCGTTAGCCACTCACGGGTTCACCCGTCCGCCGCCACGGAACAAGGAAAACTGCGGGTTCATGACTGCGTCACTCCACGTGATCTTCGGCATGGGTACCGGCCGGCTCGCGACCATCGCGCACCCGCGCGGCGACGGCTGGGCCGCCGATCGGCTGAGCGCGCTGGCCGCCGACGGCGTGTCCGTCCTGGTCTCCGCGCTGACCGCCCCCGAGCAGCAGCGGATGGGCTTCGACAGCACCGTCGCGGCGGCCGCCGCGCTGGGCGTGGAGATCGTCACGTTCCCGCTCGGCGAGGCCGGCGTGCCGCGCGAGGAGGCGGCCCAGGTCGTGCTGCTGGCCGGCCGGCTCGCCGCGCACGTACGCGCCGGCCGGTTCGTCGCGATTCAGTGTTTCGGCGGCGTCGGCCGGTCGACCCTGCTGGCCTGCCTGACGCTGGTGCTGCTGGGCATCGCCCCGGGCGACGCCCTGCGCCGCGTCACCGGTGGCGAGCCGGCCCCGGTGACGCGCGACTGGCTGCACGAGCTCGTCCTGCAAAAGGCCTGAGCGCTCAGGCGGCCGCCGGGCGGATCGCCACGTCGCTGATCAGCCGGTGGAAGAGCCACCCACCCAGCCCGGTCGCCAGCAGTGAGAGCGCCAGCGCCGCCGGGTACGGCACCCGGCCGGCCAGCTCGCCGAACTCGTTGTACCCGAGCAGCACCTCGGCGACCGCCGCCGGCACCAGCCCGCCCAGCATCACCACCAGCCCGGTCCACGGACGGAACCGGTAGAACCCGGCCGAGACGGCCGCCCCCGACACCAGATAGGCCGCCGCCACCGGCAGGACCGAGCCGAGCTCCCGCAGCGCCCCGCCGGCGGTCAGCGTCGGGTAGTCCGCCCCCCGGGCGCCGAAGGCGTTCAGCAGCAGGCTCTCCACCTCGTGCCCGAGCACCACCGCGACGGCCCAGCCCAGCACCATGACCAGAGCGAACACCCCGGCCCCGGCGATGAACTCGTGCCGGGTCACCCCGTTGACCACGAACTGCCGCAGCTGCATGGCGACCAGGATGATGCCGACCACCAGCAGCCAGTACTTCGCGGCCGACCCGGCCAGCACCAGCCACATGCTGAAGTCGAGGTCCGTCACGCTCGTCACGATCGCGGTGACGATCGCGGTGACGGCCACCAGGATGATCGCGAACGAGATGGAGATGATCGGCCGATAGATGCGGAACAGGGCGCCGGTGACGCTCATCGGGTGGCCTCCCACCGGGGCGCGGACGACGTGAGGTGGACGAAGAGGTCCTGGAGGCCGACCGGGCCGAAGGTCAGCCCGGCGCTCTCGCCGCGGGCGACCTCCTCGGGCGTCGGCCGCCAGTCGAGGGTGACCGCGCTGACCCCGCCGAGGCTCTGCTCGCCGAGCACCGGCCGCCCGACCACGAACTCGCCGACCGCCATGGCCGGCCCGGTCACCGTGACCCCGCGCCCGCGCAGCTCGTCGGTCTCCTCGTGCAGCAGCACCCGGCCGCGGTCGATGATGATCACGCGTTCGAAGAGGTCGGCGACCTCCTCGATGAGGTGCGTGGAGAGGATGATCGTGCGCGGGTGGGCCAGGTAGTCGTCGAGCAGCTCGCGGTAGAAGGCGGCCCGGGCCACCGCGTCCATGCCGAGGTACGTCTCGTCCAGGATGGTCAGCGGCGCGCGGGAGGCGAGGCCGAGCACGATCCCGACCGCCGACTTCTGCCCGCGGGACAGCGACGAGGCCCGCTTCCTGGGGTCGATCTCGAAGAGGTCGAGCAGCTTGGCCGCGTAGTCGGCGTCCCAGGTGGGCCGCATCCAGCCGGCGAAGGTCAGCAGCGCCCGCACCTTGTCGGACTCGTTGGTGTCGAGCGTGTCGCGGATGAAGCAGGTCTGCCGCATCACTGCGGGGTTCTCGAAGGCGTCGGCGCCGTCGACCCGGATCGTGCCGGCCGCCGGGCGGCGGAACGAGGCGAGCGCGCTGAGCAGGCTGGTCTTGCCGGAGCCGTTGCGCCCGAGCAGGCCGTAGATCTTGCCGGTCGGCAGGTCGAGGTCGATGCCGTCGACCGCGACGGTCGAGCCGTACCGGACGGTGACCCCGCGCAGCTCGATCATCGCGCACCGCCGAGGTGCCGGACGATCTCGTCGATCTCGATGCCGACCCGCTTGGCCTCGGCCAGCATCGGGTCGACGACCTCGGTGAAGAACCGCTCGCGCCGCTCGCGCCGGAGCTTCTCCCGGGCGTCCGGGCTGACGAACATGCCGATTCCCCGCTTCTTGTAGAGCACGCCCTCCTCGACCAGCTGGGCGAAGCCCTTGGCCGCGGTGGCGGGATTGATCCGGTAGAAGGCCGCGTACTGGTTGGTGGACATGACCTGTTCGTCCTCCTTGAGGGAGCCGCTCAGGACGTCGTTCTTGATCCCGTCGGCGATCTGCAGGTAGATCGGGCTGCGGTCGTCGAACACCGAGCCTCCCTAGTTCTGCGGTTCATTACTCATGTAACGAACCATAGAACCTAGTGCTCCGGGAGGTCAAGTGAAAGTCAGGCCGCGAAGGCCTGCGGCAGCACTCCGTCGTCCCACAGCCGATCGAGGTGTGCGAGGAAGCCCACCAGGCTGCATTCCAGCGCACGCCGCTCGCCGGCGGACAGGGCGGCGAGCGGGTCGGAGAAGACGAGTCCCTCGGGATGACGAGCCCGGGTGCCGACGAACTTGCGGCAGCCGGCGCACCAGACATAGCTCACGAGGGTGGGGCGACGAGCATTTTCAGGCGCATTCACGTACGTCCGGAGCCGGCGCTCGCCGCACGCCGGACAGATCCGCTCCCCCGGTGCGGCGAAGAAGCTCTCCCCGGTCGTCAGGGCCGCGACCTCGTCGCCGGAGAAGCTACCGATCAAGCTTGGTCCAAGGCGGCGGTCAGATCGGCCACCAGGTCGGCCGTGTCCTCGATGCCGCAGGAGAGCCGCACGAAGCCGGGCGCGGTGTCGTCGCCCCACTGCGCCCGGCGGTCGGCGGTGGTGTGCACGCCGCCGAACGAGGTGGCCGCGAAGACCAGCGCGGCCGCGGCGAGGAACCGGGCCACCCGGTCGGCCGAGCCCAGGTCGAACGAGACGATCCCGGGAATCCGGCGCATCTGCTTGCTCGCCACCTCGTAGGCCGGGTCGGACTCGAGCCCGGGCCAGCGGACCCCGGTCACGTCCGGCCGCTGCGACAGCAGCGCGGCGATCGCGCCCGCGTTCGACGTCTGGCGGGCCAGCCGCAGGTCGAGCGTGGCGATCGACCGGTGTGCCAGCCAGCAGTCGAAGGCGCCCGGCACCCCGCCGGTCTGCTTGCGCCAGGTCTCGATCCGGTCGAACAGCGCGTCGTCGGCGGTCGAGACGTAGCCGAGCAGCACGTCGGAGTGGCCGGTCAGCGCCTTGGTGCCGGAGGCGACGACGATGTCGGCGCCCAGGACCAGCGGATTCTGCCCGAGCGGCGTCGGGGTGGTGTTGTCGACGGCGACCAGGGCGCCGGCGGCGTGCGCGGCCGCGGCGACGGCCTGGATGTCGCACACGTCCAGGCCCGGGTTGGCCGGCGTTTCCAGCAGCACCAGCCGTACGCCGGAAAAATCGGGATATGGCCCGGCGGTCGGCACCTGCAGCGAGGTCACGCCCAGATCTCGGAGGGTTCCCTCGGCGAAGGCGCGCACCGTGAAATATCCGTCGGAGGGCAGCGCCACGGTGTCGCCCGGGCGCAGGACCGAGAGCAGCAGCGCCGTGATCGCCGCCTGACCGCTCGCGAAGACCAGCGTGGGCGCCCCCTCGAGCTGCCCGATCGCCGCCTCCAGTGCCCGCCGGGTGGGGTGCTCGGTGCGGCCGTAGCCGTTCTCCCCCGGCCCGGTCGCCGGGTCGAGATGGTACGGCGCGGCGAACACCGGCCCGGGCAGGAACGGCTCGCCGACCACCGGCTCGGGCAGTCCCGCGTGCACCACCCTGGTGCCATCAGAAAGGCTGCCTTCAGGCCGGTCAGGGGCGGCGGCGGGGTGGTTGGACGGGATCATTCCGGTTTGATCTCCCGTGTCATCAGCATCTTGACCGCTATCCGCGGGTCGGCGCCCTCGTGGCACACCTTTTCCACCTGCTCGACGATCGGCATCTCGACGCCGTGCGCCCGGGCCAGATCGCGGATCGACAGACAGCTCTTCACGCCCTCGGCGGTCTGCCGGGTGGCCGCCTGCGCCTGTTCCAGGCTCTCGCCGCGGCCCAGGTGCTCGCCGAAGGTGCGGTTGCGCGCCAGCGGCGACGAGCAGGACGCGACCAGGTCGCCCAGCCCGGCCAGCCCGGCGAAGGTCAGCGGGTCGGCGCCCAGCGCCGCGCCCAGCCGGGCCGTCTCGGCCAGCCCGCGGGTGATCAGCGACGCCCGGGTGTTGTCGCCCATGCCCATGGCGACCGTCATCCCGTAGGCCAGCGCGATCACGTTCTTGACCGCGCCGCCCAGCTCGCAGCCGACCACGTCGTCGCTGGTGTACGGCCGGAAGTAGGGCAGGGCCAGGGCGTGCTGCACCCGCTTGGCGCGGTCCTCGTCGAGGCAGGCAACGACGGTGGCGGTGGGCTGGCCCGCGGCGATCTCGGGCGCCAGGTTGGGGCCGGAGACCACCACCACCCGTTCCGGCTCCACCTGCGCGGTCTCGACGATCACCTCGCTCATCCGCCGGGTCGTGCCGAGCTCGATGCCCTTCATCAGCGAGACGATCGTCGCGTCCCGCCCGAAGTGGCCGGACCAGTCGGCGAGGTTGCCGCGCAGCGTCTGGGACGGCACCGCGATGGCGATCAGGTCGGCGCCGTGCACGGCCTCGGCCAGGTCGCCGCTGGCGGTGACCGTCTCGGGCAGCTTCACCCCCGGCAGCGAGATCTCGTTGCTGCGCCGGTCGCGGATCTCCTCGACCACCGAGGCCTTCCGCCCCCACATGGTCACGGACGCGCCGGCCTCGCCGAGCACCTTGGCGAACGCGGTGCCCCAGGCGCCCGAGCCGATGACCGCGGCCCGGGTCATCCCGTCTCCCCGGTCGTGTCGGCCGGCTTGGCGGCGGGCCGGGCGTAGAGGCCCTCCGGCGCCGGCTCGCCCCGCACCTCGGCGACCAGGCGCTGGACATCGAGCATGATGGCGTCGGTCATCTCCTCGAGCACGGCGCGGGTCGGCGTGGCGCCCTGCCAGCGGGCGAAATCCACCGGCTTGCCGGCGGTGACGGTCACCGGCGTACGCGGCCGGATGCGCAGCCTGCTCGTGCGCGGGTCGTAGATGGTCTGCGACCCCCAGTTGGCCATCGGGATCACCGGCGCGCCGGTGAGCAGGGCGAGCCGGGCCGCGCCGGTCTTGCCGCGCATCGGCCACAGGTCGGGCTGGCGGGTGGTGGTGCCCTCCGGGTAGATCACCACGGCGCCGCCGTCGTCGAGCGCCTCCACCAGCGCGTCCAGCGACTTCACCGCCTCCACACTGCCGCGTTCCACCGGGATCTGCTTGACCTTGCGCAGGAACGGGCCCAGGACCGGCACCTTCCACAGGCTGGCCTTGCCGAGGAAGCGCGGCCAGCGGCCGGCCCCGTAGATGAAGTGCGCCACCACCAGCGGGTCGAAATGCGACGCGTGGTTCGGCGCGATGATCACGCCGCCGGTCCGCGGGATGTTGTCCATCCCGGTCCAGGTCCGCCTGGTCCAGACCTTGAGCACCGGAAGCACCAACACCACCGCGAAACGCTGCCAGAATCCCAGCCCGCGCTGCGCCACGGCCCCTCCTGCCCTACCCACGGCGTGTCCCCACCGCGGCCGATACCTCGCCAGGAATCATGCCTGCTCCCGGCGCGCGGGACCAGGCAGGGGTGCCTGACCTGCCCGCTGGCACACTTGCGGCATGACCGCCCGCACCGAGCGGCAGTCAGCCGGCGCCGGACAACGGCGTCGCCGGCGAGGGCCAGAAGGCATGCCAAAGGAAGGCACAGGCGATGTTTGCGGACTGGACGGCGGTGATCCCCGTCAAACGGCTGAGCGCGGCCAAGAGCCGCCTGCGCGGCGCCGTGCCCCCGGCCCGCCACGCCGACCTGGCGCTGGCCATGGTGCGCGACACGGCGACGGCGGTGCTGGCCGGATCGGCCGTGGCCGAGCTGGTGGTGGTGACCGACGACCCGGTCACCGCGACCGCGGTGACCGAGCTGGGCGCCCGGGTGGTGCCGGACCGGCCGGGCGCCGATCTCAACGAGGCGATGCGCTTCGGCGCCGACGAGGCGGCCGGCCTCGACCGGTTCCGCGTGGTGATGACCGGCGACCTGCCCGCGCTGCGCCCCGAGCAGCTCGACGAGGCGCTGGCCACGGCGCAGGGGCGCAGCTTCGTGGCCGACGCGGCCGGCACCGGCACCGTGCTGCTCGCGGCCCCGCCCGGCGTCCCGCTCGGCCCGCGCTTCGGCCTCGGCTCGGCGGTGGCCCACGCGGCCTCCGGCGCCACCCCGCTCGCCGGCGACTGGCCGGGCCTGCGGCAGGACGTCGACACCCCCGCCGACCTGGCCGTCGTGCTGGCGCTCGGCGCCGGCCGGCACACCTGCGCGCTGCTGCGTGATCTGGGACTCACGGTGAGTTGCGCTCCCGCCGCGTGAACCCGGTAGCGTGCAGGGCATGCAGGGCACGATCGCGACCTTCGACCCGCGGACCCGGGCCGGGACCCTCCTCCTCGACGACGGCACTGAGCTGGCCTTCGACGCTGACGCGTTCCAGCGATCCGGGCTGCGGCTGCTCCGCCTCGGCCAGCGCGTCGTCGTGGAGGCCGAGGCCACGGGCCTGATCAGCCGGTTGGCCATTCCCGGAATCGGTTGAGTTGATCTAGGCGCCGTTCGTTTCACGTTTCCCCGGAAACCGCGATGATGGAGCGATGCAGACCCCGCCCCGGATCCCCGAAGCCCGCCGGCGTGGCCCCAACGGCCGCTTCCTGTCCCGGAGCCGGGAAAGCAGTACCGACCAGCACCAGCCGCAGCGATCGACGGAGCGCCGCATGACCGACATCGAGACCACCGAGGCGCCGGCGACGGACGAGGTCTTCGAGTCCGACAGCGCGCCCGAGCTGCCCGAGGACCGCTTCCTCAATCGTGAGCTGTCCTGGCTCGACTTCAACGCGCGCGTGCTGGCGCTGGCCGAGGACCCGAACACGCCGCTGCTCGAACGGGCCAAGTTCCTGGCCATCTTCGCCAGCAACCTCGACGAGTTCTACATGGTGCGCGTCGCCGGGCTGAAAAGGCGGCTCAGCGCCGGCCTGCCGATGCGCGGCGGCGACCGCTCGTCGCTGCGCAACCAGCTCGAGATGATCAGCGAGCGCACCGCCGACCTGGTGACCCGCCATTCGGCCTGCTTCACCGACGAGGTGCGCCCCAAGCTGTCGGCCGAGAGCATCCAGCTGGTCAGCTGGGGCGAGCTGGGCCCGGCCGAGCGCGAGCGCATGCGCACCTACTTCCGGGAGCAGGTCTTCCCGGTGCTGACCCCGCTCGCGGTCGACCCGGCGCACCCGTTCCCGTACATCTCGAGCCGGTCGCTCAACCTGGCCGTGGTCCTGCGCGACCCCGAGGACAGCCACTCCGAGCTGTTCGCCCGGATCAAGGTGCCCAACAACGTGCCCCGCTTCGTCACGGTGCAGAACGACAGCCGGGCGGTGCGCTTCCTGCCCGTCGAGGAGCTCATCGCGGTCCACCTCGACCAGCTCTTCTCCGGCATGCAGATCCAGGAGTGGCACCTGTTCCGGGTGACCCGCAACGCCGAGCTCGAGGTCGACGAGGACCGCGACGAGGACCTCCTGCAGGCGCTCGAGCGCGAGCTGGCGCAGCGCCGCTTCGGCCCGCCGGTACGGCTCGAGGTGGCCGCCTCGATCAGCGACCACGTGCTCGACACCCTCTGCCGCGAGCTCGACATGGATTCCCAGGACGTGCTGCGCGTGCCGGGCCTGCTCGACCTGTCGTCGCTGTGGCAGGTGTTCGGCGAGACCGACCGCGACGATCTGAAGGACCGCCCGTTCGTCCCGTCCACCCACCCGCAGCTGGCCGACGGCGAGGTGCCGCGCAGCGTGTTCAACCGCCTGCGGGAGAGCGACATCCTGGTGCACCACCCGTACCACTCGTTCTCGACGAGCGTGCAGCGTTTCATCGAGCAGGCCGCCGCCGACCCCAACGTGCTGGCCATCAAGCAGACGCTCTACCGCACCTCCGGCGACTCGCCGATCGTCGACGCGCTGGTCGACGCGGCCGCGGCCGGCAAGCAGGTGGTGGTGCTGGTCGAGGTCAAGGCGCGCTTCGACGAGGTGGCCAACATCGCCTGGGCCCGCACGCTGGAGCGGGCCGGCTGCCACGTGGTGTACGGCCTGGTCGGCCTCAAGACGCACTGCAAGACCGCGCTGGTGGTGCGCCAGGAGGGCAACCAGATCCGCCGCTACTGCCACATCGGCACCGGCAACTACCACCCCAAGACGGCGCGGCTGTACGAGGACTTCGGCATGCTCACCGCCGATCCCGAGGTGGGCGCGGACGTCACCGACCTGTTCAACGTGCTGACCGGGTACAGCCGGCAGCGGTCGTACCGCCGGCTGCTGGTCGCGCCGCACGGCGTCCGGTCCGGACTGATCGAGCGCATCGAGCGGCAGGCCACGATCGCCCGCGAGGGCGGCGAGGCGCTCGTGCAGTTCAAGGTGAACTCACTGGTCGACGAGGAGACCATCGACGCGCTCTACCGCGCCTCCCAGGACGGCGTGCGGATCGATCTGATCATCCGCGGCATGTGCGCGCTGCGCCCGGGCGTGCCAGGCCTGTCCGACAACATCCGGGTCCGCTCGATCGTGGGCCGCTTCCTCGAGCACTCGCGGGTGTTCCGGTTCGGCCCCGGCGACGACGCCGAGTATTGGATCGGCTCGGCCGACCTCATGCACCGCAACCTCGACCGCCGGGTCGAGGCGCTGGTGCGGGTGACGCTGCCGTCGGCCCAGCGCGACCTGCGGCAGGTCCTCGAGATGTCGATGAGCGACGAGAGCGAGGGCTGGGACCTGCACGGCGACGGCACCTGGCACCGGCGCCAGTACGGCCCGTCCGACCAGCACATGCACCTGCAGGAGGCGCTGCTGCGCCGCGTCATCGGCAAGGCGGCCTGATGCCGGAAGTGGTTCGGGCCGCGGGCGGCGTGCTCTACCGCCCGGCCGGCGACGGCGTCGAGATCTGTCTCGTGCACTGTCCCCGCTACGACGACTGGGCGCTGCCCAAGGGCAAGCTGGACGCCGGCGAGCACCCGCTGGCCGGCGCGGCCCGCGAGGTGGCCGAGGAGACCGGCTGCGCCGGCATCCCGCAACTGAGGCTGCCCACGCTCGCGTACGACCTGCCGGACGGCACTCCCAAGACGGTCGACTACTGGCTGATGCGCCTGGGCGAGGACGGCCCGGTGCGGGACACGTCCGAGGTCGACGAGATCGCGTGGCTGCCGCCCGGCGCGGCCGCGGCCCGGCTCAGCTACGACGACGAGCGCGGCCTGCTCGCCCGCCTCGCCGGCCTGCCGCCGATCACGTCGATGGTGGCGCTGGTGCGGCACGCCCACGCCGGCGAGCGCAAGGAGTGGAAGGGCAACGACGCCCTGCGGCCGATCGACGAGCGGGGCCGCGAGCAGGCCGAGCAGATCGGCGGGGTGCTGGCGCTGCTGCGGCCCGACCGGCTGGTCGCGGCGACGCCGTTGCGGTGCAAGCAGACGCTGGAGCCGTTGGCGGCGTTGCTCGGCGGCGTCCCGATCGTGCAGGACGGCGCGTTCGCCGAGCCGGCGGACATCGACGAGGCCCCGGCCCGGGCAAAGCTCGGCGCGCAGCGCCTGCTCGAGCTGCGCGGCGCGGGCGTGCCGGTGATCTGCAGCCAGGGCAAGGTCATGCCCACGATGCTGGCCACCCTGTGCGACGAGTCCGACCCGGCGCCCTACAAGACGCCCAAGGGCGACGGCTGGCTGCTCACCTGGTCCGGTGACCGACTGCTGGACGCATCGCGGATCTAGGCGGGTCCGCCCGCCACAGGCCGAGCCGGTCGCCGGTGAGCCAGCGCGCCCGCCACAGCTCCTCCTCGCGCGGCTCCCAGTCCCGGTAGGGCAACAGCGCGACCCGCCAGCACAGCACGCACGTGAGGTACCAGCCGTAGAGCGGGACGACGCCGAGCCAGCCGTCCCGCGCCCGGTAGGACCCCCACGGCGCCAGCACCCGCACCGCGAGGCCCGACCAGGCGCAGGTGACCAGCCAGTCGAGCAACCCGTTGCCGGTCCACGACTCGGTCAGGTCGCCGAGCGTCCATCCGGGCACCACGGCGACCGCGAAGAGCCCGGCGGCGACCAGCGACCGCCCGACCAGCCCCCGAGGTTCCGCTTCTCGCTGCATTCCCGGACGGTAGGCAGAGCCGCCGCATCCGCGCCTGAAGACACGAAAGGCGTCCACCGAAGGGTGGACGCCCAACGCGCCGCCTGCGCGGCGTACGGCTCGGTCAGCGGGTCTTGCGGGACGCCGACGTGTTGGCCCGGGCACGCGCCGGGGTGGCCGCCGCGGCGGCCGTCGTGGTCTTGCGGGCGGTGGTCTTCTTGGCCGCCGCCGTCTTGGTGGCGGTCGCCGTCTTCTTCGCCGGCGTCGCCTTGGCCGCCGTGGTCTTCTTGGCCGCCGCCGTCTTGCTCGCCGCCGTCTTGGCCGGAGCCTTGGTGGCGGTCGCCTTGGTGGCGGCGGTCTTGGTGGCGGTGGCCTTGGTGGCGGTCGTCTTCTTGGCCGCGGCCGTCTTGCTCGCCGCGGTCTTGGCCGGAGCGGCCTTCGTGGCGGTCGTCTTCTTGGCCGCCGCCGCCCTGGTCGCGGTGGTGGCCGTCTTCTTGGCCGGCGCCGCCTTGGTCGCCGTCGTCTTCTTGGCCGCGGTCGTCGTCCTGGCAGCCGCGGCGGTCTTGGCGGGAGTGGCCTTCGTGGCGGTGGTCTTCTTCGCCGCCGCGGTCGTCGCCGCCTTCTTGGCGGGGGCCGCCTTGGCGACCTTTCCGGACGCGACCATGTCCTTGAAGGCCGTGCCGGGCCGGAATGCGGGCACCGACGTTTTCTTCACTTTCACCGTCTCGCCGGTCCTCGGATTGCGCGCGGTACGCGCATTGCGCACCCGCTTCTCGAAGGAGCCGAAGCCGGTGATGGCTACCTTGTCGCCCTTGGTGACAGCGTTCTGCACCTCGCTGATGACCGCATCCAGCGCCGCCGTCGCCGTCTTGCGGTCTCCCAGTCGGGCGGCGAGCGCCTCGATGAGCTCGGCCTTGTTCACGGTAAATCCTCCCGAACGTGAGATGGTGCTGGTTCCCGACCGGCGACGAGCCGCACCGTGCTTGAGTCCGGCACTCCGCCTCCACCGTCGCGAACAAGCATCATTGGCCCCAATGCGAGCCATTCTGCGCGCACCGTATGCCCTCTGACCAGCAGACACAAACATTAGGGCAAAAAAATCCCTTGTGTTGCAACGAAAACGCCCCCGCCGGAGATGCGGCGGGGGCGGAATTTCGTGCTCTGGCAAGCGTTTTGAAGCCTCAGGCGAGAGCCGGCTTGAAAGCGGGACGGCCCTTCTCGTACGCCGTGATGGCGTCCTCGTGGCGCAACGTCAGTCCGATGTCGTCGAGGCCCTCCATGAGCCGCCACCTGCTGAAATCGTCGATCGGGAAGGACCAGGCGGCGTCGTCCACGCGCACCTGACGGCCCTCGAGGTCCACCGTGATCTGCTTTTCCGGCTCGCTCTCGGCCATGTCCCAGAGCGCCTCGACGGCTTTCTGGTCGAGCTGGACCGGCAGCAGACCCTCCTTGAGCGCATTCCCCCGGAAGATATCGCCGAAGCGGGCGGCGACGACCACCTTGAAGCCCCAGTCGCGCAGCGCCCAGACCGCGTGCTGGCGCGAGGAACCGGTGCCGAAGTTGGGCCCGGCGACCAGGATCGTGGCGCCGGCGTGCGCCGGATTGTTGAGCACGAACGAGGGGTCGTCGCGCCAGGCGCTGAACAGACCGTCCTCGAATCCGGTGCGGGTGACCCGCTTCAGATAGACCGCCGGGATGATCTGGTCGGTGTCCACATCGGAGCGGCGCAGCGGCATGACCTTGCCGCGGTGGCTGACGAACTTGTCCATCAAGAAACTCCTGTCACAGATCGGCCAGATCAAAGGTCGGCCGGGGCGGCGAGCCGGCCGACCACGGCGGTGGCGGCGGCGACCTGCGGCGAGACCAGGTGGGTGCGCCCGCCCTTGCCCTGCCGGCCCTCGAAGTTGCGGTTGGACGTGGAGGCGGCCCGCTGGCCCGGGCTCAGGGTGTCGGGGTTCATGCCCAGGCACATCGAACAGCCCGCGAACCGCCACTCGGCGCCCGCCTCGGTGAAGACCTTGTCGAGGCCCTCGGCCTCGGCGGCCTCGCGCACCTGGTACGACCCCGGCACGATCATCATGCGGACGCCCTCGTGCACCTTGTGGCCGCGCAGCACATCGGCGGCGGCGCGCAGGTCTTCGAGGCGGCCGTTGGTGCAGGAGCCCACGAAGACCACGTCGACCGGGACGTCGCGGAACGGCGTGCCGGGCGTGAGGTCCATGTACTCCAGCGCGCGCCGGGCGGCGTTGCGGTCGGTCTCCTCGACGAACTCCTCGGGGTCGGGCACCGCGGCGTCCAGCGGCGCGCCCTGGCCCGGGTTGGTGCCCCAGGTGATGAACGGGCTGACCGCCGAGGCGTCCAGGATGATCTCGGTGTCGTACTCGGCGCCCTCGTCGGTCACCAGCGTCTTCCAGTACTCGACCGCGGCGTCCCACTGCTCGCCCTTGGGCGCGTGCTCGCGGCCCTGGAGGTAGGCGAACGTGGTCTCGTCCGGCGCGATCATGCCGGCCTTGGCGCCCCACTCGATGCTCATGTTGCAGATGGTCATCCGGCCCTCCATCGAGAGCTTGCGGATGGCCTCGCCGCGGTACTCCACGATGTGGCCGTTGCCGCCGCCGGTGCCGGTCTGCGTGATGAGCGCGAGGATCAGATCCTTGGCGCTGACGCCGGGGCGCAGCTCGCCGACCACCGTGACGGCCATCGTCTTGGGCTTGGCCTGCGGCAGGGTCTGGGTGGCGAGCACGTGCTCGACCTCGCTGGTGCCGATGCCGAAGGCCAGCGCGCCGAATGCGCCGTGCGTGGCGGTGTGCGAGTCGCCACAGACGATCGTCAGGCCGGGCTGGGTGAGGCCGAGCTGCGGGCCGATCACGTGCACGATGCCCTGCTGGACGTCGCCGAGCGGGCGGATCTGCACGCCGAACTCGGCGCAGTTCTTGCGCAACGTCTCGATCTGGGTGCGCGACACCGTGTCGGCGATCGTGAGGAGCTCGCCGCGGCGGTTGTTGAACGCCGGATCCGCGTACCCGGTCGGGGTGTTGTGATCCTCGGTCGCGAGCGTGAGATCGGTGCGCCGCACCCGGCGACCGGCCAGCCGGAGGCCGTCGAAGGCCTGCGGGCTGGTCACCTCGTGCAGCAGGTGGAGGTCGATGTAGAGCAGGTCGGGCTCGCCATCGGCAGCCCGCACGACATGGTCGTCCCAGACCTTTTCCGCCAAGGTCCGCGGCTTCGGAGTGACTCCCACCATCTGGACATCCTAAATTCTGGGAGGTATGTTTCGGCTTGTGGGACACAGTATGAGCGGTGTCGGCGTTCTCGACAAGGCGGTAGTCATCCTGGCGGCATGTGTCGACGGCGCCAGTCTGGCCGAGCTCGTCGACCGTACGAAGCTGCCCCGGGCGACGGCACATCGCCTGGCCCAGGCCCTGGAGATCCACCGGATGCTGGTCCGGGACACCCAGGGCCGCTGGCGTCCGGGCCCCCGGCTGGGCGAGCTGGCGAACGCCGCGCCGGACGTGCTGCTGACCGCGGCCGAGCCGCTGCTTTCCGCATTGCGGGACGCGACCGGCGAGAGCGGGCAGCTCTACCTGCGCCGTGCCGACGAGCGCATCTGCGTCGCGGCGGCCGAGCGCGCGAGCGGCCTGCGCGACACCGTCCCGGTCGGCTCGGTGCTGCCGATGACGGCCGGCTCGGCCGCGCAGATCCTGCTCGCCTGGGAGCCGCCCGAGGCCGTGATGCCGCTGCTGCCGCGGTGCAAGTTCACCGGCCGCACGCTGGCCGAGGTGCGCCGCCGCGGCTGGGCTCAGAGCGTCGCCGAGCGCGAGCCCGGTGTGGCGAGTGTCTCGGCCCCGATCCGGGACCGCACCGGCCGGGTGATCGCCGCCATCTCGATAAGCGGCCCGATCGAGCGGCTGGGCCGCCGCCCCGGCGAGCGCCACGCGATGGCCGTGGTCCGCGCCGGGCAGCGCCTCTCCGGCTTGTAAGACCGTGATCCGGGGCCGCCGGGCGGAGATCGAGGCCCTGACCGCATTGCTGGACGCGGCCTGCGCCGGCACCGGTGGCGCCCTGGTCCTGCGGGGCGAGGCCGGCATCGGCAAGTCGGCGCTGCTGGAGCAGACCGCCGCCGCGGCCGGCGGCCGGGGATTCCGGGTTCTGGGCACGGCGGGCGTGCAGGCCGAGGTCCTCATCCCGTACGCCGGACTGGACCGGCTCACCCGGGCGCTGGCGCTGCCGACCGGCCCCGCGACCCAGCCCTACCGCCTGGCCACCGCGCTGCTCGAGGCGCTCGGCGCGGCCGGCGACCCGGTGCTGGTGGCCGTCGAGGACGTGCAGTGGCTCGACGAGGCGAGCTGGGCCGCCCTGGCCTTCGCCGCCCGCCGCCTCGGTGCCGACCCGATCGCGATCGTGCTGACCGCCCGCGACGGCGACGACGTCAGCGGCCGGCTGGCCGCGGCCGGCCTCGCCGAACGGAGACTCGAATCACTCGGCCCGGACGACTCCGCGGCCCTGCTCGCCGCGGTCGCGCCCGGCCTGAGTCCGGTGCTGGCCGCGCGCGTGCTCGAGCAGGCGGCCGGAAATCCCCTCGGCCTGGTGGAGTTGGGGATGGCGGCCTCCCGGGGCGGCGGCGCCGCGCTGCTGCCCGCCCGGCTGCCGTTGAGCGAGCGGCTCGAGCGCACCTTCGCCGGCCTGGTCGCCGAGCTGCCGCCGATCACCCGCGGCCTGTTGCTGGTGGCCGCGCTCGACGACGGCGACGACTTCGACGAGCTGATCGGCGCCTGCGCCCGGATGACCGGCGCGCCGGTCGTCGCCGACGACATCGAGCCGGCCGTCACCACCCGGCTGGTGCGGGTGGACGATCAGTTCCGGGTCCGGTTCCGGCATCCGCTGCTGCGCTCGGCCCTGCGCCAGGCGGCGACCGTGGCGCAGCGCCGCCGGGCGCACGCCGCCCTGGCCGGCACGGTCGCCGACCCCGAGCGGCGGGTCTGGCACCGGGCGGCCGCGGCGGCCGGCGCCGACGAGGCGCTGGCCCGAGAGCTGACCGAGACCGCGCGCCGAGCCCAGCACCGGCAGGCCGCCACGATCGCGGTGGAGGCCTTCGAGCGGGCCGCCCGGCTCAGCGCCGAGCCCGGTGCCCGGGGCGGACGCTTGCTCGCCGCCGCCAACGCGGCCGCGGAGCAGGGCGACCCGGCCACGGTGGTCCGTCTGCTCGCCGAGGTGCCGGAGCAGTGGCTGAGTGCCACCGACCGGGCCTGGCACGGCCTGCTCCGGGAGGTCTTCCTGGGCACCGGCTGGAGCGGCGGCGACCGGTTCGCGTCGTTCGTGGAAGCGGTCGAGACAATGTGCCGCGAGGGCGACACCGACATGGCGCTGGAGTCGTTGCTCGCCATCTGCCTGCGCGTCTACTGGACGGTGCCCGATCCCGAGACGGCCGGGCGCCTGCTGGCGGCGGCCGAGAGCGTCGGCGTCCCGCCCGGCGATCCGCGGCTGGTCGCGGTGCTCGCGCAGGTGGCGCCGGTGGCCCGCGGCGCCTTCTGCCTCAAGCAGATGCGGACGCTGCGCACCTCCGGCGAGGCCAACCCGCGCGAGCTGTTCGAGCTGGGCCTGGGCGCCGGCGCGATCGGCGCGTTCTCGCTCGGCGTCTCGTTCCACGCCGCCGCGCAGGTCGAGCTGCGCGCGCAAGGCCGGATCGGGCTGCTGGCCAAGTCGCTGGTGAGCCACGCGTTGCAGGCCGCACACCTCGGCGACGCGCGGACCGCGCTCGGCCTGGCCGCCGAGGGCGAGCAACTCGTCGCCGAGTCCGGCGAGCGCAACTGGCTGCCCACCGCGTGGATCGTCAGTGGCTTCGCCGAGGCGCTGCGCGGGGACGTGGCAGCCGCGCACCGGCATGCCGATCAGGCCGAGGCGGTGCTGATGCCGGGCGGGCGGCATCCGTTGCTGGCACTCGTGCGGCAGGTGCGCGGCACCGCCGCGCTCGCGGCCGGCCGCCCCGGGGAGGCCTTCCGCGAGCTGCGCCGGGTCTACGATCCGGCCGACGCCGGGCACCATGGGCACACCCGGCTCATGCTCCTCGGGTTCCTGGCCGAGGCGGCGCTCGGCTGCGGCGAGCTGGACGAGTTGCGGCGGCTGGCCGGCGAGATGGCGCCGCTGGGCGCGGGCCGCTCCCCGGCGCTGCTAGCCGGGCTGCGCTTCGCGCGGGCGGTGCTGGGCGACTCGGCCGAGTCGTTCGCCGAGGCGCTGGCCGAGGACGTGGAGTGGCCGTTCGAGCGGGCCCGGCTGGAGCTCGCCTACGGCGTGTGGCTGCGGCGGCAGCGCCGTGCCGCGGAATGCCGGCCGCTGCTGCGGGCGGCGGCCGACACCTTCGACGCGCTCGGCGCCACCGCCTGGGCCGACCGGGCGCGCGCCGAGCTGCGCGCGTCGGGCGAGACGCTGCGGCGCCCGGCGGAGGCGGCCCAGGGCCTCACCCCGCAGGAGCTTCAGATCGCGCGGCTCGCCGCCGACGGCCTGAGCAACAAGGACATCGCCGATCGGCTGTTCCTCTCGCCGCGCACGGTCACCACGCATCTCTCCCGCATCTACCCGAAACTGGGCATCCGCTCCCGTGGCGAGCTGTCCCGCGCCCTGCGAACTGCGTAGTTATACGGACGCCATCGGTAGCCGCCCCTGTTTAGCGTCGACGCATGAAACCGATCGTTCTGGTCCACGGGTTCTGGGTCACCCCGCGCAGCTGGGAGAACTGGATCGCGCACTACGAGGCCAAGGGTCACCGGGTCATCGCGCCGGGGTACCCGGGCTTCGAGGTCGAAGTGGAGGCGCTCAACGCCGACCCGGCCCCGATCGTGAACCTCACTGTCCCGGGCATCATCGCGCACTACGAGGAGGCGATCCGCGCCCTGCCCGAGCCGCCGATCATCATCGGGCACTCGGCCGGCGGCGCGTTCACCCAGATCCTGCTCGACCACGGCTTCGGCGCGGCCGGCGTGGCGATGAACTCGGCGCCCACCGAGGGCGTCCGGGTGGTGCCGCTGTCCCAGCTCAAGTCCACCTTCCCGGTGCTGAGGAGCCCGGCCAACCGGCACAAGGCGATCGGGCTCAGCTTCGAGGAGTGGAAGTACGCCTTCACCAACACGTTCCCCGAGGACGAGGCCCGCGCGCTCTACGAGCGGTACCACATCCCGGCCAGCGGCGGGATCCTGTGGGGCGGCGTGCTCGCCAACTTCCAGCCCGGGCACCAGGACACGTGGGTCGACTACCACAACGACAACCGGGCGCCGCTGCTGTTCGTCTCGGGCTCGGAGGACCACATCATGCCGCCGGCGGTCCAGGAGTCGAACTGCAAGCACTACAAGTCGAACACGATCACCGAGCGGCGCGAGTACCCGGAGTACGCCCACCTGCTGCCGGCCCAGAACGGCTGGGAGCAGATCGCCGACGAGGTCCTCGACTGGGCCCTCGCCCACGCGAAATGAACATCACCCATATCGGCGGGCCGACCACGCTGCTGGAGCTGGACGGGGTGCGGCTGCTGGTGGATCCGACCTTCGACGCCCCCGGCCGCCGCTACTCCTTCGGCTGGGGCACGTCGTCGCGGAAGACCGCCGGCCCGGCGCTCGCGGTCGCCGACCTCGGCCGGATCGACGCCGTGCTGCTGACCCACGACCAGCACGCCGACAACCTGGACGATGCGGGCCGGGCGCTGCTGTCCACGGTGCCCCGCGTGATCACCACGCCGGCCGGAGCCCGCCGGCTCGGCGCTTCCGGCCTTCGCCCGTGGGAGTCCACGAAGGTCGGCGACGTGGAGATCACCGCGACGCCGTCGCGGCACGGGCCCGCCTGGGCCGTGCCGATCGTCGGGCCGACGACGGGGTTCGCGCTGCGGGCCTCGTCGGAGACCGTCTGGATCTCGGGAGACACCGTGGTCTTCCCCGGGGTCCTGAAGGTGGCCGATCGGTTCGATGTGGACATCGCGGTCCTGCACCTGGGCAAGGTGCAGTTCGGCCGCACCGGCCGGCCCGGTTCACCATGACCGGGCGGGACGCGGTGCGGCTGTGCTCCGCGATCCGGCCGCGGACCATCGTGCCGGTGCACTACGAGGGCTGGTCACACTTCCACGAGGGGCGCGCCGAGATCTCGGCGGCGTTCCCTCAGGGCGCGCTGACCTGGCTCGTGCCGGGGGCCCAGACCGCGTTGTCGTGAGCGAAGACGACCTGCCGGGGGTCGAAGGCCAGGATCCGGTGCAGCCAGGCCGGGTAATGGCCGACACCCGAGTGCTGGGCCAGCACGTCGCCGGTGAACAGCGTCGCGTTGTCGTGGCTCTGCCCGGCCACCACGATCGTGCCATCGCCGCGGGTCACCAGCACCGATTGGTGGCCCGCGGTGTGGCCGGGCGTCGGCAGAATCACCACTCCCGGCAGGATCTCGGCCTCGCCGTCCAGCTCCTCGTACCGGGCGCCGGGGTGGTCGATCAACTCGGGCAGGGTGTGATCGGCGCCGCGGGCCAGCGCCAGCTCGGCGCGCTGGGCGAAGACGGGCCGGCCGGCCAGCAGCGGGTTGCCGCCGCAGTGGTCGAAGTGGAGATGGCAGTTGACGACGTAGTCGATGTCGTCGAGGTCGGCTCCCGCGGTCCTGAGCGCCGCCGCCAGCGGCACCCGCCGCGGCCGATAGTGCGCGTCAACCTCCGGATGCCGGCCCATGCCGGTGTCGACCAGCACCCGCCCGCCGCCCGGATGCTCGATCAGATATCCCAGCACCGGCTCGACCCGGCACTGACCGGTGCCGGTCTCCGCGGCGGGCCGAACGAAGTAGCCGAGATCGACCCGGCGGACCGCAATGTCAGCCATCGGGACATTATGCCGACCCGCAAGCCAACATCGAACTTAATCGAACCCACCCGTAACCCCGGGCAACGCAACCACCCAGGAGCGCAACCACCAGGAGCGCAACCACCCAGCAGCGCAACCACCAGGAGCGCAACCACCAGGAGCCGCAACCACCAGAAGCGCAACCACCAGGAGCGCAACCACCAGGAGCGCAACCACCAGGAGCCGCAACCACCAGAAGCGCAACCACCAGAAGCGCAACCACCAGAAGCGCAACCACCAGAAGCGCAACCACCAGAAGCGCAACCACCAGAAGCGCAACCACCAGAAGCGCAACCACCAGAAGCGCAACCACCCAGGAGCGCAACTATCCGCACCGTGGGGGTCTGGGGGGCTCGGCCCCCCAGGCAGATATACGAAGTGACCCCCGTCAGCGCACTGTGCTGACGGGGGTCACCCAGAACGTAGCCCCGAAGGGATTCGAACCCTCGCTACCGCCTTGAGAGGGCGGCGTCCTAGGCCGCTAGACGACGGGGCCATGGACTTGCTTTTTGCTTCCGCTCTGCTTCAGCGGCGGGCCGAACTCTATCAGAAGTCCAGCTCCACCCTCCTTTGCAGGAGCGGTAGCGCTGGGGTACCAGGACTCGAACCTAGACTAACTGAACCAGAATCAGTCGGGCTGCCAATTACCCCATACCCCATTTGGCCCGGCTTGCCGCGCCGAAGGAGAACTCTACCTGACCACTTCGGGGCCAACAAATCGGGTTACCGGTCCCGGAAGAGGTCGGCGTTCCGCGTCGCCCACTCGAGGAACGTTGTCGCAGGTCGGCCCGTAAGTTCGGCGACCGTGGCGACGGGCTGCTGGGGGTGTTGGACGAGCGTGGCCTGGCCATCGACGTACCAGGCGGCGTGCTCGCCCATGTCCTTCGACAGCTCCTCGATCGCCTCCTCGCGGGGAAGATCGACGTAGCGAAGGTCACGACCGAGCGCCTGCCCGATGAGCGCGACCTTCCGCCGCCGCGACAGCGCCTCGGGACCGGTCAGCTCGTACGAGCGGCCCTCGTGGCCCTCCTCCAGGAGCACCCGGGCGGCGACCGCGGCCACGTCCTCCTGGGCGATCGGAGCGTTCGCCGCGTCGCCGCACGTGTCCAGCACCACGTCGCCGGCCCGGATCTGGCGGGCCCAGAGCGTGGCGTTGGCCATGAACTCGCCCGGTTCCAGGTGGGTGAACGGCACGCCGCAGGCCTCGACCGCGTCCTCGACGGCCTGCCAGTGCGCGCCCTTGGGACCGGCCAGGTCGACGATCCGGCCGATCCCGGCCGCGGCGGCCAGCCGGCACGCCTCGGCCACCGTCGGCAGGTGCGGCGCGAGATAGAGCACATCCACCCCGGCGTACGCGGCGGGCAGCGTCGACGGGCGGCCGAGGAAGCCGCGCGCCACCTCGACCCCGTCCGGCAGCGCGGCCCGGACCGGGTCGACGGTCAGCGCGCGTACGTCGTCGGCGCCCGCCGCCAGCAGCTCGTCGACCACCATCCGCCCGATGTTGCCGGTGGCGCCGGTGACCAGGACCTTGGTCACTCCAGCGACACCACCGTGTTGCGCAGCTCGCCGATGCCCTGGATGGTGATCGAGCAGGTGTCGCCGGCGGTCAGCTCGCTGACCCCGGCCGGGGTGCCGGTGAGGATGATGTCGCCGGGCAGCAGGGTCATCACGTGCGACACGTACGACACCAGGGTGGGCACGTCGAAGACCATGTCCTTGGTGCGGCCGATCTGGCGTGCCTCGAGGTTGGCGGGGTCGCGGCCGACCTCGCAGCGGATCTCGAGGTCGCTCACGTCGAGGTCGGTGACGATCCACGGGCCGATCGGGCAGAACGAGTCGAAGCCCTTGGCCCTGGTCCACTGGGGGTCGCTGCGCTGCAGGTCGCGCGCGGTGACGTCGTTGCCGATCGTGTAACCGAAGATCGCCCGCTCGGCGCCGGCCCGGTCGACCCGGCGCGCGCCGGTCGCGCCGATCACGACGGCGAGCTCGGCCTCCTCCTCGACCCGCTGGGACTGCGGCGGCAGCCGGATCGCGTCGTTGGGACCGATCACCGAGGTGGAGGGCTTGATGAAGATCAGCGGCTCCGTCGGCACCTCGTTGCCGAACTCGGCGGCGTGGTCGGCGTAGTTGCGGCCGACCCCGATCACCTTGCTGGAGAAGATCGGGGCGAGCAGGCGCACGTCGGCGAGCGCCCAGCGCTGCCCGGTGAACTGCACCTTCTCGAACGGCAGCGAGCCGATCTCGGCGATGGTGAGGCCTTGCTGCTCATTGCCCTCGACGACACCGAACGACACTCCACCGGCATGGACAAAACGGGCGAAACGCACGGGTGACATCCCTATCTGTAGAAGGCTCACCCGAAATCTACGCCGGTCGGGACGCCCCGTTCGACTCCGCGCCCAGCCGCGGGAACGGATCGAGCGAGAAGACCACCTCGACCGGCACCTCGAAGTACGCGCAGATCCGCAGGGCCAGGTGCAGGCTCGGGCTGAACTCGCCGCGCTCCAGATAGCCCACCGTCTGGTAGTGGACACCCAGGGCGTCGGCGAGCTGCCGCCGCGAGATGCCGCGCTCCGCGCGCAGCATCGCGATCCGGTTGTACGTGACCTCGCTCGTGCCCATCTCTCCCTCAGCGCCCTCAGCGCCCGATCGTGGTGAGCGCCCGCTCGCGCCGGGCCGCGACCGCCGAGCCGGACTCGCGGCGCGCCATCCGCCGCAGGATCGCCGGCGCCAGCGTCAGGCCGAGCACGACCCAGATCGCGAGCACGCCGAACGTCTCGAGATGCCGCCAGGAGTGGGTGAGCTCGACGGCCGCCAGGGAATCGGGCAGGAACACCGAGCGCATGCCCAACCCTAGCCAGTACATCGGGAAGATCTGCCCGACGCCCTGCACCCAGCCCGGCATCGCGCTGATCGGATAGAAGATGCCGGAGATGGCGACCAACCCGAAGATCGGCAGGACGACGAGCCCCATGTTGCGCGGGTTCTCGAAGAGCGAGCCGATCACCGCGCCGATCGGCATGGTGGCCAGGAACGCCAGCGGGATCAGCCAGGCCAGGGTGAGCCAGCCGGTCGCGCTCACGTGCAGGCCGCTCACCAGGAACAGCCCCGGCACGAGCTGCAGCAGCATGCTGAGCACCGTCATCCCGCCGACCACCACGGCCTTGCCGATCAGGTACGCCGTCATGCCGTTTGGCGTGGCCTTGGCCCGCAGCAGCGTGCCGTCCTCGCGCTCGACCACGAGCTGCTGGGAGACGGTGAGCAGGCCGCCGAACGCCAGGCCCATGCCGAGCACGCTGGGCAGGGTGCTCGCGCCCAGCGAGAACGAGGTGCCCGGCACGTGGGCGTCCCGCATGAAGAAGATCGCCCCGAGCAGGATGACCACCGGGAAGAAGTAGGCGAACAGGTCGTTCGGCGTGGTCAGCGTCTGGCGCAGCTCGATGCCGCCGCGGGCCACCCCGGCGCGGAGTACCGAGATCGAGCTCATCGGGTGCCGCCCTCCGCTTCCAGGACCAGCTTCATGTACGTGTCCTCCAGGTTGTTGCGGCGCACCTCGAGGTCGGCGATGTCCTCGCCGTACTGCCGGAAGAGCTCGCGGACGAACGGGGTCGCGTCGACCGCGGAGTGCACGAAGCGCTGGCCGTCGCGGGTCCAGCGGATCTCGGTCTCGCCGGCGACCTGGCGGGAGAGCTGGTCGGCCGAGCCGTCCGCGATGATCCGGCCGGCCGCCAGGATCACGATGCGGTCGGCGAGCTTCTCCGCCTCGTCGAGGTCGTGGGTGGTGAGCAGGATCGTGGTGTCGTCCACATCGGTCAGCCGGTGCACCAGGTCGTGGAACTCGCGCCGGGCCGCCGGGTCGAAGCCGACCGTCGGCTCGTCTAGGAAGAGCAGCTCGGGACGGCCGACGATGCCGATCGCCACGTCGAGCCGGCGGCGCTGGCCGCCGGAGAGCCGCATCACCCGCTGGTCGGCCTGCGCGGTCAGGCCGACCACGTCGAGCAGGTCGTCGACCGGCCACGGGCGGCGGATCCGGTCGGTGGAGTACGGCGCGAAATACGTACCCAAGTGCTTGAGCAGCTCTCGCACCCGCCACTTGCCGTGGTCGCGCCAGGATTGCAGCACCACGCCGATGCGGGCGCGCCAGCGCTCGCCGGCGCTCGCCGGGTCGATGCCGAGCACGCTGACCTCGCCGGCCGAGCGCATGCGGAACCCCTCGAGGATCTCGATCGTGGTGGTCTTGCCGGCCCCGTTGGGACCGAGCAGCGCGAGCACCTCGCCGCGCCGGGCGTCGAAGCTCACGCCGGAGAGCACGTCCTTGGCCCCGTACCGCATCCGCAGGTCACGGACGTCGATGACCCGCTCGCCGCCCGGCACGCCGGTGCCGAGATCAAGCGCCCCCGTCAAAGTCATTCCTCCCATGTCCAGCACAGTATCAAAGTTGTAGTAGGTGTACTACATTCCTGAGTATGGCTTCTGTCGATGTTCTGACCACCGGGACGGGTCCCGGGCTCGTCGTCATCCCCGGCACCACCCGGCGCGCCCGCCATTACCAGTCGCTGGCCGACGCGCTGGCCGACCGGTACACGGTGCATGTCATCGAGCGGCGCGGTCGCGGCAAGAGCCCCGCACAGGGCGACGGCTACGGGCTCGACGCCGAGATCACCGACGTGCTCGAGGTGCTCGAGGAGACCAAGTCCCGGCAGGTGTTCGGGCACAGCTATGGCGGGCTGGTCGCGCTGCACGCAGCGCTCCGGACGGCATTGGACCGCGTGATCGTGTACGAGCCGGCGACCAGCATCAACGGCTCGCTCCCCGGCGGTTGGCTGCCCCGGTACGAGAAGTTGCTGGCCGACGGGCACGACGCGCGGGCGATGGTCCACTTTCTGCACGCGCTCGACATGATGCCGTCCGGGCCGGCCATGGTGGGCGTCGTCTGGGCGATGCAGCACCTCACGTCCGAGGGCCGCGCGACCCGTGAATTGCTGCCGACAGTTCCGCCGGAATTCCACGTCGCCGTGGAACTCGACTCGGACGGCGGCCGCTACTCCGCGGTCACCGCGCCGGCCCTGCTGCTCGGCGGCGGGCGCTCCCCGGCGTACCTGTTGGAGGTTTTGCATGTGCTCTCGCAGACGATCCCGCGTGCGCAGATGATAGTGACACCCGAATTCGACCACAATGCCCCGGATCTGAGCGCGCCGAAAGCGGTGGCCGAGCTCATTCGCGCCTAACGGTGATCGTGTTGGTCGCCTCGGCTGGATACGCTGATGCGATGGGGACCAAGCAGGTGAGGGCGCTCACCACGACGCTGCCCTCGGTCACCTGGATACCCCTCGCTCGCGCCCACGCCGAGCGCGCCGACGAGATGACCGCGGGCCACCGCGCCCGCCGCGCGACCGGCGAGAAGCACGCGATCGAGGATTTCCTCTACGACTACTACGGCACCCGGCCGGCCCAGCTGCGCCGGTGGCATCCCGGCATCGGGACTGGCCTCTCCCCCGCCCCGAGCGGGGTGGCCGAGCACGCGTCGTGGAAGTTCTACATGACGTACCCCGACGGCGTGGTCACCCTCGACCAGGACGCCTTCCTGCACGCCCGCGGCGAGAGCGTCCGCTACATCCACGGCCTGCTCACCGCGACGGCGTCGAGGCCGGTGTTCTCCGGCTGCTTCGGCCTGCACGAGTGGGCGATGGTGTATCGCTCGCCCGAGCACCGCCACCCGCTGCCGCTGCGCCTCGGCCAGGCCGAGACCGATCGGGTCGTCGAGCAGCACCCGATCCGGTGCACCCACTACGACGCGTTCCGCTTCTTCACGCCCGAGGCGGTCGGCCTCAACCGCCTGCAGCCGACCCGCGCCACCCAGGTCGACCTCGACCAGCCCGGCTGCCTGCACGCGGCGATGGACGTGCACAAGTGGGCGCAAAAGCTGGGGCCCGCCGTGCCCGGGGCGCTGGCGCTGGACTGCTTCGCGCTGGCGGCCGACATCCGGCTGCTCGACATGCAGGCCAGCCCCTACGACCTGACGTCGTACGGCTACCAGCCGGTGAAGATCGAGACGCCCGAGGGCAAGGCCGAGTACGTGGCCCGCCAGCGGGAGTTCGCCCGCCGGGCGGCGGCGCTGCGGACGCGGCTGATCCGCGTCTGCGAGGAGCTGCTGGGGCCGGAGGGCACGGCCCGCAGCCGGGAGGCCGTGGCGCCGTTCAACCACCGCTGAGGCCGGGCCGCCGGCCAGATCGCCGGCTAGCGAACCCGCGCCGGCGGCGGATAGACGGTGCCGTCCTGCAGGTCCAGCAGGTCGAGGTTGAGCTCGGCGGCCAGCCGCTCGATCGTCTCGAGCACCTCGTCCGGGCAGTCCTCGTCGAGCCGCATCTCGATGTGATCGGCGGCGGCGTGCAGCGGGGCCTGTGCCCACGGCGAGCCGGCCGCCGACGCGCGCGGGCCACGGTCGGGATAATCGCTGGTCAGGGCGTCATAGAAGGCGACGACGCGGGGGTCGGCCGGGCGCTGCGGGTGTTCTCCGCGCGCGCACCGCGCGTTGGCGGCCCGCACCGCGTCCGGCGGGTCCGTCCGGTCCATCGCCCACACCACTAGGTCGAAACTCACCGGCGCATGGTGCCATCACCGAGCGCGACTCGCCGGAACTATGCCGCCGACACGCGGGGGATGCGTCTTGCGCGTCTTTAGTCCGCATCGCTAGCGTTGTCCGTGCCACACGGCGCCGGTCGGGCTCGTCTTCGGGTGACGCTGCCCGTTCTTGTGCGCCATGTGTATCGGCGGGACCGAGCCACGCGTACTCGTCGCAACAGCCCCCGCACCGAATTGCCGCGGTGCGGGGGCTGTTCCTTTCCCCGGCGCTCATTTGCTGAGACCGGCTTACCGAAGATCGGGACGCGGGGCTAGCCTGGGGCTTTCGAGTCGTAGGGAGCATGACGTGAGCGTGGCGCGGATCGCGGTGGTGGCCGGCGACGGCATCGGGACCGAGGTGACCGCGCAGGCTCGCAAGGTCATCGAGGCGGTGCTCCCCGGCGCCGAGTTCCACGACTACGACCTCGGCGCGCGCTTCTACACCCGCACCGGCGAGGTCCTGCCCCGGTCCGTGGAGGACGAGCTGGCCGGCCACGACGCCATCCTGCTCGGCGCGATCGGCGACCCGAGCGTCCCGCCGGGCGTGCTCGAGCGCGGCCTGCTGCTCAAGCTCCGCTTCGACTTCGACCAGTATGTGAACCTGCGCCCCTCCAAGCTCTGGCCCGGCACCACCAGCCCGCTGGCCGGCCTGAAGCCCGGCGAGATCGACATGGTCGTGGTCCGCGAGGGCACCGAGGGCCTGTACGTCGGCGCCGGCGGCGTCCTGCACAGGGACACCCCCGCCGAGATCGCGACGGAGGAGAGCCTCAACACCCGGCACGGCGTCGAGCGGGTCGTCCGCGACGCATTCGCCCGCGCCCAGCGCCGCGAGCGCCGCCACCTCACGCTGGTGCACAAGACCAACGTCCTCACCAACGCCGGCAGCCTCTGGGCGCGCACGTTCGCCGCCGTCGCCGCCGAGTTCCCCGAGGTCACCACGGAATACCAGCATGTCGACGCGGCCTGCATGTTCATGGTCAGCAACCCGCAGCGGTACGACGTGATCGTGACCGACAACCTCTTCGGTGACATCGTCACCGACATCGCCGCGGCCGTGACCGGCGGCATCGGCATGGCGGCCAGTGGCTCCGTCAACCCGGAGCGCAAGTACCCGTCGACGTTCGAGCCGGTCCACGGCTCCGCGCCCGACATCGCCGGCCAGGGCATCGCCGACCCGGCCGCCGCGATCCTCTCCGCTTCGCTGCTGCTCGAGCACCTGGGCCACCACGACGAGGCCCGCCGAGTATCCGAGGCGGTGGCGGCCGAGGTCGCGTCCCGCGGCGCGGGCGCGCCGGTGCGCACCGCCGAGGTCGGCGACCGGGTCGCGTCCGCGCTCTAGACCGCGCTGCCGGGCCACGCCCTACTGCTCGGTCACTTCGGCCCCGTTGTCTTAACGGCCGTTCGGGGTATCTTCATGGCACTGCGGCTGACGCGTGCCCTCATTCTTTCCAGATAGGCAGGTCTATTCGCCATGAGTGGTGGTGACAACCTCGACTTCGAGATCCGTCCGAACGCGGCGCCGGTAAGCCCGGCCGAGCGGGACGCACTGCTGGTCAACCCCGGGTTCGGCCGCGTCTTCACCGATCACATGGTCACGGTGCGGTACGCCGAGGGCAAGGGCTGGTACGACGCCCGGGTCGAGGCCCGAGCGCCGATCTCGATCGACCCCGCCTCCGCGGTGCTCCACTACGCGCAGGAGATCTTCGAGGGCCTGAAGGCGTACAAGATGGCCGACGGCGGCGTGGCGATGTTCCGCCCGGACGCCAACGCGGCCCGGTTCGCCCAGTCCGCGAAGCGGATGGCCATGCCGGCGCTGCCGGAGGCGGCGTTCCTGCAGTCGCTGCGCGAGATCATCCGGATCGACCGGAACTGGATCCCACAGAGCGACGAGGGCAGCCTCTACCTTCGCCCGTTCGCGTACGCGAGCGAGGTCTTCCTCGGCGTGCGCCCCGCGCTGGAGTACCTCTACCTGGTCATCGCGTCCCCGGTGGGCGCGTACTTCTCGGGTGGGGTCAAGCCGGTCTCGGTGTGGGTCAGCCCCGACTACACCCGGGCGGCGCCCGGCGGCACCGGCGCGGCCAAGTGCGGCGGCAACTACGCGGCCAGCCTCTCGGCCCAGGCCGAGGCCATGGAGAACGGCTGTGACCAGGTCGTCTACCTCGACGCCGTGCAGCGCAAGTACATCGACGAGCTCGGCGGCATGAACGTCTTCTTCATCATGGACGACGGCAGCCTGGCCACCCCGCCGCTGACCGGCACGATCCTGCCCGGCATCACCCGCGACTCGGTGATCCAGCTGGCCGGCCGGGCCGGCCGGCGCGTCGAGGAGCGCCCGGTCGGCATCGACGAGTGGCGCGAGGGAGCGGCCTCCGGGCGCATCCGCGAGGCGTTCGCCTGCGGCACCGCGGCGGTGATCACCCCGATCGGCACGGTCAAGTCCCCCGACTTCGAGTTCACCGTCGCCGACGGCGGCCCGGGCGAGGTCACCATGGGACTGCGCAAGGAGCTGGTCGACATCCAGCGGGGGCGGGCGGCCGACCCGTTCGGCTGGGTGCACCGGGTCCTCTGACCGGTCGTGGCGAGGCGGCCGTCAGCCCGCCTTGTCGGCCGCCCGGCGATCTTTGGGGCGATGGGCGAGGATCCACGCTTCGATGTCCTCGGATCGCCACACCTTGCCCTGTTCGAGCTCCGCGATGGGCTTGGGAAACGTGCTGAAGTGGGTGAGCTGCTGGACGCGCTGGCGGCTGAGGCCGAGGCGCAGCCGGATCTCGTGGGCGCCGACGAGGCGGGATGGCGGTGACGTCATACCCATGACAATAGTCGTACGACTATAGGCGCGCAACTACCCGAGCAGGTGCGACCGCATCGACTCGACCTCCGAGCCGCGCATCCCGATCTCGCGCACGTAGTTCTCGATCGAGCCGTGCAGCCTCCGCAGGTCGGCCAGGAACATCAGCATCGCCTCCGGCGGCGATTCGAACATGTGCTCGTTCCCGAGCACCGCCGACGGGTGCTTCTCCATCAGGTAGGCGGTGAGCGCGGTCATCGCCTCGGTGGTCAGCGCGTAGTCGGCCGCGATGTCCTCGTCGGACACTCCCAGCAGCGCCAGCGCCAGCGCGCACACCGTGCCCGTACGGTCCTTGCCCGCCATGCAATGCACGATCACCGGCGCCCGCGACGGCTCGGCGATGATCCGCAGCGAGGCGAGGATCGCCTCGCGCCCGTCCTCGGCGAAGTTCAGATAGCGATCGGCCAGCCACCGGTCCTGGGGCACGTCGTCGGCCCGGGAAATCGTCTCCCAGTCGATGTGGTTGAGCACCAGGTGGCGGTAGTCCATGCCGTGCCGCTCGGGCACCCGGCCGAACTTCTCGACCTCGGCCGGGCGGCGCAGGTCGATCACGGTACGCACGCCGAGCTGGGCGAACGCCGCCGCGTCCGCCTCGCCGATGCGGTGCAGCGCGTCCGAGCGGAAGAGCCGCCGCCAGCGCACGGTGCGCCCGTCGAGCCCCGGATAACCGCCGACGTCGCGGAAGTTGTAGGTAGCGGAGAAACCGAGATTGCGGGGGTATGAGTCCGTCACCACATCTCAAACTTAGTCCCGAAAGATGGAACAACGCTTCCCGCGAGCCTCGTTAGTGGCATGCTTCATGCCGTGACCCGTCTCGTGCTCATTATTGGCACCTAGCGCGCCGGCCGACTTCTCGCCGACGCGCAGACCTCCCGCATCCGCGGGGGGTCTTTTTGTTGGGCCACCGACCCTCGGAAGGAAACCACGGTCATGGACTACCAGGTCTTCGATACGACGCTGCGAGACGGCGGGCAGCGGGAGGGGATCAGCTACTCGGTCGCCGACAAGCTGGCGGTCGCCCGGCTGCTGGACGAGTTCGGCGTGGGCTTCATCGAGGGCGGCTGGCCCGGCGCCATGCCCAAGGACACCGAGTTCTTCGAACGCGCGAAGACCGAGCTCGACCTCAAGAACGCGCTGCTGGTGGCGTTCGGCGCGACCCGCAAGGCCGGCGTCGCCGTGGACCGCGACCCTCAGGTGCAGGCCCTGCTGGACGCCGGGACCCCGGTCGTCTGCGTGGTCGCCAAGTCCGACATCCGGCACGTCGAGCGGGCCCTGCGCACCACCGGCGACGAGAACCTCGCCATGGTCCGGGACACGGTCCGGCACCTCAAAAGCCACGGCCGACGGGTTTTCGTCGACTGCGAGCACTTCTTCGACGGCTTCCGCTACGACCCCGCGTACACGGCCGGCGTCGTCTCCGCAGCCTTCGAGGCCGGCGCCGAGCGGGTCGTCATGTGCGACACCAACGGCGGCATGCTCCCCTCGATGATCACCAAAGCCATCGAGGAGGTCGTCGCCCGCACCGGGGTGAGCGCCGACCGGCTCGGCATCCACTGCCAGAACGACACCTCCTGCGCGGTCGCCAACACGATCGCCGCGGTCGAGGCGGGCGTGAAGCACTTCCAGTGCACCGCGAACGGCTACGGCGAGCGCCCCGGCAACGCCGACCTGTTCGCCACGGTCAGCAACATCCAGCTCAAGCTCGGGCGGCGGGTCCTACCGGACGGCTGCTTGGAACAGGCGACGCGGGTGTCCACCGCGCTCGCCGAGATCGCCAACATCGCCCCCGACACCCACCAGGCCTACGTCGGGGCCGCCGCCTTCGCCCACAAGGCGGGGTTGCACGCGAGCGCGATCAAGGTGGATCCGCTGCTCTACAACCACGTCGACCCGTCGGTTGTGGGCAACGACATGCGGATCCTGGTGACCGAGATGGCCGGCCGGGCCAGCATCGAGCTCAAGAGCAGGGAGCTCGGGCTGGATCTGGCCGGCCACCCGGACGCGCTGTCGGCGATCACCCAGAAGGTGAAGGACCTGGAGGCCGGCGGCTGGTCGTTCGAGGCCGCGGACGCCTCGTTCGAGCTGCTGGTGCGGGGCGAGCTGCCGGGCGAGAGCTTCACCCGCCCGTTCACCCTGGAGTCGTACCGGGTGCTGGTCGAGCACCGCGAGGACGGCACGGTGATCTCCGAGGCGACCGTGAAGGTGCGCGTCCGCGGCGAGCGGGTGATCGCCACCGCCGAGGGCGTCGGCCCGGTCAACGCGCTCGACGAGGCGCTGCGAGTGGCGCTGTCGCAGCACTACCCGCAGCTCCAGACCGTCGAGCTGACCGACTACAAGGTGCGCATCCTGGAGGGCACGCACGGCACCAACGCGATCACCCGGGTGCTGCTGGAGAGCGGCGACCGCAACCGCGAGTGGACCACCGTGGGCGTGCACGAGAACATCGTCGAGGCCAGCTGGGTGGCCCTGGTGGACGCGCTGACCTACGGCCTGGCCAGGACGTCGGCGCCGGCCTGAGAACCCGACCGGGACTCGGCCGCGGCGGAGGCGATCAACGCGATCGCCTCCGCCGCCGGCATGGCCGGCACCTGACGTCCGTCGCGCAGGCGGAGAGCGATCAGGTTTTCCGCCGCCTCCCGCTTGCCGACGATTGCCACGTACGGGATCTTCCGTCCCGCCGCAATCCGCACTCTCCCCCCGATTGATCCGTCGTCCAGTACCTCCGCCCGCAAACCGGCCTCGATCGCCGCTCGGCAGAATGCCGATGCCTCCGGGAGCTGCGCCGCCGCGACCGGGAGCACGGCGATCTGCACCGGGGCGTACCAGACCGGGAAGGCGCCCTGGTGGGCCTCGATGAGATAGCCGAAGAGGCGTTCCATCGAGCCGGCCAGGCTCCGATGCACCATGACCGGCCGCTCCCGCCCGCCGTCCGGGGCGACGAACTCCAGCCCGAACTGCGCCGGCTGATGGAAGTCCACCTGAATGGTCGACAGGCTCCACTCCCGACCGGCCGCGTCCTGGACCTGAATGTCGATCTTCGGCCCGTAGAACGCCGCCTCGCCCGGCGCCTCCTCGTAGGCGACGCCCGAGTCGTCCAGCGCCTGCCGCAACAGGGCCGAGGCCCGCTCCCACATCTCGTCGCTGCCCGCGTACTTGCCGGAGTCACCGCGCAGCGAGAGCCGGAACGACGACGGCCGCAGGCCGAGCGCGCGGTGCGCCACGCCCATCAGCCGCAGCACGTCGGCCACCTCGGACCCGACCTGGTCGAGCGGGCAGAAGATGTGCGAGTCGTTCAGCTGGATCGACCGCACCCGGGACAGCCCGCCCAGCACCCCCGACCGCTCGGCCCGGAACATCGGCCCGATCTCGGCGATGCGCAACGGCAGATCGCGGTAGGAGCGCTGCCGCGACTTGTAGATCAGCGCGTGGTGCGGGCAGAGGCTGGGCCGCAGCACCAGCTCGTCACCGCCGAGCGCCATCGGCGGGAACATGTCGTCGGCGAAGTTCTTCCAATGCCCGGACAGCTCGAACATCTGCTTCTTGCCGAGCGCGGGCGAGTACACATGCTGGTATCCGGCGCGCCGCTCCAGCTCGTGGAGGTACGACTCCACCTCGTAGCGGGCCGCCGCGCCGTCCGGCAGCCAGAACGGCAGGCCGGCACCGATCAGCGGATCGGAGTCGAAGAGGTCGAGCTCGCGGCCGAGCTTGCGATGGTCGATGTTCATGGGGATCTCCCTGGGAAGAGGGCGAGACCCCGCACAAAGACAACGCCCGGGCATCTCGCCCGGGCGGTTTTCTAGATGCGTGAACCGACGCCGGGACTCTCCGGCGTCGTCGTCATGGAACTGCGCATCATGCCGCCGACGATAGCGCGGCCGCGGCCGGCCGACATCCGATTAATCGGCCGCCGGCTGATCGGCCGCCGGCAGGGTGAGCGCGGCGATGACCGCGCGGTGGTCGCTGCCGGCGATCCGGTGCACGCTCATTTCGCGTACGCCGATGCGCTTGTCCACGAGAACGTGGTCCAGCGTCACCCACGGAATGCCGCGGTGCTCCAGATACGGCCAGGTCGGGGTCAGTCCCTGCCCGGTGGCGGCCCCGGCGTCCCGGTAGCCGCGCGCGATCAGCCGGCGCAGCGGCGCGTGATCGAGCGTCGCGTTGAAGTCGCCCAGCAGGATCCGCGGCACGCCGTCCGGGCCGGTGCCGGGTTCCGCGGCCAGATCGTCGCGCCACAGCCGGTTGACGCCGAGATCGGAGGGCGCCCGGGGGTGGGCCGACTCGACCAGGACGGGCTCGGCGTGTGGCGGCTGCACCGTCGCGTACGCCTGACGGAAGCCGCCGCCCATGCGGCGATGCCCGGCCCCGGCGATCGGATAGCGCGAGTAGAGCCCGGAGCCCGACGCCCCCGGCTCGTCGGCGAGGGACTGGTACGGCAGCAGGTCCTCGAGTCCGGCCTTGGCCAGGGCCTGCTTGCCGTCGGTGGTGAACTCCTGGACGGCCAGCACCGCGACGTCGTGCTCGCGGACCAGGCCGACGATCTGCTCCGGATCCGCGCCGCCGAAAAGCATGTTCGAGGTCATCACGGTCAGCCGCACGCCGGTGGCCGGCCCCCGGCCGCCCGGGATGGCCCGCGGCGCGACCAGCAGCGCGAAGAGCAGCACCACGGCGAGCGCCACCGCCGCGGCCGTCCACCGGCGGGTGGCCAGCGCCGGCACGACCGGCAGCACCGACCACGCCGCGACATACGGCGTGTAGGCGAGCAACTGCACGAGCGGGCCCCGATCCCATCCGGTCGCCCGGACGGTCAGCCAGAGCAGCGCGGGCGCGATCAGCACCCAGATCAGCACGGTCACGGCCACCCTTCCGCGCGGCCGGGCCGGCGGCTTCCGGGCCGGCGCGCTCATGATCGTCATGAGCGCGAGGCTAGCCACTCGGGGGCCGCGTTCGCCGGTCTCCACGGGATCTTCACGACCTCGGCACGGTACGGCCCCGGTGGGCGGCCCCGGGGACGCGCCCCGGAGCCGCCCGGTCGTCAGATCTCGGCGTCGGCCAGCTCGCCGATCCTCGCCGCCACCAGCTCGTCGCGGATCACCGCGGCGTCGCCCTCCACCACCAGGGTCAGGCCCTTCGGGTGCAGGTACTTCGCGGCGGCCGCGGACACCTGCTCGACGGTCGCCTCCAGATACTCGCGGCGCAGCGTCGGGTAGTAGTCGTCGGGCAGGCCGTGCAGCACCAGCGTGCTCAGCGCGCCCACGATCGCACCCGGCGTCTGCATCTCCACCGACAGCTGGCCGGCGCGCCACGAGCGGGCCACCGCCAGCTCGTCCTCGGTCACCCCGTCCAGCTGGGTGCGCGCGATCTCGCCGATCGTGTCGGTGATCGCCGGGACCGTCACCGCGGTCTGCACGCCCGCCGCGACCTCGAACCGGCCGAAGCGCCGGGTCATCGCGTAACTGCCGCGGATCCCGTACGTGTAGCCGCGCACCTCGCGGATGAGGTGGTTGAGCCGCGAGGTGAAGGCGCCGCCCAGCACCGTGGCCGCCAGCGTCATCGGCACGTAGTCGGGGGTCTTGCGCTCGGGCGAGCGGTGCCCGATGCGCAGCGTCGACTGCACGCTGCCCGGCCGGTCGACCAGCAGCACGCGCCGTCCGCCCGGGATCTCGTACGTCAGCGGAGCCTTGGCGTCCGGCGCGGTGCCGCTCGTGCCGGCGAACGCGGCCTCGCCCAGCGCGGCCAGGTCGAGCGTGCCGAGGTCGCCGGCGACCAGCAGCACCCCCGGCGTGCGCAGCCAGGCCTCGTGGAAGGCGACCACGTCGTCCACGGTCACCGCGGCGGTCGAGGCGGGATCGCCGTGCAGCGGGCGGCCGAACCGGTCGCCCGCCCCGAACAGCTCTCTGCGCAGCGCGGCGTCCGCCCGCGGGCCGGGCTGCGCCCAGTCCATCCGCAGCGCGGTCGCCTCGTCGTCGCGCACCCGGTTCACGTCGGCCGGATCGAGCCGGGGGGTACGGGTCGCCTCGGCGGCCAGGCGCACCGCGTCCAGCAGCATCGGCACCGGCGCCGAGACGCCGACCCGGAACGAGTCCCAGTCGACCGACGCGTTCAGCTCGGCGCCGAGGCCCTCGAGGGCGAGCGCGTACGCGGCCGAGTCGCGGGTCGTGGTGCCCTCCTCGAGGGACTTCGCGAGCACGGTCGCGGTGCCCTCGCGACCCTCGGCCTCGTGCGCCGCGCCGGCGTCGAGCATCAGCATCGAGCTGGCCAGCAGCTGACCGGGCAGGTGGGCGGCGACGACGGTGCCGCCGGCCACCTCCAGCCTCTTGATCTCGGGGAAGCGGTAGGGGCGGGCTTCGCCGGCCTCCGGGCGGTTGGCGACGAGGCTCACGCCGTCTCCTCCTTGGTCTCGGGCAGGTAGGTCAGGGTCACCCGGGACTCGGGCTTCAGCGCGTACGCGGCGGCCTCGGTGACATCGTCGGCGGTGACCGCCAGCCACTGCGGGAGGCGGTAGGCCACCGTCTCGGGGTCGCCGAACTGGGTCGTGTACCGGCCCAGGGTGTCGGCGCGGCCGCCCACCGTGGACAGCGAGCGCCACCAGGCGGTGGTGAGCATCGCCTTCGCCCGGTTGAGCTCGGTGTCGGTGACCGGCTCGGTGACCAGGCTGCCGACCACCTCGGCCAGCCCCTCCTCGAGGGTGGCCACGTCCACGCCGTCCTTGGCCGTCGCCGTGATGATCAGCGGGGCCGGCGCGTGCGCGAGGTCCACGCCGTACGAGCCGATGTAGTCCGGCTGGGCGATCCGCTTGCCGTCGGCGAGCCGCTGGTAGAGCCGGCTGCCCCGGCCGTTGCCCAGAACCGTGGCGAGGACGGTGATCGCGTCGTACCCCTTGGTGCCGAACGGGTGCGTGCGGTGCGACAGGTAGATCCGCGGCGCCGGCACCGCGGCCGTCACCGTCTCGCGGACGGGCGTGGTCGCCGGCCCGATCAGGTGTCCGCCCGGCGCAGGCGGGATGTCCGGCACCGGCGCGAGCGGGCCGAAGTACTTCTCGGCGTACGCGTACACCTGCGCCGCCTCGACGTCGCCGACCACCGTGAGCACGCAGTTGTTCGGCGCGTAGTACTGCTGGTGGAACGCCTTGAACGTGTCCAGGCTCGCCGCGTTCAGGTCCTCCATCGACCCGATCGTCGGGTGGTGGTACGGGTGGCCGGCCGGGTAGAGCAGCTCCAGCAGGCGCAGCCAGGCGTCGCCGTACGGCACGTTCTCGTACCGCTGGCGGCGCTCGTTCTTGACCACCTCGCGCTGGTTGTCCAGCGTCTCCTGGGTCAGCGCCGGCACCAGAGCGCCCATCCGGTCGGCCTCCAGCCAGAGCGCCAGCTCCAGGTGCTCCGACGGCATGGTCTCGAAATAGTTCGTCCGGTCGGGGTTCGTCGTCGCGTTCAGCGAGCCGCCGTTGCCCTGCACCAGCCGCATGTGCTCGGTCTTCTTGACGTGCACCGAGCCCTCGAACATGAGGTGCTCGAAGAGATGCGCGAAGCCGGTCTGCCCGGCCGGTTCGTGCCGGGATCCCACGTCATACCAGAGGTTGACGCAGACGACCGGTGCGGACCGGTCCTCGCTGACCACGACCCGCAGGCCGTTGCTCAGTCGCGTGGTTTCGATGGGCCACGGATAGCCGGTCGTGACAACCGGCGCGCTTGGGGACGTCACCCACCCATACTGCCTGTTCTCCGGCGCGCTGTGCATGATCGATATCGCGTGGCGCCCGCGGTGCCGCGGTGCCATGCTTTGCGGTGTGCTGGAAGATGTCCGGGTCAACGACCGCCTGACCATCCCGGCGGCCGAGCTCTCCTGGCGCTTCTCGCGCTCCGGCGGCCCCGGCGGCCAGGGCGTCAACACGACCGATTCCCGAGTCGAGCTCTCCTGGGATCTGGCGGGCTCCACGGTCCTGCCCGCACACCTGAAGGAACGGGCCGTCGCGCGGCTGAGCTCGCGCCTGGTGCACGGCGTGCTGACCATCACCGCTTCGGAGTTCCGCTCCCAGCTGCGCAACCGCGAGGCGGCCGCCGACCGCCTGGCCGGGCTGGTCGCCTCGGCGATCGCCCCGCCGCCGCGGGCCCGGCGCCCCACCCGCCCGTCGAAGGGCTCGGTCGAGCGCCGGATAGCCGACAAGAAGCGCCGGGGCGAGACGAAGCGGAATCGCCGCTCCTACCCGAACGACTAGCCTGGATTCGGTCAGTAGGCGCGCAGGTCGACCAGGCTGCCCTGGGACGAGCCGATCGCCGCCGCCACGGCGGAGAGCAGGTCGGCGTCGACCGAGCCGTCCACGGTCAGCGTCATCAGCGCCTCGCCGCCGGCCTCGCGCCGGGCCACCTGCATGGCGGCGATGTTGACGCCGGCCTCGCCGAGGATGGAGCCGATCGCCCCGATCACGCCGGGCCGGTCGCTGTATCGGAAGAACAGCAGCACCCCGTCGGCGGTGAGGTCCAGGTCGAAGTCGTCGACGCCGGTGAGCTTGCTGATCTCGCGGGTGGCGGTCAGCGTCAGGGTGCCGGCGACGCTCACCGGGCGGCCGTCGGGCAGCGCACCGCGTACGGTAACCAGGTTTTGATGTTCGGCCGGCTCGTCGCTGACCAGCAGTTCCACCTCGACGCCGCGATCCGCGGCGAGCTGCGGGGCGTTCACGTAGGTGACCCGCTCGTCGACCACCGAGGCGAACAGGCCCTTGGTGGCGGCCAGCCGCAGCACCCCCACGTCGTGCGAGACGATCTCGCCGCGGACCTCGACGGTCACGCTCGCGGCCACCCCGCCGGCCACCGCGGTGAAGACCCGGCCGAGCTTCTCGGCCAGCGCGAGCAGCGGGCGTACGTCCTCGTCCACCACCCCGCCGGCCTGCACGTTCACCGCGTCCGGCACGAACTCGCCCTGCAGCGCCAGCTTCACGCTGCGCGCCACCGCGAGGCCGGCCTTGTCCTGCGCCTCGACGGTCGAGGCGCCCAGGTGCGGGGCGACCACGACGTTGTCGAAGCCGAACAGCGGCGAATCGGTGATCGGCTCGGTCACGAAGACGTCGAGCCCGGCGCCGGCCACCCGCCCCTCGCGCAGCGCCACGACCAGCGCCTCCTCGTCGACCAGCCCGCCGCGGGCCGCGTTCACGATCCGCACCCCCGGCTTGACCAGAGCGAGCTCCTTCTCGCCGATCAGCCCGAACGTCTCCGGGGTCCGGGGCAGGTGCACGGAGATGAAGTCGCTCTCCCGCAGCAGCTCCTCGAGACCCACCAGGCGTACGCCCAACTGCGCGGCCCGGGCCGGCTGGATGTACGGGTCGTACGCGATCAGCCTGGTCCCGAACGCGGCCATCCGCTGCGCGAACAGCACCCCGATCCGGCCGAGCCCGACCACGCCCACGGTCTTGCCCTGCACCTCGACGCCGGTGTACCGCGACCGCTTCCACTCGCCGCGCTTGAGCGCCGCGCTCGCGCTGGCGGTGTGCCGGGCGACCGAGAGCAGCAGCGCGATCGCCTGCTCGGCGGCCGAGACGATGTTGCTGGTCGGCGCGTTGACCACCATGACCCCGCGGGCGGTGGCGACCGGCACCTCGACGTTGTCGAGCCCGACGCCGGCCCGGGCGATCACCTTGAGCCCGTCAGCGGCGCGGATCACCTCGGCGTCGACCCGGGTGGCGCTGCGCACGATCAGCGCGTCGGCCTCGGCCACGGCCTCGAGCAGGGCCGGGCGATCGGTGCCGTCGACGTGACGGACGTCGAAATCACAGGCAAGCACATCAATGGCGGACGGGGCGAGTTCCTCGGCGATCAGAACGACGGGAGTCAATGCGCCTCCATCCGGTTCGCGGCACCAGTATCGTGCCGTGAATCCCCGCCGCCGTGTCATCGGTATGTGATCGGAGTCACATTCGGAAAAGGCGACGGCGCCCGGCTCCCAGGGGAAGCGGGCGCCGTCGGCGCGAGTGATCAGGCGGTCTCGGTGATCAGGCGGTCTCGGTGATCAGGCGGTCTCGGTGATCAGGCGGTCTGGTGATCAGGCGGTCTCGGTGATCGGGCGGTCGACCCAGCTCATCATGCCGCGCAGCTTGCGGCCGGTGATCTCGATCGGGTGGTTGGCGCCCTGCTCGCGGTACTTGGTCAGCAGCGGGCGGCCGTTGTCGTCGTCCTCGATCAGCTGGCGGGTGAACTCGCCGGACTGGATGTCGGCCAGGATCCGCTTCATCTCGGCCTTGGTCTCCGCGTTGATCACGCGCGGGCCGCTGACGTAGTCGCCGAACTCGGCGGTGTCCGAGACGCTGTAGCGCATCCGGGAGATGCCGCCCTCGTACATCAGGTCGACGATCAGCTTGAGCTCGTGCAGGCACTCGAAGTACGCGATCTCGGGGGCGTAACCCGCCTCGGTCAGCACCTCGAAGCCGGTCTGCACCAGGGCCGCGGTGCCGCCGCAGAGCACGGCCTGCTCGCCGAAGAGGTCGGTCTCGGTCTCCTCCCTGAAGGTGGTCTTGATGACGCCGGCGCGCGAGCCGCCGATCGCCTTCGCGTAGGAGAGCGCGAGCGCCAGGCCCTGGCCGGTCGGGTCCTGCTCGACCGCCACCAGGCACGGCACGCCCTTGCCGTCCACGTACTGGCGGCGCACCAGGTGACCGGGGCCCTTGGGGGCGACCATCGCGACCGTCACGTCGGCCGGCGGCTTGATCAGCTCGAACCGGATGTTGAGGCCGTGGCCGAAGAACAGCGCCTTGCCGGCGCTCAGGTGCGGGGCGATCGACTCGGCGTAGACCTTGCGCTGCGCGGTGTCCGGCGCGAGCAGCATGATCACGTCGGCCCAGGCGGACGCCTCGGCCGGGGTCTTGACCTGCAGGCCCTGCTCCTCGGCCTTGGCCCGGCTCTTCGAGCCCTCCTGCAGGCCGACGACCACCTCGACGCCCGAGTCACGCAGCGACAGCGAGTGCGCGTGCCCCTGGCTGCCGTAGCCGATCACGGCGACCTTCTTGCCCTGGATGATCGACAGGTCGGCGTCGTCGTCGTAGAAAACTTCCGCGGTCATTTCTTTCCTTCGGATTTCAGGCGGCGCGCAGCGCCGGGCCAGTTGTGATGGAGCGGGAGCCGCGGCCGATGGCCACCAGGCCCGACTGCACCATCTCTTTGATGCCGTACGGCTCGAGGTCGCGCAGCAACGCGTCCAGTTTGTCGGGGTTACCCGTCGCCTCGATGGTGAGGGTGTCCGGAGCGACGTCGATCACCTTCGCCCGGAACAGCTCGACCGTCTCGAGGACCTGGTTCCGCTGCGCGCGATCGGCGCGCACCTTGACCAGCAGAAGCTCCCGCTGGACCGACTGCTGCGGATCCAGCTCCACGATCTTCAGGACGTTCACCAGCTTGTTGAGCTGCTTGGTCACCTGCTCCAGGGGTGAGGAGTCGGCGTTGACCACGATCGTGATGCGGGAGACGTCCGGGTTCTCCGTCTCGCCCACCGCCAGGGAGTCGATGTTGAAGCTTCGCCGCGAGAAGAGCCCGCTGACCCGCGCCAGCACACCGGGCTTGTTCTCGACCAGCACGGAAAGCGTGTGCTTGTTCATCACAGGTCGTCCTCGTCGAAGTTGGGACGCACGTCCCGGGCGAACATGATCTCGTCGTTGCTGGTGCCGGCCGCGACCATGGGCCAGACCATGGCGTCCTTGCCGACGGTGAAGTCGATGACCACGGGGGCATCGTTGATCTCCATGGCCTGCTTGATGATCTTGTCAACGTCCGCCTTGGACTCGCAGCGCAGCCCCACGCAGCCGAGCGCCTCGGCCAGCTTCACGAAATCGGGGATGCGGTGCTTGTGCGTGCCCAGCTCGGTGTTGGAGTAGCGGCCCTCGTAGAACAGCGTCTGCCACTGCCGGACCATGCCGAGGTTGCCGTTGTTGATGACCGCGATCTTGACCGGGATGCCTTCCAGCGCGCAGGTGGCGAGTTCCTGGTTGGTCATCTGGAAGCAGCCGTCGCCGTCGATCGCCCAGACCGCCGTGTCGGGCTGACCCACCTTGGCGCCCATCGCGGCCGGCACCGCGTAGCCCATCGTGCCGGCGCCGCCGGAGTTGAGCCAGGTGCCGGGCTTCTCGTACTTGATGAACTGCGAGGCCCACATCTGGTGCTGCCCGACGCCAGCCACGTAGATCGCGTCCGAGCCGACCAGCTCGCCGATCCGCTCGATCACGTACTGTGGGGCCAGCGAGCCGTCGGTCGGCTCCTCGTAGCCCAGCGGGTAGCGCTCGCGCAGCTCGTTCAGCGTGGCCCACCACGACTCGTACTGGGCGGCGCCGCCGGCCGTGGCCGAGACCGCCGCGATCAGCTCGTCGATCACGTGCCGCGCGTCGCCCACGATCGGGACGTCGGCGTGCCGGTTCTTGCCGATCTCGGCCGGGTCGATGTCGGCGTGCACGACCTTGGCGTCCGGGGCGAACGAGTCGAGCTTGCCGGTGACCCGGTCGTCGAAGCGGGCGCCCAGGGTGATCAATAGGTCCGACTTCTGCAGCGCGTAGACCGCCGGGACCGTGCCGTGCATGCCGGGCATGCCCAGGTGCTGCGGGTGCGAGTCGGGGAACGCGCCGAGCGCCATCAGCGTGGTGATCACCGGGATGCCGGTGAGCTCGGCCAGCTTGCGCAGCCCGTCGGTGGCGCCGGCCTTGAGCACGCCGCCGCCGACGTACAGCACCGGGCGCTTGGCCGCGGCGATCAGCCGGGCCGCCTCGCGGATCTGCTTGCCGTGCGGGTGCAGGGTCGGGCGGTAGCCGGGCAGGTCGAGGGTCGGCGGCCAGGCGAACGTGGTCTGCGCCTGCAGCACGTCCTTGGGGATGTCGACCAGGACCGGGCCGGGCCGGCCGGTGGCCGCCAGGTGGAACGCCTCGGCGAGGATCCGCGGGATCTCCTCGGCGTCCTGCACCAGGAAGTTGTGCTTGGTGATCGGCAGCGTGATGCCCTGGATGTCCGCCTCCTGGAAGGCGTCCGTGCCGATCGCCGGCCGCGCCACCTGGCCGGTGATCGCGACGATCGGCACCGAGTCCATGTACGCGTCGGCGATCGGCGTCACCAGGTTGGTCGCGCCCGGGCCGCTGGTCGCGATGCAGACGCCGACCTTGCCGGTGGCCTGCGCGTAGCCCGTCGCCGCGTGGCCCGCGCCCTGCTCGTGGCGCACCAGGATGTGGCGCACCTTCGAGTCGTAGAGCGGGTCGTACGCCGGCAGGATCGCCCCGCCGGGAATGCCGAACGCGACCTCGACCCCGAGCGCCTCGAGCGACCGAACGAGAGCGCCGGCGCCGGAGGTCGGCACCGGGGAGGCTACGGCCGGCGCAGCGGTGGCCGCCGCGACGGTGGCCGGGTTGGCTCGGTTAGCGAGAGTCTCGGGAGTGGGTCTCGTCATGGCTTATCGAACCTTCTCGGGATGGTCGTCCGTCGTTACTTGAGCAACAAAAAAGGCCCTCGTGCCTGAAGCACGGGACCTAGCGCACTCTCCAACGATCTGGGAGTGCGCTCACATAAGTACTCGGGACGCGAAGCACATGCGCCTAAGGTTGCCCCATCTCACTCGGCGAGTCAACTGATCCCACATTTTGATCACCCACGAGTGCCCCGAACGCGGGATCGGTCGGCAGGACGGCCCTGAGCTGCTTCATTCCGGGCCCGAGCGTGACCACCTGGCTGCGCGGCGCGCCGCTCACCGGCGGGTCGTTGCGCGGCACCGGCATCGGCCGCGGCGACCCGGTCCGCAGGCTGTCGAGCTGCGCCTCGAGGTGCTCGGCCGGCACCCCCCAGCCGAACAGCGAGCCCTGGCCGAGCCGGCAGCCCGCCTCCTCGACCGCGGCCCGCTGCGCCGGCGTGCCGATCCCCTCGGCCAGCACCTCGAGCCCGAGCCGGTGACCGAGGCGCACCACCACGTCGACGAGCGGGGCGGCCGTGCCGGTACGCGATTCCGGCTCCGCCACCAGCGCGTGATCGATCTTGAGAATGTCCACCGGAAGCGTCCGCAGCTGCCCGAGCGACGAGTACCCGGCGCCGAAGTCGTCGAGCGCCACCCGTACGCCGGTGGCCCGCAGCTCGGTGAGCCGGCCGATCAGCTCCTCCATGTCGGTGGCCACCGCGTGCTCGGTCACCTCGAGCACCAGCCGCTGGGCCGGCACCGCGTGCTCGGCCAGCACGTCGGCGACCTGGCCCGCGTAGTCGGCCGCGTGCAGCTCCTTGGGCGACAGGTTGACCGAGACCCAGACGTCGTGCCCCTTGGCCAGCCAGTCGGCGAGCTGCTCGCAGGCCTGCGCGAGCACCCACGAGCCGATCCGGTTGATCAGGCCGGCCTCCTCGGCGACCGGGATGAACTCGTCCGGCCGCACCGCGCCGAGCGTCGGGTGATGCCAGCGCAGCAGCGCCTCGGCGCCGACCGGGCGCATCGAGGGCAGCGCCACCACCGGCTGGAAGACCAGCCGCAGCTGGTCGCGGTCGATCGCGTGGCGCAGCTCGTTCGCCAGCGTGCCGCGGCGGCGCAGCAGCTCGTCGTAGCGGGCCTGATAGCGCTCCACGCGGTTCTTCCCGCGCTGCTTGGCGTAGCGCAGCGCCAGGTCGGCGTCGCGGATGAGCTCGCCGGTGTCGGCCACGCCGAGGCTGGCGGACAGGAACACCGGGCCGCCGTCGACCTCGTACGGCTCGCCCAGCACCGCCAGCAGCCGGTGCGCGGTGAGCATCGCTTCGTCGGCCGTGCCGTGCATGAGCACGGCGAACTCGTCGCCGCCCAGCCGCGCCGCCACGTCCCCGTCGAGCAGGTTGCGCCGCAGCCGCTCGCCGACCTCGGCCAGCACCGCGTCGCCGACGTCGTGGCCGCGCATGTCGTTGACCGTCTTGAAGCCGTCGAGGTCGATGCCGACCAGGACCAGCGGCTCGTCGGGGCACTTGCCGTCGCGCAGCGCCCGCTGCAGGCCCCGCCGGTTGGCCAGCCGGGTGAGCGGGTCGGTGTGCGCGAGCTCGCGGAAGTGCGCCTCGCTCTGCCGCAGCTTCAGCGTGAACCGCCGGACGTCGCCGAGCGCCAGATACTGCCGGCCGACCAGCGCGAAGCCCTGGACGCTGACGCCGAGGAAGGCGTAGAAGCCGAAGGCGCCGCCGCGGGACAGGTGCATGCCGAGCGCCGAGACCATCGCCACCATCGGGACCACCGCGTACGCCGTGCCGCGCTCGCTGAGGTCGCCGACCACCTCGACCGGCTGGTCGGCCGCCCGCACCGCGTGCGCGATCAGGAACAGCCCGACCGGCAGCAGCAGCGAGCCGCTCAGCACCCAGCTGTCGCGACCCTGACAGATGCCGCCACTGATGGCGATCGCCGCGGCGGCCACGACCGTCACCCCGGTGGCCACCCGGACGGTGGTCAGCCGCGGCCGGTGCGCGTGCAGCGCGAGCACGATGGTCAGCCCCAGCGAGATGCACAACAGCGCGGTCGGGATGAGCAGCGACGCGCAGGCCATCGGGGCGGAATCGCCGAGGAGGCTGGTCGGCTCGGTCAGCAGCACCCAGCCGATGAACCAGACGGCGGCCGCCATCACCAGGCCGTCGAGCAGATGGCGCACGGCCGCGCCCGGGCTCTCGGCCGCGCCCGGCAGCATGGCGGTGCCGATCAGCAGGGCGAGCGTGCCGATCCCGGTGCTGATGCCCACGGCCGAGCCGAGGCCGATCCGCGGCGGCGACGCGTCGCTGAGCAGAGCGCTCAGCGCGCCGGCCAGCGCCGCGGCGGTGACCACCGCGCCGCCGAGCGCCAGGATGAGGTGCGCCCGGCGGGCCGCGCCGGTGTGCTTGCGGCCCGAATTGCCCAGCACGGCCACGGCCGGGACGGTGACCAGAAGGCCGACGACCCCGGCAAGCTCCACGCCGGACGGTGATTGCACGGAAACACTGTGCCGGATGTCGATGTTTTTGGGTACCTCTCAAATCCCGAGTCGTGGACGCCACTGGCATTTCCGCCGGACCTCGGTGGCACTATGAGGGGATGCCTGACCTGCGTTCCCGGACCTCGACCCACGGGCGGACCATGGCCGGCGCGCGTGCCCTCTGGCGCGCCACCGGCATGACCGACGACGACTTCGGCAAGCCCATCGTGGCGATTGCCAACAGTTACACCCAGTTCGTACCGGGTCACGTGCACCTCAAGGACCTCGGCGGGATCGTCGCCGACGCGGTCGCCGACGCCGGCGGCGTCGGGCGCGAGTTCAACACCATCGCCGTGGACGACGGCATCGCGATGGGCCACGGCGGCATGCTCTATTCGCTGCCCAGCCGCGAGCTGATCGCCGACGCGGTGGAGTACATGGTGAACGCGCACTGCGCCGACGCCCTGGTCTGCATCTCGAACTGCGACAAGATCACTCCCGGCATGCTGATCGCCGCCCTGCGGCTCAACATCCCGACGGTCTTCGTCAGCGGCGGCCCGATGGAGGCCGGCAAGACGGTCGCCATCGAGGGCATCGTGCACGAAAAGCTCGACCTGATCGACGCGATGAGCGCGAGCGCCAACGAGGCGGTCACCGACGAGCAGCTCGGCGCCATCGAGCGCTCGGCCTGCCCGACCTGCGGCTCCTGCTCCGGCATGTTCACGGCCAACTCGATGAACTGCCTGACCGAGGCGATCGGCCTGGCCCTGCCGGGCAACGGCTCGACGCTGGCCACGCATGCCTCCCGCCGCGCCCTGTTCGAGCAGGCCGGCAAGCTGATCGTCGAGATCGCCAAGGACTACTACGAGAAGGACGACGAGTCCGTCCTGCCGCGCAACATCGCCAACCGCTCGGCCTTCGAGAACGCGGTGGCCCTCGACGTGGCGATGGGCGGCTCGACCAACACGGTGCTGCACCTGCTGGCCGCGGCGCGCGAGGCCGAGCTCGACTTCAGCGTGGCCGACATCGACGCGATCTCCCGCCGGGTGCCGTGCCTGTCCAAGGTCGCGCCCAACAGCGTGAAATACCACATGGAGGACGTGCACCGGGCCGGCGGCATCCCCGCGCTGCTCGGCGAGCTGCACCGCGGTGGCGCGCTCAAGACCGACGTGCGCGCGGTGCATTCACCCGATTTGTCCGACTGGCTGGGCGACTGGGACATCCGCGGCGGAAACCCGAGCCCGGCGGCGCTGGAGCTGTTCCACGCGGCGCCCGGCGGCGTCCGCACCACCCAGCCGTTCAGCACGGAAAACCGCTGGGCGACGCTCGACACCGACGCCGAGAACGGCTGCATCCGCAGCGTCGACCACGCCTACACGGTCGACGGCGGCCTGGCCATCCTCTTCGGCAACCTCGCCCCCGACGGCTGCGTGGTCAAGACCGCCGGCGTCGACGAGAGCCTGTGGAAGTTCACCGGCCCGGCCCGCGTCTTCGAGTCGCAGGACGCCGCCGTCGAGGGCATCCTCGGCAAGCAGGTGGTCGAGGGTGACGTCGTGGTGATCCGCTACGAGGGCCCGCGCGGCGGCCCCGGCATGCAGGAGATGCTCTATCCCACGAGCTTCCTCAAGGGCCGTGGCCTGGGCAAAGCCTGCGCGCTGATCACCGACGGCCGCTTCTCCGGCGGCACCAGCGGCCTCTCGATCGGCCACATCTCCCCCGAGGCAGCATCCGGCGGCCTCATCGCCCTGGTCGAGACCGGCGACGAGATCACCATCGACATCCCCGGCCGCGGCATCACGCTCAACGTCGACGACGAGACCCTGGCCCAGCGCCGCCACGCGCAGGAGCGCCGCCCGAAGCCCTACACGCCGGCCGATCGCACCCGCCCGGTCTCCGCGGCCCTGCGGGCCTACGCATCGATGGCCACCAGCGCTTCCGACGGCGCCTACCGCCGCGTTCCCGAATAAAAACCCAGATATCGTACGGCTCCGCCGGTTCACAACCGCAAATACGGCAGTCCCCTGGGCCACGCACCGGCCGGGTGCGTGGCCCGGACCGTCGGCCGCTTCCGGGTCAGTGGTCGGCAGTGACGACCGTGAGCCGCTCGATCGTCTCGCGCATGATCGCCCCCAGATCCCGGTCGTCCGGGCCACTCGTCCACTGCTCCCAGGCGACCCGGAACACCGCGATCCCCGCCTCGGCCGCCAGGCTGGCGTCGGCCGCCGGAACCCCGCGCCGGCGCAGCCCGTCGCGCAGCGCCTCGGCGATGGTCGCCATCTTGATGAGCTCGCGCTCGCGCAGCTCCGCGTTCGCCTCGATCAACGCCCGCCGCCGCCGCGAGAACGCCCGGTCGCGGCCCACCGCCTCGCTCGCCGCCGCCAGCGACGCCGCTACCGCCCGCATCGGCCCCTCGGACGCCGGCGTCGCCTCCAGCGCCTGCACCATCCCGGCGAGCAACAGGTCGGACCCCGCGAACAGCACCTCGCGCTTGTCGGCGTAGTGCCGGAAGAAGGTGCGCGCGGTCAGACCGGCCTCGGCCGCGATGTCGGCCACCGTCGTCTGGTCGTAGCCGCGCTCGCCGTACAGCTTCATCGCGGCCTCCCGCAGGCGGCCCGCCGCGTCACCCTCCCACCGTCCCACGCCATGATTCTAGTCATGTCACACAGTGACATGGTTGTGCTAGCGTGGCGATGTCAGCAAGTGACATCACTGGAGGTTCGACATGCGCGTCTTCGTCACCGGCGCATCCGGCTGGATCGGCTCGCCCACCGTCGCCGAGCTGCTCAAGGCCGGCCACCAGGTGGTCGGCCTGGCCCGCTCGGACGCGTCCGCCGCCAAGGTGGAAGCGCTCGGCGCCGAGGCCCGCCGCGGCGACCTGGACGACCTCGACGGCCTGCGCGCCGCCGCGGCCGACTCGGACGGCGTGGTCCACCTGGGCTACAAGCACGACTTCTCGCCGGCCGGCATCGCCGCCGGCGCCGAGACCGACCGCGCCGTGATCGACGCGATCGGCGAGGTGTTCCAAGGCACCGGCAAGCCGTTCGTCATCGCCTCGGGCGTGGTCGGCCTCACGACCGGCCGCGCCGCTACCGAGCGCGACCGGCCCGATGCCGGCTCACACCCCCGGACGGCCAGCGCGGCCGCCACCCTCGCCCTCGCCGAACGCGGAGTCCGATCCGCTGTCGTGCGTTTCGCCCCCACCGTGCACGGCCGCGGCGACCACGGCTTCGTCGCCACCCTGGTCGACATCGCCCGGCGCACCGGCGTGAGCGGCTACCCCGGCGACGGCGGCAACCGCTGGCCGGCCGTCCACGTGCTGGACGCTGCCGCCCTGCTCCGGCTCGTCGTCGAGCAGGCCACCCCCGGTTCGGTCTGGCACGCCATCGCCGACGAGGGCGTACCCACCCGCGAGATCGCCGCGGCGATCGGCCGCGCCACCGGCCTCCCGGTCGAGCAGGTCCCGGCGGAGCATTTCGAGTGGCTGGCCATGTTCTTCGCTTTGGACATGCCGGTCGAGAGCGGCTACACCCAGCAGACCCTCGGCTGGAAGCCCACCCACCCCACCCTGCTCGAGGATCTGAACGACGGCGCGTACACGTCGTAACCGCACAATGCATCGTTGCGACTAGGTGGGGTCAACCGGGTCATCGCAACTCAGTCACCGCCAGATCCTCGAGGTGCTCGCCGGCCTGATGCTCGGCATGTTCCTCGCCGCGCTCGACCAGACGATCGTGGCGTCGGCGATCCGCACCATCGGCGACGATCTGCACGGGCTGTCGATGCAGGCCTGGGTCACCACCGCGTACCTGATCACCGCGACCATCTCGACCCCGCTGTACGGCAAGCTCTCCGACATCTACGGCCGCAAGCGGTTCTTCCTGGCCGCCATCACCATCTTCGTGCTCGGCTCGGCCGCCTGCTCGTTCGCCACCTCGATGTACGTGCTGGCGGGCTGCCGGGCCGTGCAGGGCCTCGGCGCGGGCGGCCTGTTCTCGTTGGCCCTGGCCATCATCGCCGACGTCGTGCCGGCCCGCGACCGCCCGCGCTACCAGGGCTATTTCCTGGCCGTCTTCGGCATGTCCAGCGTCCTCGGCCCGGTCATCGGCGGCTTCTTCGCCGGCGCCGACGAGATCCTGGGCATCGCCGGCTGGCGCTGGGTGTTCCTGGTGAACGTCCCGATCGGCGTGGTCGCCCTGCTGGTGGTCGCCCGGGTCCTGCGCCTGCCGCACCGCCGCCGCGACCACCGGATCGACTGGTGGGGCGCGGTCACCATCTGCGTCTGCCTGGTGCCCCTGCTCACCGTCGCCGAGCAGGGACGTGGCTGGGGCTGGGCCTCGGCCGGCTCGCTGATCTGCTACGCGGCCGGGGCCTTCGGCCTGGTTCTGTTCCTGCTCACCGAGGCCGTGATGGGCGAGGAGGCGCTGATCCCGCTGCGCTTCTTCCGCAACCCGACCTTCGCCCTCACCTCGGCCGGCGGTTTCGTCATCGGCATGGGCATGTTCGGCGGCCTGGCCCTGCTGCCGCTCTATCTCCAGATCGTCCGCGGCGCCACCCCCACCGAGTCGGGCCTGCAGCTCCTGCCGCTGACCGCCGGCATCATGCTCGGCTCGCTCGTCTCCGGCCGGCTCATCAGCCGCACCGGCCAGTACAAGCCCTACCCCATCGGCGGGGCCTCGCTCATGGTCGCCGGGCTCGCCCTGCTCGCCACCCTCGGCGTCGGCACGCCTTTCTGGCGTACGGGATTGTTCATGGCCGTTTTTGGTCTTGGTCTTGGTTTTGTGCTCCAGCCGATCACCCTGGCCGTGCAGAACGCCATGGAACCCGCCGAGATCGGCGTGGCCACCGCTTCCGCGACGTTCTTCCGCCAGATGGGCGCGACCGCCGGCACCGCGATCTTCCTGTCCATCCTGTTCACCAAGCTGCAGGGCGATCGCGTCACCGCGTCCTCACTGGACGACACTTCGTTCCTCAACCACGCCCCGGCGGCCGTGGCCCACCCGTTCCGCGCCGCGTTCTCGACCACGATGGACCACATCTTCCTGATCGCCGCCGCGATTCTGATCGTCGCGTTCGTCCTGTTCCTCCTGCTCCCGCAGATCCCACTCCGCCCGGCCGGCGCCGCCGCCTCCCCCGCTGGCGCCGCCGCCTCCCCCGCTGGCGCCGCCGCCTCCCCCGCTGGCGCCGCCGCCTCCCCCGCTGGCGCCGCCGCCTCCCCCGCTGGCGCCGCCACCTCTCCCGCTGGCGCCGCCACCTCTCCCGCTGGCGCCGCCACCTCTCCCGCTGGCGCCGCTGCATCCCCCGCTGGCGCCGCCGCCTCCCCCGCCCGTTTGGGTGGGCCCAGTGAAGCAGCCGGGTACGACAAAAAATCGGCTCCGTCCACAACGGACCGCGAGCGGGCGGTGCCGACCCATGCCGAGCCGAAAGTTCCCGCGGCGGAGTCCGCCGCCTTCGCAGCTGGAGCGAGCACCATGCCGACCGACCACAAGTCCGGCCCGACGCCGCCCGCCGAACCGGCATCCGCGCCAACCGCCGGCCCGGTGATCAGCGGTCGCGTCGACGGGCCGGATGGCAATCCGCTGGCCGGCGCCACCGTCACCGTGGCCGAGTTCGCGGGCGGGCAGATCGCGCACGCCACCACGGCCGGGGACGGCGAGTTCCGGCTGTCGCTGCCGACCGGCGGCGCCTTCATGCTGATCTGCGCCGCCGACGACCACCAGCCCGCCGCCGTGCTGGTCAACGCGGGCGTGGGCGAGATCCGCCGGGTGCTGTCGCTGGCCGGTGCCGGCCGGATCGAGGGCCGCATCACCGACCGGCAGTCCCGCCCGGTCCGGAATGCCGCGGTCACCCTCACCGACCTGGCCGGCACGGTGGTGGCCACCGCGACCACGGGCGCCGACGGCCGCTACCGGCTCTCCGGGCTCGACCAGGCCGACTACATGCTCACCGCGACCGCCGAGCACGCCCGCCCGGCGACCCGCATCATCGCCCCCGGCCGCTCCCGCCAGGCCGACCTGGCTCTCACCATCGGCACCACGCTGACCGGGATCGTCCGCGCAGTCCGCTCCGGCCGTCCGATCCCCGAGGCGTCGGTGATGGCGGTCGACCAGGCCGGCGAGGTGGCCGGCTCCACCATCACCGACGACGAGGGCCGGTACGAGCTACGCGACCTCCCGCCCGGCGTCTACACGGTCGCCGCGAGCGGCCACGCGCCGGTGGCGGCCCGGGTGACGTTGTCCGGCGAGCACATCGACCACGACATCCTGCTCGGCGCGAGCCCGGCGACGACCGGCGCAGCGACCTAGAGACCATTCGGAGTCGGGTCCGACGCGCCCGCCCGGCCCTCTGTGGACAGCGACGAATTCTTGTCGCACCCACCTGCTCTACTCGGCCCCACCCAAGTGCGGGGGCGGGGGATGGACTGTGGGCGCCACGACTCGTGATCAAAATGGGGCTTGCGGTGATCGCCGGCGAGGAGCTGGGGCTTCCACGGCCCGGAGGCGTGGGTGGGCGGCGCTGGGTGCTGCCGGTCGCGCGGACCCGCTCCGGGATCCCACCATCCGGCGGCCGGGTCCAGCCAGCAGGACACGTTCCCGCATACTGGCCGGGTGTCACGAAGCATGGGACGACCCGCCCATCACATGGGACGGCTGCCGGGAATATCGGTTATGTCCGACGATAGTTGATCACGGATGGCCAAGGTTGAAGAGTTCCCGTCGGGCCGCAACCGCAGCTCATCAAGATCAGCGCGCCGCGGCACCCGGGACGAGCCGACGCCGGAGAACGCGGCCACCACCGGCACGGCGGCGTGCGACCCGGCCGGCACCCCGTCCAGCGCCGTGGCGAGCCGCCCGCAACCGGCCGCACCCACGGCGACCACACACGACCCCGGCAACGCCCCGGCAACCGCCGACACCCACGCCGACCACGCACGACCCAAGCAACCGGCGACCACGCGCGACCGAGGCAACCGGCGACCATGTCAAGCCCCGGGTTTGGTGGAGAGTTGGTTAGCTGGTTTTCAGGGGTGCGGTGACCGGCTGGGTCATCGCGTGTAGTGCCTCGTGTTCGGCGGGCGGGACGTGTCCGAGCTCGCCGTGCAGGCGG